>JASMLZ010000061.1 GCA_030748435.1 Gammaproteobacteria bacterium | reverse complement strand
TGAGGTGTAACAAATGGGCATGCCAGTGCGCATGTGTTCAAGCCCATATTGCTTGATTATTTCGGTGCCCGAGGCATGACAGTTACCCAAAGTACCGGCAATGCCAGCTTGTTGGCACAGGGTCTTTAATAGTTCGGCCGGAAAACAGTCAGGGCCACTGGGAAACATGCCCCATGCAAAAGGCACTGGTAAACCACAGATCTCCCAATGCCCACTGGGTGTATCCTTACCTGCACTTAGTTCTTTGGCATAACCATAAGCACCAATAACCTGCTCACTTTTGGCGATAGGTAGGGCTTTGTTGCGGCTGTCTTCTGCCGCTGCCACCAACCCCCAGCGGGTCAGGTTAGGTATCTGTAAGGGCCCTTGGCGTTGGCTATTATCCGCTTTACCAGCTGCACATGCTTCCACAATATGGCCAAAGGTATCAGCATCCGTATCACCATAGTCAGAGGCATCCGCGCTGGCTCCTATACCGAGCGAATCGAGTACTAATATAATAGCTCGTTTCATGCTGTCACTCCCTGTGTTTTAACGGTTTTATAGACCAATGGTTGTGTTGCTGGTGGCTGCTCACTGACTGTCACTGCTTGTTGCAGTGCCTGAGTTAGCAGGCTCAATTGTGCCTGATCACGCGTATGGGCCATAGCCAAGGGTTCGCCCGCTTGTACATAAGCACCCACACCCATTACTCTGGTTAGACCCAGTCCATGGTCAATCTGGTCTGTGGTGAGTCGACGACCTGCCCCTATGCTGACCATAGCCATACCTAAAGCACGCGTATCCATATGCGTAATATAACCACTGTTGGTAGCCAAAATAGGTTGGTTAACGGGCATGCTGGTAAAGACCGATGCTGACAGTAGCTCACCCTGAGCACCCTGAGCGTGGCACATTTGGGCGAACTTTTCCGCCGCGGCGCCGCAATGCAATGCCTGTTTAGCCTGTGTGTAGCCCTGGTCGCAGGTGTTTGCCAAACCACCTATGGTTAACATATGGGCTGCCAGTTGTAAGGTCAATTCTACTAAACGCGGGTCGGCATGGTCGGGGTTAAGCAGACAGTCTATAGATTCTTGTACTTCTACGCTATTGCCTACACTATGCCCCAAGACCTGATTCATATCGGTTATCAGGCAATGGGTGGGCACACCTGCGCCACTGGCCACCTGCGCTATGGATTGGGCCAATGCGGCAGCCATGGTAGCGTCTTTGGCAAAGGCTCCGTTGCCGGTTTTTATGTCCATCACCAAGCCATCCAGACCAGCCGCCAGTTTTTTGGACAAGATTGAGGCTGTTATCAGGTCGATAGACTCCACTGTGGCAGTCACATCACGGGTAGCATAAAAGCGCCGGTCGGCTGGTGCCAGATCGTCAGTCTGTCCAATAATGGCGCAACCAACTTGTTTGACTATGCGCTTAAAATCGGCTTCTTGTGGATATGGGTCAAAACCCGACAAACTCTCCAGCTTGTCCAGTGTGCCTCCGGTATGCCCCAAACCACGCCCGGATATCATGGGCACATAAGCGCCACAAGCGGCTACCAATGGTGCCAGAATCAAGCTGATTTTGTCACCCACGCCACCGGTGGAGTGCTTGTCCAGCAGGGGGCCATGCAGGTGCATATCCTGCCAATTGAGTACGCGCCCTGAATGCATCATATGTTGGGTTAAAGAGATACGTTCGTGCATGGCCATGCCGCGCATAAACACGGCCATGGCAAAGGCACCCAGTTGATTATCGCCAACACTGCCATCGGCAATGCCCTTTACCATAAAGGCGATTTCAGCAGCAGTTAATTCAGACCCATCACGCTTTTTGGCGATAATTTCCTGCACTAACATCAGTGGTCTCCAGCAGGCAGCAAAAATTCGGGTCCAAAAGCATGGGGCAGAAGTTCGCCCAAGGTAAAGCTGTGAACAATGCCATTGGGGTTACATAGATGTACAGGTGTTTGTGCATCAGCAAACTCGCGAATACGCTGGCGACAGCCACCACATGGGGTAGCGCCCGTTGAATCCTGACTCATTATATAGATACTTTCGATACGTCTGTGGCCAGCCAGAACCATGGCCGCGATAGCCGCCGTCTCGGCACAATGACCTTCACCATAGCTGGCATTTTCGACATTGCAGCCGGCAAATTGATCACCTGTGGCTGTGACGATCAAGGCCCCCACGGGATATTGAGAGTAGGGCGCATAAGCCTGCTGCATGGTCTGCTGCAGGCGCTTGAGCAGGGGCTTAAGAGCCTTGTCTTGCATTTAACGCTCCTTCACGTAAGGTTTACCAACAGCCTTGGGAGGAATGGCTTTGCCAATAAACCCAGCCAACAGGATCACAGTCAGTAAATAGGGCACGGCCTCTATAATCTGCACTGGAATAGCACCTACTACGGGCAAATCAACACCTTCAATACGCATGGCAAAGGCCTGTAGAAAGCCAAATAACAAACACGACATTAACACGGTAAATGGCCGCCATTTGCCAAAGATCAAAGCGGCTAAAGCAATATATCCAGCACCAGCCGTCATATCCCGGGTAAATTGTGCATTGTGCGCAATCGCAATATAGGTACCAGCCACGCCACATAACACACCACCTATCATCACCGCCCGATAACGCAGGCCATTGACTGAAATACCTGCCGTATCGACGGCTTTAGGATTTTCGCCCACAGCCCGCACACGCAGGCCGAAGCGGGTATGAAACAGTGCCCACCACACCACTGGCACCAGTGCAAAGGCAGCATAAACCAGAATATTATGGCCAGAAATAAGCTCTTTATATAGCGCCCCAAAAAGTGGCACACTGTGCAGCATGTCGGCACCCGGTAAATCAATAGCAAAGAAGCGCCCGTCGCCTGATAAAGGCGGTGTTTGCCCACCCTGACGGAACCAGGTTAAGCCTAAGATAATCGTCAAACCTGACACCAGAATATTGAGCGCCACACCACTGACTATCTGATCCCCTTTATGGGTAATGGTGGCAAAGCCATGCACCAGAGAGAGGCTTAGGGATATCATCACTGCAGCCAGCAGGGCCAGCCAGGGTGAACCGGTAAAATGTGCCACAGTGGCTGACGCAAAACAGGCGGCCAACATTTTGCCTTCCAGGCCAATGTCGACCACTCCCGAGCGTTCACTAAACAGGCCCGCCATGGCCGCCAGAACCAGAGGTGTGGACAGCCGTATAGTGGCATCAAGGGTTAGCAAAACGGTTAACCAAATTTCGTTCAATGTTGTTATCTCACTCATGAGCGTACCTCCTGCACTGGTGCCAACCAGCGCACCAACCAGGGTTTGTACATATATTCAAGGGCACCACAGAATAGAATGACCAGACCCTGCATAACCACCACGATATCGCGAGAAATATTGCTCCATTCAAAGGCCAGTTCCGCCCCACCTTGATACAAGGTTCCGAACAATAAAGCAGCAATGACAATACCAAAGGGGTGATTACGGCCCATCAAGGCCACTGCAATACCACCAAAGCCATAGCCAAGATGAAAATTCATAATGATGCGGTGGTGATAACCAACCAGTTCATTAATACCCACCAAACCAGCCAAGGCACCGGAAATACACATGGCGACAACAATAATTTTCTTTTGACTGATACCACCATAAACAGCGGCATGGGCATTGCGACCGGTGGCTCGAATAGCGTATCCCCAACGGGTTTGCCAGAGGAAGAACCACACCAGAAGACACATAAACAAGGCGAGAAGAATAGATAAGTTAAGTGGCGAGCGTTCCATCTCGAGACCAAAGGCCGGCAATATATCATGCACAAAAGGTAGCCAGGCATTATCTGGAAATAGCACTGTTTGTGGCGTCATCTGGCCGGGTTCACGTAGCACCTTGACCAGCAGATAAACCATTAAGGTGGCTGCCAGAAAATTAAACATAATAGTGGTAATAACAATATGACTGCCACGGTAAGCCTGCAGATAACCCGGCCCGGCGGCCCAAGCACCACCAAAGATCATGGCCCCCAGTATACTGGCTGGAATCATCAGCCATGGGCTTAATTCCGGAAATAGCATAAATACAGCCAAGCCGGCACCCAGTCCACCAATATAGGCTTGGCCTTCGCCCCCAATATTGAATAAGCCAGCGTGGAAAGCCACCGCCACTGCCAGACCGGTAAAGATAAAGTTGGTAGTATAATAGAAGGTATAGCCAATGCCCTCACTATAGCCAAAGGCACCATACAGCAGAGTCTCTGCTGCTTCCAGAGGGTTAACATTAATCAGCACAAACAGTACTGCTGTAGCAGCAAACGCCGTAAGCACATTAAGTAGAGGCAGCAACAGGCCATTAATCCAGGCCAAACGAGTATCGCGGTTCATGCCTGCACCTCCCCTTGCCCTGTGGGCTGCAGTGGATCATGAGCCTGATGGGCGTTGGCCATTAACATACCCAAAGTACGTTCATCAGCATCTTCAGCAGCCATACGGCCGGTTATTTCGCCATCACATAACACCATGATGCGATCACTAAGGGAAAGAATTTCTTCCAATTCTACAGACACCAATAACACCGCCTTACCTGCATCACGCATAGCCAGAATACGCTGATGAATAAATTCAATGGCCCCTACGTCAACGCCGCGCGTTGGTTGACCAATTAACAACACGTCGGGACTATGTTCCATTTCCCGAGCCAGTATCAGTTTTTGCTGGTTGCCGCCAGAAAAGTTGGCCGATTTCAGATGCACGTCATCGGGCCGCACATCAAAGGCTTGCATCAGCTCAGCACAACGTTGTTGTACCAAGGCCGGCTTTAACCATGGACCGTTACTTAGTTCAGCATCTGTGTGATAGCCTAAAACAGCCGTTTCCGCAGCACTAAAGTCCATGATCATGCCTTTTTTATGGCGATCTTCGGGTACGTGTGCCATCCCCATAGAACGCATTTGTGCGGCACTGGATTGTTGTTTGGCGGAAAATGTTTGGCCTTTAATATCGACAGACCCTTCCTGAATAGGCGCAATGCCTGACAATACTTCCAACAATTCGCTTTGACCATTGCCGGAAACTCCGGCCACACCCAACACCTCACCAGCGCGTATATCAAAGTTAATATTCTTTAAACGTGGTACACCCTGACTGTCAGACCAATTGAGTTGTTTAACTTTGAGCAAAACCTCTCCGGCTTGCACTGACGCTTTTTGCACATCCAATAGTACCTTGCGCCCTACCATATGCTCGGCCAATTGGCTTTCACTGGTGGTTTCGGTTGGCATATGAGCCACCATGGCACCTCTGCGCATAACAGAAACATAATCTGTCACAGCCATTATTTCGCGCAATTTATGGGTAATCAGGATGATGGTAACACCCTGTTGTTTTAAGGC
>JASMLZ010000060.1 GCA_030748435.1 Gammaproteobacteria bacterium | reverse complement strand
GTCGCTTTATCGAGCGTGTGGGGTTCTTCAACCCTGTTGCTCGTGGTCAAGAAGAAGTTTCTCGTATCGATCTGGAGCGGGTTGACTACTGGTTGAGCAAAGGCGCTCAGCCAAGTGACCGTGTAGCCGGTTTGATTAAAGCTGCGCGTAACGCAGCTGAGTAATATTAGGCAATCTAGTCTGAGCAAAGGATAGTTTGTATGGCCCATGACTCGCGCGTAAAGCTCGGTCGCATTACCACCGTTTATGGGGTAAAGGGCTGGGTGAAGGTATTTTCCAATACCGAGCCCATGGATAACATATTTACTTATCAGCCCTGGCAAATTTTTATCAATGGCCAGTGGCAGGAAGTAAAGGTTAAACAAGGCAAACATCACGGCAAAGGACTAATAGCCCAACTGGAAGGTTGTAACGACCGTGAGCAGGCCAAGCTTTATGCTGGTGCTGAGATAGCGGTAGATCAAAGTAAATTGCCCGACCTCGCAGAAGGGGAATATTACTGGTCACAACTGACAGGAATGAACGTAGAGACCGAAGCAGGCGTAAAGCTTGGTAAGGTCGACCATCTGATTGCCACAGGTGCAAATGATGTGCTGGTGGTAAAAGGCAGTCAGGCAAGTATCGACAGCGAAGAGCGTTTGATACCTTGGCTACCGGATCAGGTGATCACAAAGATTGACCTCTCAGGAGGCGTTATTCGGGTTAATTGGGACCCGGACTTTTAGGTAAAAAGTAGGTGAAAGTAAGTGTAGTTACACTGTTTCCGGAGATGCTGCAGTCCATTACGGACCACGGCGTTACCGGTAGAGCAGTGCAACAGGGACTGTTGCAGGTAACCGGGGTTAACCCGCGCGACTTTACCCATGACAAGCATCGTACGGTTGATGATAGACCTTATGGTGGTGGTCCAGGCATGTTGATGAAGGTGCAACCTTTGCGCGATGCCATTACTACTGCCAAGGCCGATTTGCCTAACCCCAAGGTGATATACCTGTCACCCCAGGGGCGTAAATTGGATCAGGCCGGAGTGCTGGAGTTGTCCAAGCTGGAAAGCTTGGTGTTGGTAGCAGGGCGTTACGAAGGTATCGACGAACGTTTATTGACTACCGACATTGATGAAGAGTGGTCACTGGGTGATTTTGTACTTAGTGGAGGCGAATTGCCGGCCATGGTCTTGATCGACGCTGTAGCGCGTATGTTGCCGGGGGTATTGGGACATGCTGAGTCCGCGCAGGAAGATTCTTTTGCTCAGGGTTTGTTGGATTGCCCACACTATACTCGGCCAGAGGTGGTCGATGGTATAACAGTACCACCGGTACTGCTAAGTGGTGATCATCAGGCAATTGCCAAATGGCGAATGCAGCAACAACTGGGGCGAACCTGGCAGCGACGACCTGACTTACTGGAACAGATGGCGCTAACGGTAGAGCAAGAACAATCTTTAGCAGAATTTATCCGCGCAGCGGCAACGTTAGCGGTTGAAGAATAGGAGCGAGCCATGAGCAGCAAAAATAGCATCATTCAGCAAATCGAAGCTGAACAAATGAACAAAGAAATTCCTGATTTCGGCCCGGGTGATACCGTGGTAGTTCAGGTGAAGGTTAAAGAAGGTAACCGCGAGCGTCTGCAGGCATATGAAGGCGTGGTTATTGGTAAGCGTAACCGGGGCATGAACTCGGCCTTTACCGTACGTAAGATTTCTCACGGTGTGGGCGTTGAGCGTACTTTCCAGACCTTCAGCCACCAGGTTGACAGTGTGACTGTAAAACGTCGTGGTGACGTGCGTCAGGCCAAGCTGTATTACTTGCGTGAACTGTCTGGTAAAGCGGCACGTATCAAAGAAAAGCTGGCCAAGCGCGAAGCTTAATGGCTACTTTTCAGCTGCCTTGTATGGGCTAGCTTAAAAAAACCCGCTGAAGCGGGTTTTTTTGTGCCCCTACCAGTCAGGCAGTCAAGCTTTTACCCAACCATCTTGGCTTCTGTATCGGCACTGCCAATAGGTACTTTGTGGTATCATTCCAGCTGATAAATTCCCACCATAATGGATAAAAAAGTGGTTATTTGGGCACTAAAAGGGTAGAATCGGTCAACCGGGAAGCAGGCTCAATGAGAGGCTTGTGATGCCCGGTTTTTTTGTGTTTAAAATGAACCTTTTTTTGGTGAGCCTGACCAAGCGAGATGGTGATGATTGAATTGGCAAACAGCCTTTTGGTAGCAGTGAGCCTAATGCTGGTGCTGGAAGGGATTCTGCCATTTTTATATCCGCAGCGCTGGCGTCGATTAGTGGCGCAGTTGGCACAGGTAAGTGATGCCAATATGCGGGTGCTGGGTTTGTTAAGTATGCTGTTGGGCTTGGCCTTATTATGGCTGGTGCGTTAGGAGATATTAGAGATACCATGAGTGGTGCAAATCGTTGGCTATTGCCTGATGGCGTAAAGGAAGTGCTGCCGCCGGAAGCGGGCCGTATAGAAACCCTGCGCAGGCGTTTGCTGGATCTACATCATAGCTGGGGCTATGATCTGGTGATGCCGCCACTAATCGAGTTTATCGAATCCTTGCTGACTGGCACTGGTAATGATCTGGACGTGGAAACCTTTAAGGTAATCGACCAGCTTACTGGCCGTACCATGGGCATTCGTGCCGACATCACGCCTCAGGTTGCCCGCATTGACGCCCATAGTCTGGGGATCAAAGGTGTTAACCGTCTGTGTTATTCCAATACCGTGTTACATACATCCTCTGCTAACCCTTTGGCCTCGCGTACGCCGCTGCAGGTGGGTGCCGAATTGTATGGCCATGCGGGTTTGGACAGTGATTTAGAAATTATTAGTCTGATGTTAGAGAGCATCACCCATGTGGGTGTGGATGCACCTTTGACTTTGGACCTTGGTCATGTGGGCATTTATCGTGGCCTGTTAGCAGGTATGGATTTAAGCAGTGAGCAAGAGCAAACCCTGTTTGACCTGCTGCAGACCAAAGCCCTAGCCGATATTGATGCCTTTGTGGCAAGCCTTGATATACCCGTACAAGACCAACAAATGCTGCACCAGTTGGCGCGCCTGTATGGTGATATCAGCGTGCTGGAAACAGCAACGCAGGCTTTTGCCAGCGCCAGTGCTGAAGTGCTGGAGGCCGTTCGCTATATGCAGCAATTGGCCGCGGCGGTACAGCAACGTTTTCCAAGTGTGACCTTGTATTTTGATCTAGCGGAGCTACGTGGCTATCAGTACCACACGGGTGTGGTATTTGCTGCCTTGACCCCAGCTTTTGGTCAGCCAATAGCCAAAGGTGGCCGTTATGATGATATTGGCCGGGTGTTTGGTCGTGCCCGTCCAGCCACAGGCTTTAGTGCCGACCTAAAAATACTTGTTGAACTGTCAACGGCAGAACCAGTGTCTGCCGCCTGTGTTGTCGTGCCCAGTCGCGATGGCCTCAGTGCTGAACAGTGCCAGTTACTATGGCAAAAGGAAGCTGATCTGCGTAGTCAGGGCTTCCGTGTTCTGGCCCAGCTATCTGGGCAAACCATTTCTGTTGCCAAGCCTACCCGTCAGCTAAGCTGGCGTGATGGTGCCTGGCATCTTGACTAATTGTTAATCTTTACGAATGTCTTGAGCATAAAATTATGGGAAAAAATGTCGTAGTCCTGGGCACCCAATGGGGTGACGAAGGAAAGGGCAAAATTGTCGATCTGTTGACCGACCAAGCCAACGCAGTAGTGCGCTTTCAAGGTGGTCACAATGCTGGCCATACACTGGTGATAGACGGTGAAAAAACCGTCTTACACCTGATTCCTTCCGGTATTTTGCGGTCCAACGTAACCTGCTATATTGGTAATGGCGTGGTGGTGGCTATGGATGCCCTACTAAAGGAAATCAAACAACTGGAAGAGCGTAATGTGCCTGTTAGTGAGCGCTTGCGTATCAGCCCGGCCTGTCCTTTAATCTTGCCTTACCATATTGCTCTGGATAATGCCCGTGAAGTAGCTCGTGGTAATGCCAAGATTGGTACTACTGGCCGTGGTATTGGTCCTGCCTACGAAGATAAGGTGGCGCGCCGCGGCTTACGTTTGGGTGACCTGCTGGACGCTGAGCGTTTTGCTGAAAAACTTAAAGAAATTATGACCTATCATAATTTTGTGTTGGCCAATTACTATCGTGCCAAACCTCTGGACTATGACACAGTGCTACAGGAAGCACTGGCCCAGGCGGAAATCGTCAAGCCCTTGCTATGTGATGTGACCGCCACCCTGCATGACTTGCGCCGCAGTGGTGCCAATATTATGTTTGAAGGTGCTCAGGGCACACTGCTGGATATTGACCATGGTACCTATCCATTTGTGACTTCCTCTAACACCACCGCTGGCGGTACGGCGACAGGTTCCGGTTTTGGCCCCTTATATCTGGACTATATCCTTGGTATCACCAAAGCCTACACCACCCGCGTTGGTTCAGGTCCATTCCCCACGGAATTATTTGACGATGTGGGCGCTGGTCTGGCAGAGAGGGGCCATGAATTTGGTGCCACCACCGGCCGCCCGCGCCGTTGTGGCTGGTTTGATGCCGTAGCCCTGCGCCACGCTATTCAGATTAACAGCGTTTCCGGCATCTGCCTGACCAAGCTGGATGTGCTGGATGGTATGGACGAAATCAAGCTGTGTATCGACTATATTGATGCCGATGGCAACTCAGTGCCCTGCCCAAGTGACAGCGAAGGCTTTGCTGCCGTTACTCCCGTATACGAAAGCATGCCCGGCTGGACCGAGTCCACTCTGGGTGCGCAAAGCGAAGATCAACTGCCCGCTGCGGCTCTGGCTTATATTGCTCGTATTGAAGAAATTATTGGCGCACCAGTGGATATTATCTCCACCGGCCCGGATCGGGTTGAAACCATCGTTAAGCGCCACTCATTTGGTGGCTAAACGGGTTTAAGCAAGCAATATTGATTGCGCATTAATAGAAAAGGCAGCCTTAGGGTTGCCTTTTTTTGTTGGTGTTTGTTGTGGTATTGATGCCCCGATGGCACTAGTCGTGCAATATTATGCTGTGACTGCCAACACAGCAAAAGGTTAAGAGCCTGCTATGCTTAAGAGCATACAGCCTAGTGGGTGATTGGTTCAGCAAATAAAGTGCCGCTACGCTAAGAATTATTATGATGCTGTTGGGCTTCATAAACATGCCATCATAGATTAAACAGAGAGGTTCGCGGTTTATGGAATATGACGAGAAATTTCTTGACGAGATTGTTTCGGTGGTATTTGAGGGAGCCACATTCAGTTATCGTGATACAAACCTACCAGAAATCATGATAAGCAAATATAACCCTGGGATGATTATTATGGAAAGGGGGTTTGTTGATTCATCATCAAAGGGAGGGGGTATTGCTACAAACTTGAGATATTTAATAATTTCATCTCAAAACAAAACTATGCCATCAGCTTTTCAAGATTTTGGACTGTGTATGATTTCTAGTGGCAGTTATTTTAAAGTGATCGATATGTGCAGTAACGGCGATAAAACTCAGATCAGCTTGCTACATATCCCTCAAATGGCTATCGAATTTTTCTCCTCGTGCAAAACAAACTTTGAAGAGTATATTGTCGAACAGTCTAGAGAAAACTTTTTGAAAAAAATTGAAATTGAACCTGTACCCGAATTAGAGGATGAAGAATGGATTGAAAGAGTTAAACCGCCATTGGGTATGGATGATGAGGGCAATTTCTTTGGGCTAACAAATAAACACTAACTAGAGCGCTACGAACAGTTCTCTACTCTAACTAGGACAGGCTCTGCACAGCACAATATTATGCTGTGACTGCCAACACAGCAAAAGTCTAAGCGTCTGCTATGCTTAGGGGAATATTGCTTAAGTGTATTCTGGTCGCAAAAACTGTGGTTTTCGTTGCCTGCTTGCCAAGGCAGGCAGTAAAGCTCTGTACGCAGGTGGGATAAGAATGTGCCCCCTATCTGGACATTATTGATGATAAAAAAACTGATTTTAGTATTGAGTATATTAGCCAGCACTGTAGGTGCATCAGATATGCCTCAGCAGTCAATGTATGCAACTTTTTACGATATGGAAGAAAGTTCTTTTAGTTTTCAGGTGATGGCGCCACTGGAAAGTATTCGAGAGTACGCAATCTGTAAGGCTGTCTGGTTTGCGGCAAAGCAAGAAGCAGAGCAAGTTGCACTTAGTGATCCGGTATATGGCAACTCACTTAAGGAGCCAAATAGTTTAAATTTGAGGGTGCCTGATGATTGGGCAGTGGTGGATGCAACCGCATTTATGGTTTCTCCTAAAGCTACAGTGAATCCATTTGTTAATATTGCAGAAATGGCGGTGGTCTGCCGTGACCATTGGGATTGGTATAGGTAATCAATGCTATTTAGATGATAAATGGCAAACGCTAAAAGTCTGCTTCAACGCTATATCAGACCATTATAAAGATGAGGAGCTACACAGTTTTTAGGACACTCTCGCCGCTGAATGCGGCGTTATATTCCTATCGACGAGTGATGCGCATCACGCTATACTAATGTTATGATTAAATCTTTCAAACATAAAGGCCTCAGGAAATACTTCCAAACAGGAAGTGTTGCTGGAATTCAGGCAAAGCATCAACGTAAATTACGTATGCAACTTACAGCAATAGATACCGCGCAAGACATTGATGATATCAATTTACCCGGTTTTAAATTGCACCCTCTCAAAGGAGATCGTAACAGGATTCGGTCTATTACTGTAAATGGTAACTGGCGCATTACTTTTGAGTTCATCGATGGTAATGCATATATTCTCAACTATGAGGACTATCACTAATGACTATGCATAATCCGCCGCACCCAGGAGAGTTTATCTACAATGTATATCTAGAACCAGCAGGTTATAGCTGTCGTTATTTAGCTAAACAACTAGATGTAGCATCGTCTACTTTAAATAGAGTTTTAAAAGGTCAAAGTGCAATCTCACCTGAAATGGCTCTTCGCTTGTCTAAAGCAATTGGCAGAACTCCTGAGAGTTGGTTAGCAATGCAAGATAACTATGATCTTTGGCACGCTAAACAAAAAATTAACTTAACAAATGTCCACGCAGTAAATTTTGCAGTGGCATAAAAAATATAATAAGTTGGTTAAACGCAAAAATAAAAGTTGGCCATCGCTTCGCGATTATAGCATAACCCAGTGTCGGCAAGGTAAGGCAGGAAACTGGGCTACGGCGTTGCCAGGCCACTAGTATGGGTACTGGTGTTTAACTCTAGTGGTGATAAAGTCCACAGCGGCTTTCACTTTAGGTACATGATATCGCTGTTTTTGATATAAGAGATAAATCGCAAATGCGGGGTTTTGGGTGGTGGTGATTGGGGGGTGAATGTCCAGTAACTGTAATTCGCCGCGGTCTAGATAAGGTTGTAAAATCCAGCGTGGCAACATGATTATGCCTTCTCCTTTAATGGCCTTGTCGATCAACCAGTAGCCGCCATTGCTAATGGCTACCGCCGGGGCTGACACATCTTGCCATTGGCCATCAAGGTCACATAACCAGGCTGTAGGGCCGGTGGGGGTCCGATAATAAAGCCCTTTGTGGTCTTGCAATTGCATGGCGTTTCGAGGAGTGCCCATACGAGTCAAATAGCTTGCTGATGCCGCTGGCAAAAACTGATTGCCCATCAAACGCTGTGCTATTACCCGCTCGTTGGGAGCGTAACCGCCACGAATAGCTACATCCACATCGTCATGTCCTAGGGTGGATAGTTGATCACTCAAGTGCACATCCAGAATGATGTCGGGGTACAAATTGTTAAATTCGTCCAGCAAAGGGAGCAGGATTTTTTCGCCAAATCCGACCATAGAACTGATCCGCAATTGTCCCATAGGTTTGGCCTGATAACTACGCACCACCTCATTGCTATTTTCCAATTCCGTGATGGTTTTTGATACCTGATTATAATATTCTCGGCCAATTTCTGTCAGATTAACTACTCGCGTAGAACGTTTAAGCAGGTTTGATCCCAAGCTGCTTTCAAGGTCGGCAATGCGCCTAGAGAGGGATGAGGGTGGCACAGAAAAGCGAGCAGCTGCTTTGGTAAAGCTGCCAGTTTCAACCACGGCCACAAAGTACTTCAAAGCCTTTAACTGGTCCAAACGGTTCTCCATTTATTAATTATTGTCATTTTGACAATAAAGAATAGCAAAAATGCGTATATATCACATATAAATTAAAGGTAATAATGGCAGTTCGTAGTTAAGGACACTGATATTAAATAACCAAAGAGTAAATCTATGACAAGCTATACGGCAATAAATCTTATTAAGCGCCCTCAAGCGGGTCCGATCAGTTCGGAGCTATTTGAAGTGGTGCAGAAACCGATACCCCAAGTTGGCCCGGGTGAAATCTTAGTCAAACAAAATCATATGTCTTTAGACCCAGCGATGTTTGGCTGGATGAGCGCAGACACAGAGAGCTACATTGCACCGGTCGAACTAGGCACTGTCATGCGCAGCTCTGGTGTGGGTGAGGTGGTAGCAAGCAAGCATCCTGATTTTCAGGTTGGGGAGCGTGTTGTGGGCATGATGGGTTGGCAAGAATATGCACTAAGTCATGGTGCAGGCTTCAATAAAGTAGAAGCACCACTGCCTGATGAAGCCGTTCTATCAATATTTGCTTTGCCGGGTTTAACGGCTACCCAAGGGCTTTTTAATGTGGGCAAGCCACAGCAAGGTGAAACCATTATCGTAACGGGTGCGGCAGGTTCAGTGGGTTCATTAGTAGGCCAGTTGGCCAAGGCCGAGGGCCTTAATGTTATTGGCGTGGTTGGCACTGATGAAAAAGCAGGCTGGATTGTAAATGAGCTGGGTTTTGATAGTGCTATTAATTATCAGTCTAATGATTTAGACGGTCAGCTAGCGAAACTTGCCCCCAATGGTATCGATTTGTATTTTGAAAACACCGGCGGTCCCATTCAAAATCTGATATTTGAACGTATGAATGCCCATGGTCGGGTGGTGGTTTGTGGCATGATTGCTGACTACAGTAAACAAGTACCAAGCCCAGGTCCAAATTGGATTCCCATTATCAAAAAACGCCTGACTATTCAGGGCTTCACCATGCCAGATCACTTTGCAGAAGTGCCCAGCTTGCTAGCTAAGTTAACGCCTTATGTCATGTCCGGAAAAATCAAACACCGTTCTCATGTGTTGGAGGGTTTGGAGTCAGCAATAGAAGGTTTAAACTTGTTCTTTACTGGTGAAAACAAAGGCAAATTAATGGTTAAGCTCTAACAGAAACTATACTTCTTTTACCCTTGGCGGTTATAGTTAGTGCATGATATCCGTGCAGGCAGACTATTATGACAGTGCCACTATATACGGCTGCCCAAAGCCGAGAACTAGATCGCTTAACCATTGCGCAAGGGGGCGTTGCCGGTTATGAGTTAATGTGTCGTGCCGGTGCCTTTGGTTTTGCGCAGTTACAACAATTCTGGCCGCACTGCCAAAGCCTGCTGGTGCTGTGTGGTAAAGGCAATAATGGTGGGGATGGTTATGTGGTGGCAGAGTTGGCCCGGCAGGCGGGTATGCAGGTGCATCTGCTGAGTGCTGTGGAGCCTGATTCCTTAACAGGTGATGCTTATCAGGCTTATAAGGCTTGCCAAGTGGCGGTGGCAACATCTGTGGACCAGTTACCTCTGAGCGCGGCGGATGTGGTGGTGGATGCCATGTTGGGCACGGGTTTACAGGGGCCGGTAGCTGGTGTTTATAAAAACTGGATAGAGCAGTTAAATGCTGCTGGTGTGCCAGTCTTGTCTATGGATATTCCCTCCGGCTTGTGTGCCGATACGGGCACTGCTCAGGCAGGTGCTGTGCAGGCCACTTTAACCACCAGTTTTATCAGTCGCAAGCGAGGGCTGTATACGGGGCAGGCGCGGGATGTTACCGGACATATAGCCTTTGCCAGTTTGGGAGTGCGGGCCAGTGTTTATCAGCAGGTTCCCCGGGCGGCCAGTTTATTGGGGCCAGAAGCCTTTGGGCATTTACCTGCGCGCTCACCAACAAGTTATAAAGCCAGTCATGGTCATGTATTTGTGGTAGGTGGTGATACGGGCACTTTTGGTGCTGTGTTGCTTGCTGCTCAGGCCGCTGCCCGTGGTGGTGCTGGTCTGGTATCCGTGTATACCCAGTCGGAGCATGGCCCTTGGGTAACCATGGCCCAGCCGGAGCTGATGCTGGTGAGTGATAGCTGGCAACAGGCCTCCGTTCTGGTTGTGGGGCCGGGGCTGGGGCAGGCTGAATTTGGGCAACAGGCCTGGGCTTATAGTCTGGCTCAGGATAAACCCATGGTAGTTGATGCCGATGGCTTAAACTTGTTGGCGGCTCAACCACAACACAGGGATAACTGGATTCTTACCCCCCATCCTGGTGAAGCGGCGCGCCTGTTGCATGCCACTACCAGAGAGGTAGAGCAAGACCGTTTTGCTGCGGTAAGGGCTCTGCAAGCAGAATATGGTGGGGCGGTGATTTTAAAAGGTGCAGGCAGTCTGATAGGGGATAGCCGTGGGCATATATCGGTGTTGGGTATAGGCAATGCGGGTCTTGCCAGTGCCGGTTCGGGTGATGTTTTGGCAGGTGTTTGTGGGGCAATGATGGCCCAGGGTTTAGAGCTTGATGAGGCAGCAAAGCAGGCCGCTTGGGTGCATTCCAGAGCGGCCGATTTGGCGGTTAAGCAAGGCTTAAAAGGTATGCTGGCCAGTGATTTATTGCCCTATATTCGCCAACTGGTAGGTTAGTATACCAACCCAATTACTTGCTAAACCTATTTGCCCTATCTGCCCTTCCATATGGGTTCTCGTCCTTCGGCAAAGGCCCGTGCGCCTTCCAAATTATCATCACTGTCGTACAGGGTATCGACGGTAGCGAATTGGCGTTTGGTGATCCAGTTCATGGCATCCTGAAATTTCATTGCTTCGGCTTCGCGAGCGACTTCTTTAATAGCAGCAAATACCAGTGGTGGGCCGCTGGCTAACTGGCGCGCGACCTCTTGCACTCGTGTGGCCAGTTGGTCTTGGGCCAGCACTTCATTTACCAATCCCCAGGTTTTGGCTTCCTGAGCATCAATCCAGCGGCCGGTGAACAGCATTTCCATTGCCACATGATAAGGTATACGCTTGGGTAATTTAATGGTTGCTGCGTCGGCTACTGTGCCTGATTTGATTTCTGGCAAAGCAAAGCTGGAAGTGTCGGTACAGTAAATAAGATCGGCCGATAGAGCGAGCTCGAATCCGCCCCCGCAAGCCATGCCACTGACTTGGGCAAGCACTGGCTTATTTAAGTCTCGTAGCTCCTGCAGGCCACCAAAACCGCCCACCCCATAGTCACCGTCCACGGCATCGCCAGCGGCGGCAGCCTTCAGGTCCCAGCCAGCACAGAAGAAGCGCTCCCCTGCGGTTTTGATAATCGCCACGCGCATATCCGGGTCGTCGCGAAATTCCTTAAAAGCCTCGCCCAGCAAACGGCTGGTGGCCAGATCAATGGCATTGGCTTTGGGGCGATTCAGCTCTACTTCAAAAATGCCATCGTGGCGCTGTATATTAACAACTTGTTGGTTCATGGTGGCGCTCCGTATGCAATGGGTTGGTTTCAGTATAGGGTCTTGATGTTGTGCAACTTGATAGTTTACGCCATGTTATTGATGTTTTTTAAGGCATCAATGGACTTTTTTATGACTGCAGCGACGACTTACGCCTATCTGCGGCCAGAACAGCGTATAATGGCTTTCTATCTTGAGTTTGGTTGAAAAAATGACTATCAGTAATGACCCTCACGCTGCACGTGAGGCTAACAAATACGACAAACCAATTCCCAGTCGTGAATTTATTACCCAGCATCTGCGTGACCGCAGTGGTCCGGCGACCCTGCGTCAGCTAAGTTTTGAGCTGGCCCTGTTTGACTTGGATGAGGTGGAAGGTCTGCGCCGACGCTTGCGTGCTATGGAGCGTGATGGTCAGTTGATCAGTGACCGCAAGGGCGCTTATGGTGCGGTTAGTAAAATGGATTTGATCCTAGGCCGTATTATAGGGCATAGGGATGGTTTTGGATTTTTAAAGCCTGATAATGGCAGTGAAGACCTGTATCTGCACCATCGGCAAATGCGTACTGTTTTGGATGGCGATAAGGCCCTGGTGCGCTTAATTGGTGTCGACCGCAAGGGGCGTCCGGAAGCGACTATTGTGGAGGTGACCGAACGTAATACCCAGCAAGTTGTGGGGCGTTTTTATAATGAGTCGGGTGTGTGTTTTGTGCGTCCCGATAATCAACGTATTAATCAGGATGTATTGATTGCATCCGACTCTGTATTGCAGGCTAAAGCGGGTCAGTATGTAGTAGTTGATATTATTCAACAGCCTACTAAGCGCAGTCAGCCTATTGGCCATGTGGCAGAAATACTGGGTGAGCATATGGCCCCGGGTATGGAAATTGACGTGGCTATTCGCAACCATGGCATTCCCCATGAATGGCCTGCCGAGACATTAGCTCAGGCTAAGACTTTGGCACCCGAGGTAATGGAGGCCGATAAGGCCGATCGTGTGGACTTGCGCAAGTTGCCTTTTGTGACCATTGATGGTGAAGATGCGCGCGATTTTGATGATGCTGTTTATTGTCGCAAGAAACGTTTGGGCGGTTGGCGTTTGTATGTAGCCATAGCCGATGTCAGCCATTATGTTCGCCCTGATACAGCTTTGGATCAGGAGGCCCACCGGCGTGCTACCTCGGTGTATTTCCCCGAGCGGGTGGTACCCATGTTACCGGAAGCCATCTCTAATGGTTTGTGCTCACTAAACCCTCGGGTTGATCGTCTGGTGATGGTATGTGAAATGACGGTCAGCGCCAAGGGCAAGCTGTCGGGTTATCGTTTTTATGAAGGGCTGATTTATTCCCATGCACGTCTGACTTATACTCAGGTGGGTGCCATGCTTGATCCCCGTGACCCGGCTTGCCATAACGAACGTCAGGCGCATGCCAAATTATGCCAGCCCATTGATGAATTACAGCATCTATACAAGGCTTTACGTAAGGCCCGCCAAGAGCGCGGCGCAATTGATTTTGAAACCCAGGAAACACGTATTATATTTGGCGAAGGGCGCAAGATTGATCAAATTGTGCCAGTGGTGCGCAATGATGCCCATAAGCTGATTGAAGAGTGTATGCTGTGTGCCAATGTCAGCACTGCCAAGTTTTTGGCCAAGCATAAGCTCACCAGTTTATATCGCGTACATAAAGGCCCTAAACCGACCAAGTTGGAGAACCTGCGCAGTTATCTGGGTGAACTGGGCCTAAAGTTGCCAGGAGGCGTAGACCCACGGCCGGAAGATTATCAGGCTCTGTTGCAACAGGTGCAGGATCGTCCCGAAGCTGGGTTAGTGCAAACAGTATTGCTGCGTTCCCTCAGTCAGGCCGTGTATACACCAGACAATGAAGGGCACTTTGGCTTGGGCTATGATGCCTACGCGCACTTCACCTCGCCTATTCGTCGTTACCCTGATTTGCTGGTGCACCGGGCCATTCGTAGTGTTATTCAGAGTCAGCAGAGCAGTCGCTATGTCAAGCGTATAAATAATACTATCACTCAGCCGGCACAGGCTTGGTATCCCTATGCAACGGAACAGGTGGCGGTGCTAGGAGAACATTGCTCAATGGCAGAAAGGCGGGCCGATGAAGCCAGTTGGGAAGTGACAGGTTGGCTCAAATGTGAGTATATGCAGGGCCATATAGGTGATCAGTTCAGGGGTACCATTAATGCGGTCACCAGTTTTGGCATTTTTGTGGAGCTGGATGATGTGTATGTGGAAGGTTTGGTACATATAAGTGCCTTGCCGGGCGATTATTATCATTTTGATCAGGCCAAAAACCGTTTGCAGGGCGAGCGTACACGACGCAGTTTCCGTCTGGGTGATAGTCTGCAAGTAAAGGTTGTACGTGTTGATCTGGATGAGAAGAAAATTGATTTTGAGCTGGTTGAAACAGGAGCCAAGGGTAAGGGTGGGAAGTCTGGTAAGGGTTCTGCCAGTAAACGGCGTAAAAAGCGTTAGAGAGTAGATTATGTCACAAGTGGAATTTGTTTTTGGTTTGCATGCGGTGCAAACCAAGCTCCAGCGTCACCCTGAACAGGTGCAGGAAATTTGGTTACAACAAGGCCGCGACGATCAGCGACTGCAAAAGCTGCAAAGCTTGGCAACAGAACAGGAAATTGCTATCAATATAGTGGCACGCAAAGAGTTGGATCAGCGTGTTAGAGGCCGCCATCAGGGTGTTGTGGCTGCTTGTACCCCGAGTGCTGCCAAGACCGAAGCCGACCTCAACCAGCTTCTGGATCAGTTACCGGAAGCGGCGTTTTTGCTGGTGCTTGATGGGGTCACCGACCCGCATAATCTGGGTGCCTGTTTACGTACGGCTGATGCGGCGGGAGTGCATGCGGTTATTGCCCCAAAAGACAAATCGGCCAGTTTGAGCAGCACGGTTTCCAAGGTGGCTTGTGGGGCGGCAGAAAGTGTGCCCTTTGTGCAGGTAACCAATCTGGCCCGTTGTCTGAAGAGCTTGCAAGAGCGAGGTATATGGATTACCGGCACGGCAGGGGAGGCGCAGCAACTGGCTTATGAGGCTAATCTGACCGGCGCCATGGCGTTGGTGATGGGGGCCGAAGGCGATGGCATGCGGCGTTTAACGCGTGAGTTATGTGACCAGTTAATCAAAATTCCCATGGCCGGTGAAGTCAGCAGCCTGAATGTATCTGTGGCCACAGGTGTATGTTTATTTGAGGCAGTGCGGCAGCGCCAGGCAGGTGATAAAAGTCCATAATATACTGCCGTAAAGCATACGGCGGGACATATTCTTATCTGCCTGTAGGCCCGATTTTAACCTAAATATAGGTCGGGTTTTAACCCGACAAGGTCGGACTAATACCCAAAGCATTCGCTACGCTCACGGGGCACTCTGAGTCCGACCTACAGTCCGAATCGCAGAGTAACCTGCCAGATTAAATCTGGCTGGCCTATGGCTCCAATTCTGCTAACAATAGGTCTTTGGCCTGATTAATCTGGCTGGCCAGATAGGTGCTGCCACCTTTGTCAGGATGGTTTTTGGCCATTAGTGCTCTGTGTGCGGCCAGAATTTCTTCCTTGCTGGCGCCTGCTTGCAGTCCCAGTATCTGGTATGCCATGGCGGTATCCATAGTGCTGGTAGATGGTGCCTGACTTGGTTTGTCTTGCTGCATTGATTGTAACTGGCGCCACAGGCCAAAGGCTTGCAATACCGGACGACCATAGACCAGTAAGCCGCCTAACAAACTCATGGCTACCGGCCAAAGGCCTCTCATGGCCATGGCAGCGGCTACAAGAAGTATCAGAATAACCACTACCCTAAGCAGAAAGGGTTTGCCATTTTTTGGCGCTTTTCTGATGAGTTGGTGTATGGTTAGGGCGACTATTAGTAACCCCAAAATCCATAAGATCAGAATCATTCACTTATCTCCTTGTTATTTGGTTCTGTTGAGCTAGTTGGTTCTGCGTGAGCATATTGCTGTGTTTTCAAGCGTCGACCTTCACGCAACAAGAGTATCATAACAATAACAAAAGCTACGCCATCAGCAATAGGGAAGGCTAGCCATAAACCCTGCAAGCCATAGAAAGCGGGCAAGATAATAAGGCCAGGCAGTAACAACAGATAGATCCGTAAAGATGACAAAAATAAGGCTTCTCTGGCTTTGCCCAAAGCTTGAAACAAACCACACCCCAAGCCGTGGGCGTTGGCTAAAGGAAAGGCCATAAATACCCATAAACTAATGCCTATGGCGGCCTGAATAAGTTCTTCATCTTGAGTGAACATGCTGATAATGGCGGTAGGTGCCAAGGTCATAATAGTACTCATCATCAGGCCATAGCCAAGGGCCGCAATCAGCCCTACTTTGATCATGGTGAGGACGCGCTGATATTGTTGGGCACCATAGTTAAAACCGGCTATGGTCTGGAAGGCTACTGTCATGGCGATAACGGGTAAAATGGCAAATATGACCAGCCGGCCGATCAGGCCGTAAGCACTGATATACAGGTCGTTATCAATGCCAGACAATTGCGCCAGAGAAAAGTTGGTAAAGGCAATAAATATCGACACGCCGGCATGGGAAATAAACAAAGGCACACCCAGCAGGACAATTTCATTTAGTATCTTGTTGTTAGGCTGATAGGCAAAAGGTCGAATTTTTAGCTGGGTCTTGCCAGCCACAAAGAACCACAGGCTAATCACCAGGGCAATAAATTGCGAGATAACTGTGGCATAGGCCACCCCTTCAACTCCAGACTTGAGTACAAATAGAAATACGGCATCCAGGGCGATATTTAACAGTGCAGACAGGGTCATAATAGCCATCATATAGACGGCTTTGCCCTCTGCCCGCAAGGCATCGCTGGGAATCTGGTTAAGCATGGTGATAGGGATGCTGAGCAGGGTGATGGGTAGCAGATAATCTATCGCATAAGGCATCAGTGCCTCTGACACGCCCATAAAAATTAGAATTTCCTGCATATTCAGAAAGATGCCCACTGTCAGTACCAGAGTAAAACCGATGGCCAAACGTATAGCCATATCGATGGTTGCCTGAGCGTGGTCGGTATTTTTAGCGCCCAGCTGTCGAGCGACAATGGAAGCCATGCCGCTACCAATCAGGCCGGCCAGGGCAAATATAAGCATTTGAATAGGGAACACAATGGAGATGCCACCCATGGCATTGGCACCCAGAACACGAGTCACAAAGATGGCGTCCACCACGTTATAAAGGCCATTGACCATCATGCCGACGGCAATTGGAGCAGCGATACCAAAAAATAATCCAACAATAGGTTTTTCGCCCAGATGGTTCGTGTCTATGCGCATATCATGTATCAATTTAATCGTTATAAAAATCGGGCTCAAGGGGCCACTAGAACGTCATCAGGATTGCTATTATCGTGTTAAAAAATGGCGCCACCTTGTGTTGCTAGTATGGCAGTTTATTAATGTTTGGCATAGCCCTGTACGGGCCTGATTTACCTGTTCTGCTGGCGCTGATAAGTATACCTGCCATAGGTGGCTCAGCCCTTGGTAGCCAAGCCTATCATGCTTGAGTACTGGTGTTGGTTTGTGTATAATGCGGCCTTCACATTTTAGGTGTGAATTATTAACTCCTTGCTTTCGGACACCCGGTAATAGTTACCGGCCTTGATACCGGAGGCTATAACCCATAAGGAGCGCACAATGCGTCACTATGAAATCGTATTTCTGGTACATCCTGACCAGAGCGAACAAGTTCCTGCTATGATCGAGCGCTACAAGTCGGCTATTGAAGCTGACGGTGGTACTATGCATCGTCTGGAAGACTGGGGTCGTCGTCATCTGGCATACCCAATCAACAATATTCACAAGGCTCACTACATTCTAATGAACGTTGAATGTACTGGTGAAGCCCTGGAAGAACTGGAAAGCAACTTCCGTTACAACGATGCGGTTATCCGTAACATGGTTGTACGTATGAAAGCTGCCGTTACTGGTGACTCTCCAATCAAAGCTGCAGAAAGCCGTGAAGACCGTCGTCGTCAAGAACGTGCCCCTAAAGCCGAAGCGCCTAAAGCTGAAGCTCCCAAGGCAGAAGCCCCTGCAGAAGAAGCCCCAGCAGCAGAAGCTGCGGCTGAATAATCCATAGGAGATATTGACCATGGCACGTTTTTTCCGTCGTCGTAAGTACTGTCGTTTCACCGCCGAAGGCGTATCCGAAATCGACTATAAAGATATTGAAACCCTGAAGGGCTACGTTACCGAAACCGGCAAGATTGTTCCTAGCCGTATTACTGGTACTAAAGCTCGTTATCAGCGCCAGCTGGCTACTGCTATCAAGCGTGCCCGCTACGTTGCTCTGTTGCCGTACACTGACGGCCACAAGTAAACTAGGAGGATACCAAGATGGAAGTAATTCTGCTGGAAAAAGTAGGTAAGTTAGGTGCACTGGGTGACCAGGTAAATGTTAAGGCTGGTTTTGGCCGTAATTTCCTGATCCCGCAAGGCAAAGCTGTGCCTGCTAACAAGGCTAACAAAGAAGCTTTTGAAGCTCGTCGTGCTGAACTGGAAGCTGCTGCAGCTGAAAAGCTGACTGCTGCTCAAGCGCGCGCAGAAGCTATGCAAGAACTGTCTGTTACTATCGTTGCCAATGCTGGTGACGAAGGCAAGCTGTTCGGCTCTATTGGCACCAAAGACATCGCTGATGCCTTGGCTGCTGCTGGCCAGACTGTAGACAAGTCTGAAGTTAAGCTGCCAGAAGGTGCTTTGCGCAACATCGGTACCTACGCCATTGCTCTGCAATTGCACAGTGATGTAAGCGTTGACGTTACCGTACAGGTTGAAGCTGAGTAAGTCTTTCTTACCACTTTAAACCTTGAAAAACCCGCCTCCTGTGGCGGGTTTTTTGTATCTGTCCTATTGCTGTTATATTATTTGCCTTTCTTGCTGCTCCCCCTCTTACCCTGTTGCCAAAATAATAAGGCTTAAATAGCTTGTCACTTATGGTGCTCACAAAAAATTAATGCATATTACGATCTTGCTGGGCCGGCAAAACAGCAAATTGCAGGAACCCTGCTATGCTTCTAAGCATGTTATTTCGTGATAATTAATTAGAGTGTCTTGTTATGCAACGATGTGAATGGGCAAATTCTAATCTTTTGGAAACCCTTTACCATGATAATGAATGGGGCCTTCCTGTACATGATGATCGCATGTTGTTTGAGATGCTTATTCTTGAAGGTGCTCAATCTGGCCTGAGTTGGGCTACTATCCTGCAAAAACGGGATGGTTATTTGCAAGCATTTGATGACTTTGACGCCAAAAAAATAGCCCAATACTCACCAAAGAAAATTGCATCTTTGATGCACGATGAAGGTATTGTCAGAAATAAACTCAAAATTAATGCGACCATTGAAAACGCCAAATGTTTTTTAGCCATTCAACAAGAATATGGTAGCTTCGATAAGTATATATGGTCGTTTGTAGCAGGTCAGACAATTAATAACCAATGGCTATCCGAATCCGAGATTCCCTCCTCGTCACCAGTGTCCGAAGCCATGAGCAAAGCACTTAAAAAACAAGGCTTCAAGTTTGTTGGCCCTACTACCTGCTACGCCTATATGCAGGCTATCGGCATGGTTAATGATCATATACTGTCATGCTTTAGATACCAAGAGATTAAAAAACTGCAGCAGCAAGTATTATGCTTGGTTGATTGAGATCTTACTCCTTCATAGAGCCCTTACCGTCATAAAAAGCTGCCTGTGGAGCCAAGCCTGTCTAGCAAATTCGCGCAGAAGTGGTGGCTGCGTGGGCAGCTAACCCAGCACTTATTTTTTCCAAAAATCAGGCAATGTAATTTAGTTTAGCTATACTTCCCTTACGGGTATTAATATATTTAACTTGGCAGGGAGGCAAATATGGGTTCGTTGGTTTTGACCAGAAATCCTGGTCAGAGTATTTTAATCGGTGACAATATCGTGATAAAAGTGGGCCAGAAAAAAGGCTCGCGACAGATCAAACTGACGATTGAGGCACCGCCAGATATATTGATATTGCGGGAAGAGCTGGTAAGAAATCGGCGCTTCAAAAAATAATACTGATACATTTGGTATATCTTATCAAGCAGGTCATTGTGCTGTGTTGATGGTAGTGGTAGCCCAGACGTTGCTGCTATCCATTTATTATTAGGCATAGTCAATCTGCAGTACTCAATAATAATGACTTGCTTCTATGGTTAGTGCCTGCCAATGGCAGCTGACATATGATCATGGCGGGTCTTATGCTTATCCTGGCGAGTGCGGCCAAATAATCCAATCGCTTATGTTATTAAGAGGTGGAAGGTTGCTGGCTTGTTGTGTCTGACAAGGATGGCAACTTAACCGCCTTTCCCCAGCCGTTGTTGGCGGCTAATGTGTGTGTTTTATTGATCAGCAAAATATCCTTCAAGAAGTTATTTGTTAATAATCGTGAAGTCTTTATTTCGTCAACTATACTGTCCGCAAAGACGGCAAATTATATGACTATGTGGGAAGGTTTGTATGGGGCTATTGGTGTTGACTAGGAATTCTGGTCAGAGTGTTCTGATTGGTGATGATATTGTAATAAAGGTTGATTTAAGGAAGGGTTCGCGGCAGGTCAAGCTGACGATTGATGCGCCGTCAGATAAGTTAATATTGCGAGAAGAGTTGGTTAGATACAAGCGGGTGGAGAAATAATTTTGCCAGATTAGCCTGTTGGAGGTGGTTTGGCTTATGCCGACCCTCTAAGGGCTCAATAAATATCCGGGTACCAACCCTTGTGGTTAACAGTCAGATAAACTGGTGCCATCAAAACGGTGAAATCTTTGGCTTACTAAGATATGATTGCAGTTTGCGTTATATTTATTAGCAGCCATCTGTTGAGAGTCTTATGACCACCAATGTCACCGCCATCAGTACCGATCAGGATATGGAAGATCTGAAGGTACCACCTCAATCCCTAGAAGCCGAACAGTCCGTATTGGGTGGTTTGATGCTGGATGAATTGGCTTGGGACCGGGTGGCAGAAGCCGTTGCTGAAGTTGATTTTTATCGTCAGGAACATAAGCTGATTTTCCGGGTAATGGCCAAGCTGGTTGGCGAAGGACGGCCGATCGATGTGATTACCCTGTCAGAAGAACTCAGTCGCATTGATGAACTGGAAACCGTTGGCGGTTTAGCCTATTTGGGCGAGTTGGCGAAAAATACCCCCAGTGCTTCCAATATAGCTTCTTATGCCAATATTGTGCGCGAGCGTGCTGTATTGCGCCAATTGATTGGTGTGGCTAATGATATTGCCGACTCCGCTTTTCATACAGCTGGTCGTTCGTCTGCTGATGTGTTGGATGAAGCTGAGCGCAAGGTATTTGAAATAGCCGAGGCGCGCCCAAAAGAAGGCGGCCCCTTATCTGTTAACCCAATTCTGAAAAAAGCCGTTGAACGTATCGATGAGCTATTTACCGCTGGTGATGAATTAACAGGTATTACCAGTGGCTTTACCGACCTGGATGCCAAGACAGCAGGCCTGCAACGTTCTGATCTGGTTATCGTAGCAGGCCGCCCATCCATGGGTAAGACCACCTTTGCCATGAATATTGTCGAGAATGCTGCGGTTATTGGCGATGCTCCCATATTAGTATTTAGTCTGGAGATGCCGGCTGAACAATTGATGATGCGTATGCTGGCATCTCTGGGGCGTATTGACCAGACCCGGGTGCGCACCGGTAAGTTGGAGCAGGACGACTGGCCCAAGTTGACCGGGGCAGTTAATTTGCTAAAAGACAAGCCCTTATATATTGATGATACTGCCGGCTTAAGCCCTACAGAAATGCGTACCCGAGCGCGGCGTATTGCGCGCGAGCATGGCAAGGTGGGCATGGTGATGATTGATTATCTGCAGTTGATGCAGATAAAAGGTTTTACTGAAGGCCGTACCGCAGAAATTTCAGAGATATCCCGTTCCCTAAAAGCTCTGGCCAAGGAGCTGGAGTGTCCGGTGGTTGCCTTATCACAGCTTAACCGTAGTTTGGAACAGCGCCCCAATAAGCGCCCGGTTAACTCTGACCTGCGTGAATCCGGTGCTATTGAGCAGGATGCCGACGTTATTATGTTTATCTACCGCGATGAGGTCTATAACGAAGACAGTCCTGACAAGGGTAAAGCCGAGATCATTATCGGGAAGCAGCGTAATGGCCCAATAGGTACCGTAAGAGTGGCCTTTGTGGGTAAATACAGCCGGTTCGAAGATCTGGTACACAGCTATGACGAATACGACGATATGGGGTAAATTACATTCAGGTGTTTATCAACCCCTGAGATGGCGTTAACCAGCGCTTATTGGAGGGAGTGTATGTCCGATTTATTTGATGATTCACCGGATTTTTCCACCAATAGTTACGTTTGGCAACATCTACCTTGGGGCTATGAGTTGGTAGCCACACCTAGTGAAATGCGTTTGTATGGCGCTTTTGTTTCTCATCTGGCTGAGGTTTTGCATACTGTTGGCGGTCACTGGGATCCAGACTTGCTGGCCTATATTTTGCCCCATGGTCGCCCTGTGCAAATTGATTTGGCATTAAAAAAATTTCAACAACAGCAATCTGATTTTGACCAGACCATGGCCATTTTGGCTGCTCACTCAGGTCCGGAAGCAGCCCCTAAGGAAGATCAGCGGCGTCGGCGCGCCATTGATAATCGTCTGAAGGTCGTTGTGGGTCAATATCAGGCTGGTGATCGCCTTAAGGGTCAAACTATTTTGGAATTTGGCAAAACCTGGCAAGAGTTTCCGGGTCTGGAATGGTATTTTCACCATAAGGACAAGTGTCTACAGTGCCACCGTTATCGGGGGGTGTCGGGTACCAGAGTCTGTCAACCATGCTCAGCCCAGCAGCAGGATATCAAGCCCGTTGCCTATTGTTATGCTTATTTTGATTAATAATGGCTAAGATAACCAAAGGCCACTGTTTGTGTGGTCAAACGACCTTTGCTTTTGCTGGCGAACCTGTCTGGGTGGCACATTGTCATTGTGATTCATGCCGTCGTAATTGCTCCGCACCTTTTACCACCTTTATTGGTGTGCCGCGCGCCATGGCAGAAATGAAAGGTTGGTATTTGCGTGCCTACCAGTCTTCTGCGGGGGTTAAGCGCTGGTTTTGCCGGCACTGTGGCAGCCCGGTGGCCTACGATGCCAAGGTTGATGACAATCTTCACTTTTATCTGTCTGCTCTGGAAGATCCACAGCAGTATCAACCCAATGCCCATGTGTTTACTGCCGAGCAACTGAGTTGGGTGCATCTGGACGATAAACTGCCCAAACATGCCCAAGGCAGTACACCAGATGCTATTGACGGACTCAGTGAGCTTGATTAGCTGGCAAAATAACGCTCCAGAGCCCGCAGCATACCTTGGCAAAGTAATCTTAGATCATCGGCAGATATCACATAGGGTGGCATAACATATACCAGCTTGCCGAAAGGCCTTACCCAAACCCCTTCTGCTACCAGCATTTTTTGTATGCGTACCAAAGCCACAGGTTCAGTGACCTGAATGACGCCAATAGCTCCCAAGACACGTACATCTTCTACATAACTTTGCCTTGCTGCGGGTGCTAGGTGTTGGCGTAAGCCCTGCTCGATGCCGCTTACCTGCGTTTGCCAATCGTTTTCTGCCAACAGATCGAGGCTGGCGTTGGCCACGGCACAAGCCAGTGGATTGGCCATAAATGTGGGGCCATGCATAAAGCAACTAGCGGCACCTCGGGAAATGGTGGTGGCGATATGGCTGCTGGTTAAGGTGGCGGCAAAGCTCATAGTGCCGCCGGTAATGGCTTTGCCAAGGCACATAATATCGGGTTGTAGGTGGGCATGGTCACAGGCAAACAGGGCTCCACTACGACCAAAACCGGTGGCTATTTCATCGGCGATTAGCAAAACATCATATTGCTTACATAATTCAGCTGCCGCACGTAACCAGGCGGGGCTATAAAAACGCATACCACCAGCACCCTGCACGATGGGTTCCAGAATAAATCCGGCAATGTTCTGGTGATGGGCTTGCAACTGGTCTTCCAGTTCGTTGAGGTCGGCATCGACCAAGGGACGCTCGAAGCCGAGCGGTGGTGCGGCACAGAAATAATGTTGTGGTAGAACACTGCTGAATAAAGTGTGCATACCATTGACCGGGTCACATACCGCCATGGCCCCAAAGGTATCACCGTGATAGCCATTACGTACCGTTAATAGCCGGTTTTTATCGGCTTGCCCACGGGCGTGCCAATACTGCAGGGCCATCTTGATGGCGACTTCAACAGCTACCGAGCCTGAATCACTAAAAAATACCTTGTCTAACCCTTGGGGGGTTATGTCCACCAGACGTTGTGCCAGCCGCACTGCCGGCGCATGGGTAATGCCACCAAACATCACATGTGACATATCAGCCATTTGCTTGTGCATAGCCTGATTAAGATGGGGGTGATTATAGCCATGAATAGCGCACCACCAGGAGGCCATACCATCAATCAGCTCGGTGCCATCGGTTAGTTGCAGACGCACGCCCCTGGCACTTGCCACGGGATAGGCTGGAGGTGGGTTATCCATGCTGGCATAAGGGTGCCACACATGGGCCTGATCAAGGGCAATAAGCTGTTCGCTATTCATAGGTTATTACTGGCTGTGGCAAAAACGCTATCTTAACATGAGTACAAAGGTCTCGGCACAGATATCAGGCGGGGCTGATATCCGTTACTAGTATATGGTCTGCTAATACTTGCCATTGCACATTTTCATCTTGTAGCAGGCAGCCATACAGGCGGGTATCCTGTTTTTGATAAGCCGGGCGCGGGTCATGTTGTAGTACCTGTTCTATTAAGCTCCGCAACTGTGGTTTAGTGTGTATATAAGCCTGAGCTGGGGCGCTAAATACCACAGGTAAATCCAGAGTTTGTGGCTGTGCTGCAAAGCCACTGGCGGCATGGGGTTGTGATTCTACCCAAGGCAGATAGGGCTTGATATCGTATACTGGCGTGCCCTGAATAAGATCGGCGCCCTTGATATGCAGGCACACACCTTGCTCGGTAGACACGCGCTGCAAGCTGACCAGAGACAGCCCTAAAGGATTGGGGCGGAAGGTGGAGCGGGTGGCAAATACGCCCAGTTTGGCATTGCCGCCCAGACGGGGCGGCCGGACTTTTGGTTTCCAACCCTGCTCGGCGGTAGCATGGAAGCCAAAGATCAGCCATATATGGGAAAATTCCTCCAGACCCGCCACGGCATCGGCTTGATTATAGGGTGCTTGCAGAATTACCCTAGCATTAGCCTCAGTTACCAGACCTGGCTGGCGTGGTGTGGCAAATTTCTCCTTAAAATCGGACTCGATAAAGGCAATGGGTTCTAGGGTAAGAGAAGATTCGCTGTTCGACATGGCATTTGGTAGCTGACGTAGATGAATTTGCTGGTTACAATAGCTCTTCATTCTGGTGCACGCAAATCGTTTTATGGTGCCAGACAATTAAAAGGAAACTATTATGGCCCGCAAACCCTATCAAAAAGCCAAAGCCCTGCAAGGTCGTGGTACCCTAGCTTCTGTGTCCACGGATGGGCCGCATGTGGAGTGGCTGGGCATGCCAGAATACTATATCCATACACTGGAGATAGAAGACCACAAGTATGCCTATTTTTCAGATGCCAAGGAACTGGAAATAGAGGTGGGCAGCTATGTTTGCTTCCGCTATCGCGAGACTAAAAAAGGTTTGTATATTGAAAAGCGTTCGTTAGGTATTGCCATCGATCCGGCGGAATATATGCGCCAACTGGAGGACAAGGCTTAGCCAGCCAGGGGCAATATGTTTAGACCTCTTCCACGCAACGATCAAGGCTGTGGCTGGCTCACCAGTTTGCCCCCACGCCAGCCACGCCCGGCTCTGCAGGCTGAGCAGCAGGCAGATTTGGTGATTGTTGGTGCCGGCTATACGGGGCTAGCCGCCGCGCGGCACTACGCCTTGCTTAACCCCCAGGCCAAAGTGATACTACTGGATGGACAATTAGCGGCCGAAGGTGCTAGTGCACGTAATTCCGGCTATCTGGTGGACTCCACCCTGAACGATGGCCATATGTCTGCTAACGGTTTGCAACAGTACCGTGACAAATATGCCCTTAACAAAGCTGGTCTGGATTGTGTGGCTGAATTGGTACAGGCCCATCAGATTGATTGTGACTGGGATGCCAGTGGCAAGTTTCATGCTACTGCTGTGCCAGCCCACGAGGCCAAACTTGAGCGTTTTAGCCGTCTGCTGGGGGAGTTGGAGCTGGAACATAAAATGCTCACGGGGGCTGATTTACAGCAGCGTTTGGGCACCAGTTATTATAGTTCAGCCTTGTGGACTCAAGGTGGTGTGATGCTGCAGCCTGCCAAGTTGGGGCGGGCCTATATCGACCTGCTGCCGGATAACGTCTGCCTGTGCGAAAACAGCCCTGTGTTGCACTGGGAGTCTCAGTCTCGGCGTGTGCGCGTGGTGACACCTCTGGGGCAGGTTACTGCAGGCAAGCTGTTGTTGGCGGTTAATGGCTTTATGGCGGCGGGCAATATCAAACGCAAGCGGGCTTTTCCGTTAACCCTTACTGCCAGTATGACGCGCCCCCTAAACGCTGAGGAATATGACGCTATTGGCAAACCCCAACCCTGGGGTGTACTGTCGGCCCAAGCTATGGGTGCCACTGTGCGCTTAACCCAAGATCGCCGCCTTATGGTGCGCAATACTGTGGAAGTCTGGCCCCGTATAAATATGACTGGGCGCCAATTGATGCGACGTCAGGCCATACACGAACGGGGCTTGCAACGGCGCTTTCCACAACTTGATGGGCGTTTGTTTGAGTCCCTGTGGTCAGGTGTCACCTGTATTAGTGGCAATAATGCTCAGATATTTGAGCGTCTGCAGCCCAATGTGATGGTAGCTGGTTGTTATAACGGCGGCGGCATTGGTTTAGCGACTCTGTTCGGCCAGCAGATGGCGCATATGGCTAGTGGGCAGATGACCGACACCATTGCCCAGATTCAAGCCCGACCTCAAGCGACGCGCTTGCCGCCTCAGCCATTACTGGGCTGGGGAGTACGTATGCGCTTACTACGTGATCGAATTCTAGCGCGCAAGGAAAGTTAGTTTGCTGTACTAATACAAGTGCAGCTTGCTATTGGGTGGCAAGGTTCTGGCCACACACCATACCTCAATAAATAATTCTTCCCCACTGGCTCGCCGCAGGGCCGTAGCTAGAGCGCTGACGCTGGCGCCAGTGGTTAGCACATCATCAATAATGGCCACATGGCGCAAGCCAGACATACTTTTATTGACATGAAAGGCCCGGCGCAGATTATCTTGTCTTTGTTGCTGGTTAAGCCCTTGCTGGCTGGGGGTGTTGAACTGGCGTTGGCACAGGGCTGGTTGGCTGGGTATATGCAACGCTTTGCCGAGTCGCTGGGCAATGATCTCGGCCTGATTAAACCCCCTTGCCAACAAACGCTGACGATGCAGGGGCATGGGTATCAGCACTTCTGGTAATGGCCGCCTGTGGTGTTGAATATAGGCTTGTAAGCAAGCGCCTAGCAGGCGACCTGCAGGCTGATCACCATGGTCTTTAAAGGCGTGAATAAGGCTGCTGACAGGGGGTAAATAGTGCAGGGCAACCAGACTGGTATTAAAGCTGGGTGGTTGGCGTAAGCACTTACCGCAGGTTATAGGGGCTGCTAGAGGTTGGTCAAAAGGCAAGGCACAGATTTGGCAGCAGTAGTCATTATGGGGCAAGTCGGCATAACAGGCCTGACAATAATTATCCAAATTAGCGTCCAGACTGCCACAGAGCAGGCAAGGAGGGGCAAATACATCTGCTAATTGATTAAATAGTGACCACATGTAAACCTTCCTTGGTTTTCGGGTTGACTAAGTAGGGGGCGGCTCTATCATTCACACATCCAATTTAAGGAACTGTTTTATGCTTAGCGCCCAATCATCCGTTGATCAGTATAGTGCAAATTGCCCTGCCAGCCAGACTAGCTTACGCCATGACTGGCAGGTGGCTGAAATTACCGAGCTGTTTGCCTTGCCATTTAATGATCTGTTGTTTCGGGCACAAACCGTGCATCGTCAGCATTTTGATGCCAACGAAGTACAGGTTAGTACCTTATTGTCGATTAAAACTGGCGCTTGTCCGGAAGATTGTAAATACTGTCCGCAAAGTGCACATAATGATACGGGCCTGGAAGCTGAGCGCTTAATGAAAGTAAAAGAAGTGCTGCGTGAAGCTGAAGCTGCAAAAAAGGCTGGGGCGAGTCGTTTTTGTATGGGTGCTGCGTGGAAAAATCCGCGTGCCAAAGATATGCCCTATGTGCTGGAAATGGTGCGCGAGGTAAAGGCCATGGGGCTGGAAACCTGTATGACTCTGGGTATGCTGGACGGCAATCAAGCACAGCAATTGGCAGATGCTGGGTTGGATTATTACAACCACAATCTTGATACATCGCCTGAATACTATGGCAGTATTATTACCACCCGCACCTATCAGGATCGTCTGGACACTTTGCATAATGTGCGTGATGCCGGTATGAAGGTGTGTGCCGGCGGGATTGTTGGTATGGGCGAGAATTTGCGCGACCGGGTGGGCTTATTGCAACAACTGGCGAATATGCCTCTGCATCCCGAGAGTGTGCCCATTAATATGTTGGTTAAGGTAGAGGGTACGCCTCTGGATCAGGTGGAAGATTTGGAACCCTTTGATTTTGTGCGTACCATTGCCGTGGCACGCATTCTTATGCCAGCATCCCATGTGCGTTTGTCTGCCGGGCGTGAAACAATGAACGAGCAGATGCAGGCCTTGTGTTTTATGGCTGGTGCCAATTCCATTTTCTATGGTGAGCGCTTGCTGACCACTGACAACCCGGCAGCCAATAAAGACCGGCAGCTATTTGCCAAATTGGGCATTCGTCCGGAGAGACGACAGGATGTATCCGATGAGGCCCATGTGGGTGCCATCGAACAAGCTTTGCAGAGTGCTGAAGACGATAAGTCCTTCTACAACGCCGGAGCTTGAGGTGAACCTGAATCAGGTCTTACAGGCCCGTTTGCAACAGCGTCAGGACCAGTCCCTGTATCGACAGCGTATGATTACAGAAGGGCCCCAGCAACCGATGTTGCGCAGTCAGGGGCGTGATTATCTGTGTTTTACCAGTAATGATTATTTGGGTTTGGCTAATCATCCGCAAGTGATTGCTGCTCTGCAAGCCGCTGCCAAAACCTACGGCGTAGGTAGTGGTGCCTCCCATTTAGTGTGTGGACATAGTGCTGTGCATGCACAACTGGAACAGGCTTTGGCCAAGTTAACAGGCCGCAGTCGTGCGGTGTTATTTAGTAGTGGTTATATGGCCAATGTAGGGCTGCTGGGTGCCTTGTTGGAAGCCACTGACGGGGTGTTTGAAGACCGCTTAAATCACGCTTCCTTAATAGATGGAGGCCTGCTTAGTGGGGCTCGCTTGCAGCGCTATCGTCATAATGATGTTGCTGATTTACAGCAACGCCTGCAGAAATCCCAAGCACGCCATAAGCTGGTCGCCACCGATTCTGTATTTAGTATGGATGGTGATATAGCTCCCTTAGGGCAGTTGGCTCAGGTTTGTCAGGCCGAAGATGCCTGGCTAATGCTGGATGATGCCCATGGTCTTGGTGTGTTGGGCGTCCATGGTGGCGGTGCTGCCTTGCAAGCCGGATTAGACCAACAGCAGGCGCCGATTTATATGGGCACCTTGGGTAAGGCTCTGGGTTGTTATGGTGCTTTTGTTGCCGGTAGTGACACCTTGGTAGAAGCTATGGTGCAGTTTGCGCGCAGCTATATTTATACCACTGCCATCCCTCCGGCCGTTGCTGCTGCCAGTTTAGCTGCCGTGAATTTATTACATGAAGAAAGCTGGCGTCAGGCCCACCTGCAACAACTAATACAGCGCTTTCGTGACACTGCACAAACTATGGATTTGCCCTTAATGGACAGCCATACGGCCATTCAGCCCCTGCTGCTTGGTGATGCCAGCCGTGCCTTGCAGGTTAGTGAAGCTCTTAAAAATATGGGTATACTGGTAACGGCTATTCGCCCACCCACGGTGCCTGCCAATAGCGCTCGTTTACGTATCACCTTGACTGCAGCCCATAGCGCAAGTCAGGTAGAACAACTGCTTGCAGCCTTGGCTAAGTTACAGCATCAGGGCTTGCTCGCGTCATGATAAGTTTAAGTATAAGCAAGCGCCCCTGTAGTCAGGCTGGTGCACCAACACTGGTGTTGTTGCATGGTTGGGGTTACAGTAAGTCGGCTTGGCCCGACAGTTGGTTGCAGGCGCTGGCACAGGATTATGACTTATGGTTGGTGGATTTGCCCGGCCATGGTGATGATACTTGTCAGTCTCTGCAAGACTCAGATCTACGCATACTGGATAGTTGGCTCCAGCTATTGGCAGCTAGTCTACCAACCCAATACAGTTTGTTGGGCTGGTCTTTGGGTGGCCAGGTGGCTTGGCGCCTGGCCCAACTGCAACCGGATCGGGTAAGTGCTCTAGTGGCCTTGGCGAGTAACCCCAGCTTTGTGCAACGTCCAGACTGGCCCCATGCTATGCCGGTGGCAGTATTACAACAGTTTGCTACTGCTTTTGCTCATTCGGCCAACAAGGCCCTGCAGCGCTTTTGTGCCTTGCAGTCACAGGGCGGTGACCAGCCAACAGTTATTAATAAGCAGCTACGCACTCAAGTTTATTGCCGTGCCAGCTTGTCTATGGGGCTGGATTGGTTAGCCCAGTTGGATTTACGTGCTACCTGGCAGTTCTTGTCGATGCCTACCTTGTTACTGTTGGCTGCAGAAGATGCTCTGGTGCCAGCAACAGTGGCCAGTGATCTGCACAAGGTTAGCCATGGGGATAAAACTATAGCAACGCTAAATGGCTGTCATGCTTTGGCTTGGCAGTACGCTCAGGCAGGTAAGGATAAGCTGCTGTCTCGTATAGGTGTTTTTTTGGAGCAGTCAGATGTCTAGTTTGCCCAGCGTCACCCGGGTGGCTCAGGCTTTTAGTCAGGCTGCTCAAGACTACGATAAAGTGGCAGGCTTGCAGCGTCAGGTGGCTGATCATTTATTGCAGCACTGTGGGCCCCAGCTACATGGGCAGGTCATGGATCTGGGTTGTGGCACTGGCTATATTACCAGACAACTGGCCCAGCAACAGCAGGTGAGTAGTGTCTTGGGGGTAGATATAGCGCCGGGCATGATCGAATGGTGTCGTCAGCATATTGATAATCCACGTTGTGCGTGGCTGGTTGCTGATGCGCAAGCCTTACCAGTGACTGATCACAGTATTAATTATGTGGTGTCATCTCTGGCTATGCAGTGGTGTGCGGATCAGCGCGCACTGTTTGACAATAGCAGCCGGGTGCTAAAACCTGGTGGATGTTTTTATGCCACTACTCTGGGGCCGCAAACCTTGCATGAGTTGCGTTGGGCATGGCAGCAGGTGGATGCCTATCAGCATGTTAACGAATTTGTCTCACAAGGGGAAATATTGACGGCTATGCACGCCTGTTTTGCGCAGGTGCAGGTGCAGGAACATACCATTACCTTGTGGTTTGATAAGGTTAGTGACATCTTGCGAGAGCTCAAGCAGCTAGGCGCCAGTAACCATAATCTGGGGGCCCGCCATGGCTTAACTACTCGCCGTCATTTACAGCGTATGACAGATGCCTATGAAACACGGCGTAACCAGTTGGGTAAGCTGCCCGTGAGTTATCAAGTCTACACTATTACTGCCACTAGCAAGGTGGGCTAAATTGTTATTATGGGTCGGGAGCGGGTGATGCCAAAAAGTTATTTTATTGCTGGTACTGATACAGACGCAGGTAAAACACTGGTGGCCTGTGCTTTGCTGGCTAAAGCTAGAGCCGATGGCTTAAGTACTGCTGCGGTTAAGCCGGTGGCCGCTGGTTGTCGCACAACAGCAGATGGTTTGCGCAATAGTGATGCCGAACAATTGCTGGCCCAGTGTACGTTACCATTGCTGTATGAACAGGTTAACCCCATTGCTTTTGCCGCCCCAATTGCTCCCCATATTGCCGCGGCCCAGCAGGGCAAGCGCTTGGATGCTGGGCGTTTGGCAGGCTTTACCCGTGGGGTATTGATGCAGGGGGCGGACCTGACTCTGGTAGAGGGTGCGGGTGGTTGGCGGGTGCCGCTGAATGAGCGTGAAACCTTGGCTGAACTGCCCAGACAATTGCAACTGCCCGTTATTCTGGTAGTAGGTATAAAACTGGGCTGCATCAGTCATGCCCTGCTCAGCGTGGAGGCGATCAAGCGTGATGGTTTGCGTTTGGCCGGCTGGGTGGCTAATTGTATTGATCCGGATATGGCTGAATTAGAGGCCAATTTAGATACCCTTAAAGCTAGTTTTGCAGCACCTTTATTGGGAGTTGTGCCCCATCTTTTAGTACCGGATACTCTTGCTCAAGCTGGCGCGGCAGCTGAGTATTTGCAACTCCCTGATTAGTCTCAGATTACCTATGGCTCTGGCTTGACTAGTCAGTCGCGCTTGTTTAGCGTGTTGGTTTCGGGTATTTTTCAAACATACGTTTGAAAATATATTGGAGTAATCATGCCTACTTATCGTGTTCCCCGTCGTGAAATTCAGTTTGTTATGCACGAAGTGCTGGATATGGCAAAGCATTATCAGTCCATTCCTGGTGGCGAGGATGTTGATGCAGAAATGATTGATGCCATTATGGAAGAGGGTGCCAAGTTTGCAGAAAATGTGGTTGCACCCCTTAATGCTAGTGGTGATGCTGAGGGCTGTAGCTGGCGTGATGGTGAAGTAACAACACCGGCAGGCTTTAAACAGGCTTATAGCCAGTTTGTGGAAGCCGGCTGGCCTTCTCTGGCTCACAAGCCTGAGTTGGGTGGTCAGGGACTACCAGAATCTTTGGGCACTATGCTGAATGAACTGACAGGCACAGCCAACTGGTCCTGGAGTATGTATCCGGGTTTAAGTCATGGCGCCATGAATACTCTGGAAGCTCATGGTACGCAGGAGCAGAAACAAACCTATTTATTGCCACTGGTTGAAGGCCGCTGGACTGGCACTATGTGTTTGACAGAATCCCATTGTGGTACCGACCTCGGTTTACTGCGCACCAAGGCTGAACCGCAAAGTGATGGCAGTTACCATATTACGGGCACCAAGATCTTTATCTCTGCTGGTGAACACGATATGGCAGAGAATATTGTACATATCGTATTGGCACGTCTACCTGATGCGCCTGCTGGCACCAAGGGTATTTCCCTGTTTATTGTGCCCAAGTTCAATGTCAATGCTGATGGCAGTCTGGCCCAGCGCAATGGTGTAGCTTGCGGTAGCATTGAAGAAAAAATGGGTATTCATGGTAACGCCACCTGTGTGATGAACTTTGATGCTGCCAAGGGCTATTTGATTGGTCCAGCCAATAAGGGTTTGAACTGCATGTTCACCTTTATGAACACGGCTCGTATCGGTACTGCTGTGCAGGGTTTGTGCTCGGCCGAAGGGTCTTTTCAGGGCGCTTTGGAATATGCCAAAGAACGTCTTCAAATGCGGTCTTTAAATGGCCCGGCGGCCCCAGAAAAGTCTGCTGACCCGATTATTGTGCACCCTGATGTGCGCCGTATGTTGCTGACCCAGAAAGCTTTTGCTGAGGGTGGTCGCATGCTGGCTTATTATACTTCCCAGTTAAATGACACGGTTAATCGGGGTACTGACGCTGCAGCTAAAAAAGAATCTGAAACCCTGCTGGCTTTGCTAACGCCGATTGCCAAGGCCTTTATGACTGAGACTGGTTTGGAAAGTGCCAATTTGGGTGTACAGTGTTTTGGTGGCCATGGTTTTATTAAAGAACATGGCATGGAGCAACTGATACGTGATGCTCGTATCTCGACTATCTATGAAGGTACCACAGGCATTCAGGCTCTGGATTTGCTGGGGCGTAAGGTGTTAATGACTCAGGGAGAAACCTTGCGTGCCTTTACCAAGCAAATTCACCGCTTCTGTAAGTTGGAAGCAGATAATGCTGCCATGCAGGAGTTTGTGACGCCATTAGCCAAGTTGAATAAGGAGTGGGGCGAGTACACCATGCAGATTGGCATGAAGGCGATGCAGAATCGTGATGAAGTAGGTGCTGCTTCGGTAGATTATCTGATGTACGCTGGTTATATAACCATCGCCTATTTGTTTGCCCAGGCGGCTAAAGTGGCCCAGACAGCCTTGGCAAATAATACGACGGAAGCTGATTTCTACAATGCCAAGTTATTTACCGCACGTTTCTATTTTGCCCGTTTATTGCCGCGTTCCGAGTCGCACATGGCAGCGATGCTCAGTGGCGCAGATAATCTGCAAGGCTTGGATGCGGAACATTTTGCTTTCTAACTGATTGGTTGTTTGCCCACAGTATTCGAGCAGTAGGTGAATATTGTGGGCGTGTAACCAAGATGTGGGATGCAAGACTTATGGTGTTGTAGCCCAGGCTCGATAGATAAACTCACCCCAGGTATATAAGAACAGTAGTACTGCCAGAAATACGGCAGCAGAACCCATATCCTTGGCCGCTCCGGTCAGGTCATGATGTTCGGTACTGATACGATCCAGTGTGGCTTCAATAGCGGAGTTAAGCTGCTCGATAATGATGACCAGAGCGCCACTACCAATCAATAGAATACGTTCTACCGGGCTGTCTCCCAGATAGCATGCTGCCGGTACCGAGAGTATAAAGATAAGCGTGTATTCTCGCATAGCTGCTTCATTGCGAAAGCAGTAAAGCAAACCTTTAAGAGAAAAGATGGTGGCATACCAGAAGCGATTCCAGCCTTGATTTTTGGGGTACATAATGAGTCCTTTTGTTATTATTAGTCTATGGCCTTATATTCGTCTATAACCTGCTGGCACCAGGTGGCAACACGCTGGCTTGTCAGTTCGTGCTGGTTGTCTTCGTCTACAGCCAGGCCAACAAAGTGGCTGTTATCCTTAATAGCGGCTTTTGATTGTTCAAATTTATAACCTGCAGTAGGCCAGTAACCGAGTGGGCTGGCCCCCAGGTTACGGAGCTTGTCATGCAATAGACCTACGGCATCTTGATACCATTCCGGATAGCCAATTTGGTCGCCGCAGCCGTAGATGGCAAAGTGTTTGCCAGTTAAGTCTAGGGTTTCCAGCTCCTCCCAGATATCTTCCCAGTCTGCTTGCAGCTCGCCATAGTCCCAAGTGGGAATGCCGCAAATCAACAGATCGTAGTCTTGCATAAGGCTGACTGGTTCGGTAGCGATATTATGCAAGCTACTGTCTAATGGTACCAGATGCTCTTGCACCTGTTCTGCAACATCTTCAGTATTACCGGTGGTGGAACCAAAAAAGATACCGATATGCATGTGTTGTCCTGTATGGTTGGGTCGATGATAACGCTCGCTAGTGTAAGGGCAATGGTTGTGGATGGCAAAGAAAGTTTAGGGGGTATTCTCAATTAGCTTAATGGAGGGCTTTGCACGAGCCGGTATTTTGTTATGTGACAAGGCAAAAACGCACGCAAAGAGGGAGTTTATATATGATAAATGACCGATTGAGTACGTTTTTAACGCCGTCACAGGACAAAATAACTATCGTGCAAAGGTCTCT
>JASMLZ010000059.1 GCA_030748435.1 Gammaproteobacteria bacterium | reverse complement strand
GAAACCGCATTAATCAATTCTCTGGAAGGCAAGCGGGCCAATCCCCGGTTTAAACCCCCTTTCCCTCAGGTCAGTGGCTTATTTGGCCGCCCCACAGTGGTCAACAATGTCGAGACCTTATGTAATCTGCCCCATATTCTGCACCACGGCATTACTTGGTACAGCAAGCTTGGCCTAGGTGAGGATAATGGCACCAAGCTCTATGGGGTCAGTGGCAAGGTCAATAATCCAGGCTGCTGGGAATTACCCATAGGTACGCCAGTTAAGGACATTCTGCAACTGGCCGGGGGCATGCAAAATGGCGTTGCGTTGCGCGGTTTTTTGCCCGGTGGTGGCTCCACCGACTTCCTTACTGCCGAGCATGTCGATCTGGCTATGGATTACGGCACCATACAAGCTGCCGGTAGCCGCATGGGTACCGGTACCATGATTATTTTAGACGACCAAACTTGCCCGGTGGGTATGGTACTTAATCTAATCAGTTTCTTCGCTCAGGAATCGTGTGGTTGGTGCACGCCATGCCGCAACGGCCTGCCCTTTATCCGACAGTTATTAACTGATATTGAAGCCGGTAATGGCCAAGCGGCAGATTTAGAGCAGCTATTAGAGTTGTGTGGCTATATTGGTATCGGTAATACCTACTGTGCTCTGGCACCCGGCGCTGCCGAACCACTGCAAAGTGCACTCAAGTATTTCCGCGACGATTTTATCGCCCATATTGAGCAGGGCTGTTGCCCCTACCATGCCCCTGCCAGCATACAGGAGGCCAGCTGACCATGAATGCAGATACGCAGGCCTTGGTAACGATCAAGGTTGACAATCAGGACTATAAAGTAAAAGCCGGCAGCAACCTGCTGGAAGCCTGTTTGGGTTTGGCTAAGGATCTACCCTATTTTTGCTGGCACCCGGCTATGGGCTCAGTGGGCTCCTGCCGGCAGTGTGCGGTACAAGTATTTGCCGATCAAGATGATACCCGCGGGCGTATGGTTATGGCCTGTATGACCCCCGTCAGTGAAGGCCTTATCGTCAGCCTCGAGCACCAGCAAGCCAAACAGTTTCGCCAACAATGTATTGAAGTGACCATGGCCAACCACCCTCACGACTGCCCGGTCTGTGAGGAAGGTGGCGAGTGCCATCTGCAGGATATGACCCTGCAATCAGGGCATTCTTTACGGCGCTATAAAGGTGCCAAAAAAACATATAATAATCAGAATCTTGGCCCCTGTGTGGGCCATGAAATGAACCGCTGCATTAGTTGCTATCGTTGTGTGCGCTTTTATCAGGATTATGCCGGTGGCGATGATTTGGTGACTTTGGGTAGCCGTGAAAATGTCTATTTTGGACGCCATGAAGACGGCTGTCTGGACAGCTATTTTAGTGGTAATCTGGTGGAAGTCTGCCCGACAGGGGTGTTCTATGACAAGCCTTTTAGCGACAGCTACAACCGCAAATGGGATTTGCAATCAGCGCCCTCAATTTGTGGCCACTGCAGTGTCGGTTGCAATATGTCAGTGGGCTCCCGGCAAGGCAAAGTTAAGCGCGTAACTAACCGTTATCATGGTCAGGTTAACGGCTACTTCCTGTGTGACAGGGGTCGTTACGGCTATAGCTACAGCAACAGTGATCAGCGCCTGCAACAATGTCAGGTCACACCTGCAAACAGCGCCATGGTGACCACGGACTATGCTGCCACTGTGGATTATGTGGGCCAGATCTTTACCGAACTGGGCGCGCAGAATGTGTTGGCATTAGGCTCACCCAATGCCAGTCTGGAAGATAACTTCGCCCTCCGGAGTCTGGTGGGCAAAGATAACTTTTACGGTGCTGTTAGCAGCAACCAAAGTCTGGCCCAGTCCCGGGTAACACAACACTTGCAAAGGAAGGATATTTATACCCCCAGCCTAAAACAGATTGAACAGGCCGACGGCATTATTATTTTGGGTGAAGATCTGCTTAACAGTGCCCCGCGTATGGCCCTGTCAGTGCGTCAGGCCAGTGGTAATCTGGGACGTGAGCAAGCTGCTGAGGTCGGCATTGCCAGTTGGCAGGACGAATCGGTCAGAATTCACGCCCAAAACCGCCGCAGCCCCATTATATGTGTTACTTGCGGGGGCAGTGAGCTGGCCGATATCAGTGCTTTAAGTCTGCAACTGACCCCCGCACAAATCACCAGCTTTGCTCTGGCATTAGCCAGTCACTTAGCCGGACAAACGGCTTCCCATGGCCTGTCAGCAGAAGTGATGCAGCAAGTGCAGCAGGCGGCCGAGCTATTGGCCGGAGTCAAGCAACCACTGGTGATCAGTGGCACCAGCACCAATCAGCCCGCCCTTATAGACGCCGCCGCTGAGCTAAGTCTGAGCTTGGGCACTGCCACACACAGTCGGGCCTGGCTAAGTTATAGTCTAAGCGCCAGTAACAGCATGGGGTTGAGTCTGCTGCAGGATGAAGCCCAGCATTTGGGCCAGTTACAGGCGCGCATCAGCAGCAGTCAGGAACCTCTAGCGCTAATGGTTTTGCAGACTGACTGGCATGCCTTCCTTGATCCTGCCGAGATAGCTTCTGTGCAGCCCAAACTGCAACATCTGATAGTGCTGGACCAGCTACCCAACAACACTAGCCGAGCCGCAGATGTAGTCATACCCTGTGCCAGCATACATGAGTCCGAGGGCACACTGGTTAATCATGAAGGTCGTGCCCAGCGTTATTTTGCGGCTTACGAACCTGCTAATCTGCAGCCTGCATGGCGCAGCATGGCTTATCTGGCACGCTGGTTAACTGCACAACAGCCAGATGTCTGTACATATGGCCAGCAGGCTCTGGCCCAGTGCCAGCAGTTTGATGATATCAGCCAGTTGGTCGGCCAACTGGGGCCGGTATTTAGCCGTTGGCAAGAGGTGGCACCAACTGCCGATTTTCGTATTGCCGGCATGAAAATCCCGCGCCAGAGCCATCGTTACTCTGGCCGAACCAGCATCTATGCCCATATCAATGTCAGTGAACGCAAGCAACCGGTGGATCAGGATTCGGCTCTGGCTTACACCATGGAGGGTAGCCCCGTTAACCCCGCGGCCGCACTTATTCCTCAGGTCTGGAGCCCGGGCTGGAATTCCAATGAAGCTATTAATAAATTTCAGGCCGAGATAGATGGCCCTCTTAAAGGTGGTGATCCGGGTATACGCTTACTGGGCGACGGTGATTGGCAACTGCTCCCCCTGACCAACCCACCAGCACCAGACAAAGAGGCCTTGTTGGGAGTCAGCCAAAGTCGACTATTTGATAATGAGCCTCTAAGTGCCATGGCCAGTGCCTTACGCCAACGCTGCCCACCAGCTATGGCAGGCATGCATCCCGACACCGCCAGCCAATGGGGTCTGCAGCCAGGTGATCAGGTCAGTGTCGGTCTGGGTGACAGCCAATGGCAACTGGCTGTTACCCTTGATGGGGCAATACCACCACAGATTATACTCCTGCCTGCACAATGGCATGCCCCCATTCATACCAGCCGCCTGCCCGCAGTAGTGACCGTCAAGCCTTGCCCACAGGAGGCCACCTAGTTATGCATACTGCACTGATACAACTAATCAATGTCGTGGCAATTTTGCTGTTTGTGGTGTTTGGCGCGGCTCTACTTACCTGGGTAGAACGCCGGCTGTTGGGCATTTGGCAGGATCGTTATGGCCCCAATCGTGTGGGTCCCCTTGGTAGCCTGCAAATAGTGGCGGATATGATCAAGCTGTTAATGAAACAGGACTGGGTGCCACCATTTGCTGACCGTTTGGTATTTATTGTGGCTCCAGCTATTGCCATGTTTGTCGTGGTAGCCGCTTTTGCCGTAATTCCCATGGCGCCTGGCATAGGCGTAATTGACCTCAATATAGGCCTGTTATTCTTTTTGGCCATGACTTCATTAGGGGTCTATGCCGTCATGTTTGGGGCCTATGCCTCAGATAATAAATACGCCTTATTAGGCGGCTTGCGTGCGGCAGCGCAAATGGTCAGCTATGAAGTCTTTATGGGGCTGTCACTGATGGGGGTAGTGATGTTGGCAGGCAGCTTTAATCTGCGTGAGCTGGTGCTAGCCCAGGCCGACGGCTGGTTTATTGTGCCCCAATTTGTGGGCTTTATGATCTTCTTTGTCGCTGGTATTGCGGAAAGTCATCGTACCCCTTTTGATCTGCCCGAAGCCGAGCATGAACTGACCGCCGGCTTTCACACCGAATATTCCGGTATGAAGTTTGCCATGTTTTTCCTCGGCGAATATGTCAGTGTACTGATGACTGCCGCCATGATTACCGTGCTCTTTCTGGGCGGTTGGCTGGGCCCCGCATGGTTACCCCCCCTATTCTGGTTTTTGTTAAAGACTACGCTACTGGTGTTGTCCATGATTCTGATTCGCGGTGCCCTGCCCAGACCCCGTTATGACCAGCTTATGGCCTTTGGCTGGAAAGTAATGTTACCGCTGGCATTAATCAACCTGCTCGCCACCGGCGCGCTAAAACTGATGTGAAGAGGGTAAATACGATGCTGCAAAGAGTCCTGCATATCAGCTATTTAATCTGGGATTACCTGTACAGTAATCTGCTCACCCTATGGACCGTTGCCAGCCATACTTTCAGTAAAGCCGATACGGTGGAATACCCGGATCAAATGCCCTATCTGGCACCGCGCTTTCGGGGCCGTATTGTGCTTACCCGTGACCCTTCCGGCGAGGAGCGCTGCGTAGCCTGTAATTTATGTGCCAGCGCCTGCCCTACCGATTGCATTGCATTACAAAAAACCGAAGATGAAACAGGGCGTTGGTCAGCCGAGTATTTCCGCATTAATTTTTCCCGTTGTGTGTTTTGCGGCCTGTGCGAGGAAGCCTGCCCAACCTACGCCATTCAGTTAACTCAGGATTTTGAATTGGCTGAATACCAGCGCCAAAATCTGGTGTATGAAAAACATCACCTGCTTATTGACGGCCCCGGCAAACACCCAGATTACAGTTTTTATGAACTCAGCGGCAAAGCCGTTTCTGGCCGTGCCAAGGGCGCCGGCAAGCTGGAAGCACCACCTGTTGATGTAAAGAGTTTATTACCATGAGAGCCATATATACAGGAGTCAGCCTATGATGTGGAGCAGCCTTTACAGCCTGATATTCTACGTGAGTGGCGCAGTCACCCTGCTGGCAACCCTGTTGCTGATCACTCGCCATAATGCCGTGCATGCCCTGCTATATCTGATTGTTTCGTCACTTTCTATGGCAGTTATTTTTTACCTTTTAGGGGCTGCTTTTGCGGCTGCTATGGAGGTTATCGTGTATGCCGGTGCGGTCATGATTCTATTTGTGTTCGTAGTGATGATGCTTAATCAAGGCCAACGTTCAGCGGCTCATGAAGCAGCCTGGTTGCCGGCCCGAGGCTGGCTGATGCCGGGTATATTAACTGCTATTTTGCTGGTGTTACTGGTCTCCAGCCTGATGATGGGTGTGGTGCCACAAACCGTGCATGAGGTGACCGTTAAGCAGGTTGGTACAGCTCTGTTTGGGCCTTATATGCTGGTGGTGGAGTTGGCTTCTTTTCTGCTTTTATCCGGCCTGATTGGCGCCTTCCATATCGCCCGTAAAATGCCACAAAACTCGGAGCAATCATAATGATGGCGAACTATCTTGAACATGCTTTGCTACTGGCAGCCATGCTATTTTGCCTGGGACTTACGGGCGTACTGGTAAGGCGTAATCTGCTATTTATGCTGATTTGTATAGAGGTGATGTTTAATGCCGCCGGGCTAGCCTTTATTGTGGCCGGTTCCATGTGGGGGCAGGCCGAAGGCCAAATTATGTTTCTCGCTGTTATTACCCTTGGTGCGGCTGAAGTCGCCGTGGGTCTGGGGATGACATTATTGCTGTTCCGCCATTTTAACAGCGTCAATACTGATCGCTTAAACCATTTACGGGGCTAGAAGACAATGCAACTGCTATGGCTGATTCCTGCTTTACCACTGCTGGGCTTTATTATTCTGGTCTTTACCAAGGGCCAACTGCCGCGTGAGCAGGCGCGTTTGGTCGGTGTTGGTTCTGTGGCTCTGGCGGCAGCAATAACCTTGCTGGTAGCCAGTGACTTCTATGCGCAAAGTGACGCTCAGTCGAGCTTTACTCTGGTACTGTGGGAATGGATGAGCGCAGGTGATTTTAGGGCTGGTTTCAATCTCTATCTGGACGGCCTGTCACTGAGTATGCTGTTTGTCATTACCGGCGTAGGCACGCTAATTCACTGGTATGCTTCGGGCTATATGTGGGATGACCCTGATTACAGCCGTTTTTTCGCTTATATGAACCTGTTTGTGGCGGCTATGTTAATGCTGGTGCTAGCAGATAATCTGGTCCTGTTATTCCTGGGCTGGGAAGGGGTTGGCGTTTGTAGCTTCCTGTTGATCGGCTTCTGGTATCAGGATCCGGTCAATGGCTACGCCGCCCGCAAAGCCTTTATTGTTACTCGCGCCGGCGACACAGCTTTTGCCATAGGTTTGTTTTTACTGTTCAAAGAATTAGGCAGCTTACATATTCAGGAGCTACTGCAACTGGCACCAGCACAGTTTACCGTGGGTGCTAATACACCTACCCTGATCGCCGCCCTGTTACTGGGAGGAGCCGTGGGTAAATCTGCCCAACTACCGCTACAAACCTGGTTGCCAGATGCTATGGCCGGCCCCACCCCGGTGAGTGCCCTGATTCATGCCGCCACCATGGTGACCGCTGGCGTATATCTTATAGCCCGCTGCCACAATATCTTCCTGCAAGCACCCGATATACTTCTGTTAGTGGCACTAATCGGTCTGGTTACTCTGCTTATGGCAGGTTTTAGCGCCCTTAACCAAAACGATATCAAGCGTGTACTGGCCTATTCCACCATGAGCCAGATAGGCTATATGTTCTTTGCCTTGGGAGTGGGGGCATGGAGTGAAAGTATATTCCATCTATTTACCCATGCCCTGTTTAAAGCATTATTGTTTATGACGGCAGGCTCAATCATTTTGGCCTTACATCATGAACAGGATATCCGCGCTATGGGTGGCCTGCGTAAGCAACTGCCGGTACCATTTTGGTGTTTTCTGATCGGCACTGCCTGTTTGGTGGCCCTGCCACCAACATCAGGCTTTGTTAGTAAAGAAGCTATTCTCAATGCCAGTTGGCAACTGCCCGTATATGGCCCCTGGTTATGGGCCGGGGGGGTGTTTGGCGCCTGCCTGACAGCACTCTACAGCTTTCGCCTGATATTTATGGTGTTTGGCGGTGCCAGCACCTGCCAGCCTGATGAACCCAAAGGCTGGCAATTCCATCCACCACTACTGATACTGGCGGTGTTATCACTCTTGGGCGGTTTGCTGGTACTACCTGCCGCAGGTGTTTTACCCACTTCACCAGCTGGTCATGCACCCTTGTGGGCCGAAGTTATTGCCATTGGTTTGCCCCTGGCTGGCATTGCACTGGCTTATCAGATCTACGGCCGGGGCCAGTGGCAGCACTTGCGGCAAGCGCCTCGCTTAAGCCACTGGTTTGAGCATGGCTGGGGGTTTGACAGCTTATACCAACGCCTCTTAGTGCAGCCATTATTGACTCTGGCGAATATCAATAAAAGCGATCTTATTGATCAACTACCCATCCAGCTGACTCTGGTGAGTAGCCGCTTATTCGCTATTTTCAGCCGTATGCAAAACGGCCAATTACGTATATATGTCGCCAGCATGACTGCTGCAGCGATTTTTATTATTGCCCTGACCGTCACCCTTTAAAGCAGGAGGCCCATTAGATATGCAGTTACTAGGTATACTTATCAGCTTACTGGCAGGTGGTTTGCTGGCACTGTTGTGTGACCGTTATGCCAGCGCCGCGGCCAGTCGCTGGGTGAGTCTGGCCAGTCTACTTCTGGCTACCCTGCTGTGGCTGCCTCTGTGGCCTCAGGCCACGGCTAATGCCTCCGTTTGGCTGGTGCACACCGACGCCATTTGGATGCAGCGTTTTGGTATTCATATACTGCTTGCCACTGACGCTATTGGCAGTATCCTGATAGGTTTGACACTATTACTGGGCTATATCGCCTTGCTGTCAGCCTGGGGGGAAATTAAGCACCGTGTGGGCCTCTTCTACCTTAACCTGCTGTTTACTCTGGCTGGGGTGATTGGGGTCTTTAGTGCCATGGATCTGTTCTTATTCTTTGTCTTCTGGGAAGTGATGCTGGTACCCATGTTCCTTATTATTTCCATCTGGGGCCACGAGAACCGACGCTATGCCGCACTTAAATTCTTTATTTATACTCAGGCCAGTAGTCTATTGATGTTGGCAGCTATGCTAACCCTGGTACTCTTGCATTACCAACAAACAGGCCTGCTTACCTTTTCGTGGTTTGAACTCACCCAAACCCAAACCGATGGCACCGTAGGCTGGTGGTTAATGCTGGGCTTCTATGTGGCTTTTCTGGTCAAGCTACCCGGTATTCCGGTGCATAACTGGCTGCCGGATGCGCATACTCAAGCCCCTACACCAGGCAGTATTTTACTGGCGGGTATACTGCTAAAAACGGGCGCCTATGGGCTGCTCAGATTTGTGTTTCCCTTATTTCCGGAAGCGGCCGCAGGCTTTGCCCCGGTAGCCATAACACTGGGTGTTATCAGCGTCTTGTATGCTGCCAAACTGGCCTTTGCGCAAACTGACCTAAAGCGCCTGATCGCCTATACCTCCATTAGCCATATGGGCTTTGTCAGTCTGGGCATTTTTGCCTGGAACAGTATTAGCCTGCAGGGCACTATGATGCAAATGATTGCCCACGGCTTAAGCTCCGCTGCCTTATTCGCCATTGCCGGACTTTTGCAACAACGCTTGCACAGCCGCGATCTGCAACAAATGGGTGGCCTCTGGCAACTGGCACCCAAGTTATCCGCCTTTACCATGTTATTCTCGCTGGCCGCCTTGGGCCTGCCCGGGCTGGGCAACTTTGTGGGCGAATTTGTCGTGCTGTTGGGCAGTTTTCAGGCCTACCCTTGGGCTACGGCAGTGGCGGCACTGGGTATGATATTGGCTCCGGTATATGCGTTATTAATACTACAAAAGGGCTTTTTTGGCCCACCAAGTGAACTGGTTAAAGCAGGGGTGGCAGATCTGTCAGCACGAGAGTTATTAATGCTGGGTATATTAGCAGCAGGTCTGGTCATACTGGGCTTCTGGCCTAACCTGATACTGGACCTCAGCACCACCCCTATTCAGCACTTGCTAGCAAGCGGAGGTTAAGCATGGACTGGCAACAACTCCTGGCCCTGACACCTGTTTTACTGGTCGCCTCTATCAGCGTTATGCTGATGCTGGTTATCGCTTTTGTCAGAGACCACTTACTAACCTGTGTGATTACTTGCCTTGGCCTTGGTGGGGCTGCTATATGCAGCCTTGTCAGTGTTGGCGAGATGGCGCAGCAGGTGACACCACTGCTGATCATCGATGATTTTAGCCGCCTGTTTGGCGCCTTGGTGCTGCTTATTTGTCTTATCTCGGCATGGATGACCTACCCCTATCTACAGGCCACTGATGAAATCCGCGAAGAATATTATATTCTGCTGGCACTGGCAGCTTTGGGTGCTCTGGTACTGATTGCCAGCAATCACTTTGCCAGTATGTTTATTGGTCTGGAACTGGTGAGCGTATCTTTATTCGCCATGGTGGGTTATCTGGCCCATAGCCGTGATCAGGTTAAATTGACCCTAGAGGCAGGCGTTAAATATATGGTCTTGTCCGGCGTATCGTCGAGCTTTTTATTATTTGGTGTGGCTCTGGTGTATGCCTATTCCGGCTCCCTCACCATGGACGTATTCAGCCAGCCTGCCAATGCCGTGCTCGCCCCTCAGTATCTTATTTTGGGTACCGCCATGATTGCCATAGGCATTGCCTTTAAAATGTCCTGGGTGCCCTTTCATATGTGGACTCCGGATGTTTATCAAGGCGCGCCGGCACCGGTCACAGGGTTTCTTGCTGGCGGGGTAAAAATTGCCGTATTTGCCCTGTTGATGCGTTGGTTAATGCCGATTCAGGGCCCCTATTTGGGCATACTGGCTAATGGCCTGATGGCTATGGCGGCACTATCTATGTTGCTGGGCAATCTGTTGGCCTTACGGCAGGATAACCTGAAACGACTGCTGGCCTATTCTTCTATCGCACATATGGGCTATGCCGCTATCACTCTGATTGCTGCTATCAATATTGGCAACCTTAGCCCAACACTAGCCGCCGAAGCGGCGGGGATGTATTTGCTAACCTATGCCACCGTTACCTTGCTGGCCTTTACGGTATTAAGCCATCTGGCAGCCCAGGATCTAACCTACGAAACTGGCCAATTACAACACTATCAGGGTTTATTGTGGCGGCAGCCCATTGCTGCTCTGGGTTTACTGATTGCCATGCTGGCGCTGGCTGGCATGCCATTAACGGCAGGCTTTATCGGTAAGTATTATGTCTTTATGGCCGCTGTCGATCAGCAACTCTGGCTCTTACTATGGCTGTTAATTATTGGCAGTGCTATGGGACTCTACTACTATTTGCGCGTTATCCTGATATTATGTAAAGATACACAACAGGCGGCAACCAACAGCTACCGGGGCCTGAATCCTCTGATCATCCTGTTAGCCCTATTGACCCTGTGGCTGGGCATTTACCCCAGCCCATCTATCGCCTGGGTACAACTGGCATTGGCCGGGTTTTAACGGCTATGGGGAACATGCTTTATGCACAAGATTGGTCTACTGGTATGCACATTGTTACTGGCGCCTGTTTGCCATGCCGAAGCAACCTGTGCACCATGGCTGGATCACAGCTTAAAGAAACTGCACGACCCTGACATAATTAACCTTTGCGCCGCCACCGAAGGCAAACCCGTATTACTGGTTAATACCGCCAGTCATTGTGGTTTTACCCAGCAGTTTGGCGGTTTGGAAGAACTGCATCAACAATACCAGCAGCAGGGTCTGGTGATTATAGGTTTTCCTTCCAACAGTTTTAATCAGGCGGCAGACACCGCCGCAGAGGCTGCCCGTATCTGCTATTACAACTTTGGTGTCAGCTTTTTGATGACCGAGCAAATCAGCGTCAAAGGCGACACTGCCCACCCCATCTTTAAACACCTAGCACAAGACTCCGAAGCCCCCAGCTGGAACTTTAATAAATACCTGATCAACCAACAGGGTGAAGTGGTTGCTCACTACTCCCACTGGACAAGCCCCGGTTCATGGCGTCTGGCCCGAGCCATAGAGGCATTGCTCTAGTACACCAGCAATGTTTTTAGGTGGTCACTAAGATGGCAACATTGGCATTCTTGACAGACATAATGCAGACATGTTGCCACACCATACAAACATTGATACAGTGGCTATGACAGGATGGACTGGTCTTTAAAAAGTCAGTGTCGTCTGGTCATCACCAGCCTGCCGTTGGCAAACGGCTCCCTCCGCGCAGTGCGTTAAGGGTATTGATATGAATTCTGCAAGTGCCCAGAAGTTGCAGTTGGGCTTCACCTCACAATTTATGCCAGCCCGAATTTCCATCGCGGGGTTGCTGCTGGGCTTTATTTTCTGCCTTTTCGTTCCCGATCTGAGCCATGCCAAAGACTCTCTTACCGCTCCCAGTCCTGACCACTCTAAAAACTTGAGTTTATTGAGTCTCAGCATACGCACCCGGGTTTCAGAGCAGACCCTGCTTGGCGAGGATGCACCCGAGAGTTTTAAGGAATACGACATAGCAGCAAACTTCAGGTTACCATGGCAGGACTATTCGACGTCAGGCTGGGGGATTGGCACACGTTTGATGGCGAGTGCCGGCATGTTACGCGGAGCAGGGGAAAGCGCTCTGGTGGTTTCTCTTATCCCGGAATTTACAATAGGCAGTGAGGACGGGCGTTTTACTGTGGATTTGGGCATAGGTGGAGCCCTGTTCAGTAGAAGTCGCTTTGGGGTACAGGATTTTGGCGGGCCTTTCCAGTTTGCCCTGACCTTGGGCGCCAGTGCTCCACTCTATAAGCAGCTGAGCTTGGGTTATCGGTTTTTGCACTATTCTGATATGGGTCTGCATGGGTCCCACTCAACCGGGGCTGATTTCCATATGCTTGAGTTTAGCTATAGGTTTTAATCGTCGGTGGGGCAAAGAAAACCGTATTGGCAGGACCTATGCGGAATAAGCTTACACTGCCGCTGCTTGAACATCGCCCCCGAGGCAATCCCCAGTCCGGCATGGGATTACCCATATCGGCATACCATGCCTGTGCCGCGCAACACCATCACGGTTGATTGTGGCTGCTATGACTTAACCATTAACGGCCGCTTGGCACAGGGGGCATTTTGCTGGTCCTGTGGTTACAGGGTAATGGCCTTGATATCGAGAAAGTCATGCAGCCCATAAAGGCCATTTTCGCGGCCATTGCCAGACTGCTTCATGCCCCCAAAGGGCACATCATAGTCATAGGCGGCGCCATTAATGGATATATTGCCGGCGCGAATGCGCTTGGCAACGCGCTTGGCTTTGTCCAGATCAGCGGTTTGGATATAAGCCCCTAGCCCATAGACCGTATCATTAGCCAGATGGATGGCTTCCTCTTCCGTATCAAACACTGTCATACACAAGACGGGGCCGAAGATTTCATCGGTATTAATGCCCATGGTATGTTCTGCAGCAAACAGGGTTGGTTGAATATAGTAACCTTTATCCAGCCCAGCCGGGCGCCCCACTCCGCCAGCCAGAAGCTCGGCACCTTCGTCGATACCTTGCTGAATCATGCCCTGAATAAGCTCAAACTGGCGCTGGTTGACCACTGGCCCGATATGCTCACCGGCCTGCATGGGGTCACCCACACGGGTGTTGTTAGCAGCTTCGATTAGCCCTGCTTTAACCTGCTCATAGACACTGCGTTCCACCAACAGGCGAGTGGGCGCATCACAGGTTTGTCCGGCATTACTAAAACAGGCTTCGGCACTGAATTGCACAGCAGCCGGCAGGTCGGCATCAGCAAAAATAATATTCGGCGACTTGCCTCCCAACTCCAACACCACACGTTTAACTGTATCAACACCATTGACTTGCACCAGCTTGCCGGCGCGGGTAGAACCGGTAAAAGACACCAGATCTACATCAGGGTGACCACTGAGATGATTACCAGCCACAGCGCCATCCCCGTTAATCAAATTAAAAGCCCCCGCCGGGAAACCAGCATCATGAATCATTTGGGCAAATAGTAAAGCTGATAAGGCTGACTCTTCACTGGGTTTTAGCACACAGGGGCAACCGGCAGCCAAACTTGGCAATACCTTGGCGACCACTTGATTGACGGGCCAATTCCAGGGCGTAATCAGGGCGCTGACGCCCACTGGCTCATGGATAATAGTGCTGCCGCCGCGGGGGCTTGGATGCTCAAATGCAAAGCTCGTCAATACTTCCAGCATGGCTTCTATATGGCCATCTCCACAAGGGGTTTGCAGGTCTTCGGTAAAGCTGCGGGCACAACCCATTTCACGAATCATGGCAGTGGTAATTTCAGGCGCCCGCTGACGATAAATATGCAAAAGCTTGGTAAACCAGCCAATACGCTGTTCTACGCTGGTTTGCGAGTAGCTTTCAAAGGCCTGCTTGGCAGCACTTACAGCGCGGTCTACATCGTCAGCATTAGCCATAGGAATAGAGGCAATCTTCTCTTCAGTCGCCGGATTTACCAGCGCAAAAGTAGCCGCACTTAAAGGCTTAACCCATTCACCATTAATATAAAATCTGTCAACTTGCATAACTCACCCCTGTCGAATTTATCTAGCCAATGCATATGCCAAAAATCAGCACCATACCCTACTTTGCTAAATGGCTTTAGGCAAGCCATAATTTTCAATAGGTGTTACTGCCAAAAAGTAAAATAGAAAAATCTTGACTTTAACATGTTTTAGTAATGATAATTATTCTCAAATAAATAATCATAAGATCAATACCAAACTATGGAAGTGCAGGTGCTGATCACTTTTATGCCACCATGTGCGCAGGGGGTGACGTGCGAAAAAGTGAACAAAAAACGCTATTATTAACTGGTGCCAGCCGGGGTATTGGGCATGCTACGGTAAAGTATTTTTCTGACGCCGGATGGCGGGTTATCACCTGTTCTCGTTATCCTTTTCCCAAGGGTTGCCCATGGGTTTCAGGTGGTAAAAACCATATCGAAATGGATCTGGCATCACCCGACAGCATCAACACGGGTTTGGAGAAAATTGTGACCCTGCTGGGTGAACAGCCCTTACACGCATTGGTAAATAATGCCGGTATTTCCCCAAAGGGAGACAATGGCGATCGACTGGATTCCATTCACACAGATCTGCAACTATGGCAGCACGTTATGCAGGTTAATTTTCTTGCTCCCGCGCTGTTGGCTCGCGGGCTTATTAATCACCTGGACAAAGGCCAGGGTAGTATTATCAATGTGACTTCCATTGCTGGTAGCAGAGTACACAGGTTTGCTGGTGCCGCCTATGCTACCTCAAAGGCAGCACTGTCAGCTCTAACGCGGGAAATGGCAGCTGACTTTGGCTCCAGAGGCATCCGTGTAAACGCCATTGCACCGGGTGAAATTGATACCCCCATATTGTCACCAGACACTCTGGACCTGTTACAGCAGATTCCACTGCAGCGCTTGGGAACCCCCAAGGAAGTAGCCGCCCTAATCTATTTTCTGTGCTCTTCCGAGGGCAGCTATATGTCAGGTGCAGAACTGCATATTAACGGCGGTCAACACGTTTAGTAAGCCGCATACATTATCTCCACCAGCCCCTATGCTATAAATAATGCGCGAGTAGACCCCGTATAAAGTCTGAGCTAAAGTTATAGGCGAATCTGACTGCCTTGAGGCGTTATCAGGAGATTTGCATGCTGCTAAAACACGTCACGATAACTTTGCTTGCTAGTGTGCTGCTCATTGCCCACCCCAGCTGGGCCAATGAGGCTTTTGAATTGCGCGCAGAACGCATGACCATACTGGGTAAAGAAACCAAAAGCATGGCGGCTATGGTAAAGGGGCGCACCGAATTTGACGCCGATGATTTCCTTTATGGGGCCTTGCATATGCATATGGCCATGGACGGGCTACTGCAACTCTTCCCGGCTGGTTCCCATGGCGGAGACTCAGCTGCCAAAGCCAAAATCTGGGATAACTGGGAAGACTTTACGGCCCAAGCCTCAGCTACTGCTGATGCTATAGCGGTGCTCGCTATAGCAGCGGACAAGGGCAATGAGCAAGCCATACGGCAAGCCTTTGGCAAACTGGCCAAAAGCTGTTCCAGCTGTCACCGGAAATACCGCAACAAACACTAGGGAGTGTTCTGGTATTTCGCATCAAGCAGGCACTGCCCGATTAATAATGGCACTCGCCTCACAGCCCTTGGGCAGAACGCCAAAGACCCCGCTATAATCACTGCCCAGACGCGTAGCACAAAATGCATCAGCTACGGCCGCAGGTGCATGCTGCACCAACAGTGCGCCCTGCCAGACTAGAGCTATCTGTTGTGTTAACTGCCGAGCGCGGTGTTCAAGATCGCCTGTGTCAGTCAATCCCAGCTTAAGCTTGGCAATGGCACGATCCAGCTCAGCATGCCCACCCCGGGCCAGTTCCAGTTCTGCCAGCAAGGCTGGCACTGCGTCGGGTTCGCGTTGCATAGCTCGCAACACATCCAGACACATAACATTGCCAGAACCTTCCCAAATACTGTTGACCGGTGCCTCACGATACAAACGTGGCAAAATAGATTCTTCCACATAACCCGGGCCACCATGGCATTCCATAGCTTCAAACAGATGTGCGGGGGCACGTTTGCAGTTCCAGAATTTACCAATGGCGGTGCCAAAGCGGGCCAAAGAAGCGGCACTCTGGTCACCATTAGCTGCATCCATAAAGTGGGCGATACGCAGTGACAGGGCCATGGCCGCTTCTGATTCCAGAGCTAAATCGGCCAGCACATTACGCATTAATGGCTGGTCAATCAGCAGCTTGCCAAAGGCATGGCGATGGCGAGTATGATGCACAGCCTGCACCAGTCCCTGACGCATAAGCGCAGCCGAACCAACACAACAATAGATGCGGGTGCCCTGCACCATATCGATAATGGTGCGCACCCCACGCCCTTCTTCGCCCACCATAATACCCCAGGTATCCTGCAGCTCCATTTCTGCAGAAGCATTGGAGCGGTTGCCCAATTTATCTTTTAAACGCTGCATATACAGACCATTACGCACACCATCCGGAGTCCACCGTGGCACTATAAAACAGGACAACCCCACAGGTGTATAGGCCAGAGTTAAAAAGGCGTCACTCATAGGCGCAGAGCAGAAGTACTTGTGGCCGGTCAGCCGGTATTCGGCACCTATACCTGTGTGGCTACCTGCTGGCACTGCCTGAGTGGAATTGGCTCGCACATCGGAACCACCCTGTTTCTCTGTCATAAACATGCCGATAGTGGCACCGGTTTTTTCGGTAACGGGAATATCCCGAGCATCATACTGTCGGGACAGCAACCTTGGTATCCAATCTCTGGCAATAGCGGGTGTGGTTTGCAAAGCAGGAATGGCGGAGTAGGTCATGGCCATAGGGCACATGGTACCCGCCTCCACTTGGTTAAACATATAGCTTAGGGCCACATGCCCCACCTGAGATCCGGGGCCGGGATTATTCCAGGCAAAGCTGGCCACCTGATGCTCAATAGCCACTTGCATCAGGTCATGGTAAGCCGGATGAAATACAACTTGATTGATGCGCATACCATAGCGGTCATAAGCCTTTAGTTCGGGACTAAAACGATTGGCCTGCTCGGCCTTGTCAAACATATCGCTGGTACCCACCTTGCTACCCAAGGCAGCCAACTCCTGCTGCGCCCAGTCGGCACCTTCCCGACTTACGGCAGCCTGCAATGCCGGGTCGTTATGCCATAAATCCTGATCACCCAAATAGGGGGGCATATTAGTCACACTGTGGGTGGGCAGTGTATCCAAAGGCTTGCTGGGCAACATAACCTGTTCTCCGCATCATGGTTAAACGTTTTATCATGGGCATCATCCCTGCCCCAGACAATAACAAATCCAGCCATCAAGTGACCATTTGCAGCCGTGATTTTTACTATAGTATAGCTGTTATTTGCCTATTATCATTCTAATCTGCAACCAAAATATAGCTAACCCAATCCAAACTTCGGCTCAAAGCCGTTACCACCAGCTTGATATATCTCAACTAATAGCACTGACAAATAGTGGCATACTAACAGTCTCTACCTATCTACCTCTCTGACTAGGGTAAGCCAATACAATATGGACTCAATCCGCACCAGTTTACAACAGGTTATCGACCCCGAGATCGGCATTAATATTGTTGATCTGGGTCTGGTCTATGATATTAGCCAGACTGATAATCAAGTGCATGTACTGATGACCCTGACCTCAGCTGGTTGTCCGTTACAGGATCTGATCGCCAGCCAGATGCGCCAACAGATTCTGCAGGATCACCCTGATATTAATCAAGTCAAGATAGAGGTGACTTTTGATCCCCCATGGCAACGCTCGATGATGAGCTCCACTGCCACCAGCTTGCTGGGGGGCTAAGATGCTGCGCTTGCCCAAGATTATGTTATTGGTTATGGGAGTTGGCCTGTTACTGCATGGGCTGGCCGCTGGCGTACTGCGTGCTGGTGGCCCAGCCCTGATGGGAGCCGGGCAGTTTGCTCAATGGCATGGCCCTATTATGGTATGTGGCTTTTTAGGGGTAGTGATCAGTCTGGAACGGGCTACCGCCCTGAAAGTCTGGTTTGGTTGGGCGGCCCCCCTACTTACCGGCGTTGGCATGGGCCTGTTTATAACAACTGATAATGGCCCAACTGGTGCTCTGATGGTGCTGGCAGGCAGCCTGTTTCACAGTGTGAATCAGGGGCTGGTATTGGCTCGGCAACCCAATACCGCCAACGCGATTATGTTACTCGGCGCCCTCTTCTGGGTAACTGCCAATCTGCTGTTGCTGACAGGCTATACCACGCCCCAACTGGTGCTGTTATGGATGAATTTTCTGTTATTTACCATTATTGGTGAACGCATTGAATTAAGCCGGGTACTGGTACCCAATACCCTCACTCAGGTGTTACTGCTCAGCGCCCTGCTACAGTTACTGGTGGCCAGCGCCATGGCCTTGTGGGACTATAGCATGGGTTTTCATATCTATGGCGTAGGCTTGTTGTTGGCCGCCATCTGGGCCTGGCAGCGTGATCTGGCTTTTCGCAACTACCGTCTGCCCGGCCTTAGCGGCTATGTGGCTAAAGCACTGGTGTGTGGCTGGGCCTGGTGCCTGCTGGCCGGGATATTAATGCTGGTCTTTGCCGGCCCCAGCGCTGGCCCAGTATACGATGCCCTGCTACATGCTATCTTTGTGGGGTTTATCTTCTCCATGATCTTTGGTCATGCGCCAATTATTTTCCCCGGTATTCTGGGTATTAATATTCCCTATCGGCCTATCCTGTATTTACCTCTGGGGGCCTTACAGTTATTTATGCTGTTACGTATTGGTGGCGATATACTCGCTATAGGCTGGCTTAAATACTGGGCCAGCATGGGCACAACGGTGATTATCCCCCTGTTTTTGCTGTCTATGCTAAGCCTGATTATTAGTGCGGCCAGTGTGAAGAAATAACAAACTAGCCCAAATCAGCTATAATTTGCCTACTATATAGTAGTTGGAACAACCTATGTCGTTGCAGGCCCTGTGGTTTTTCTTACAGCAACAACCCAATCTGGCCATACTGATAGTCGGTATTTTTAGCCTGCTGGTGGGTAGTTTTCTGAATGTGGTCATTTACCGTTTGCCCCGTGCTATGCAGGCGCAATGGCAACGCGAAGCCCATGATCTATTGGCAACCACCGAGGCCGATCTGGCGGCAAAGCCTGCAGCTATATCATTGCTATGGCCACCTTCCCACTGCCCTGTTTGTCAGGCTCATATTAAGCCCTGGCACAATATACCCGTGCTGGGCTATCTGCTGCTGCGCGGGCGCTGTGCCCAGTGCCATAACCCCATTGGCCTGCGCTACCCTCTGGTGGAGGCTCTGACCGGACTAAGCGGCGCCTATATGGTATGGCAGCTAGGCATCACCCCAGCTGCTCTAGTCAGTTTGCTACTGCTCTATACGCTGGTAGCGCTGGCCTTTATTGATCTGGACCATCATCTACTGCCAGACCAACTTACCCTGCCCCTGCTATGGCTGGGCTTGATCTGCAATAGTCAGGGTTTGCTGGTCAGTCTGCCCGATGCCATGTGGGGTGCCGTAGCCGGCTACCTGTGCCTGTGGAGTGTATACTGGCTATTCCGTCTGCTAACAGGGCGTGAGGGCATGGGTTATGGTGACTTTAAACTGCTGGCGGCTTTGGGTGCCTGGCTGGGCTGGCAGGCCTTGCCTCTGGTGCTGCTACTGGCGGCCCTAAGCGGTTTACTGGTGGCTCTGGGACAAAAGCTGACACGTGGAGCAGCCGCAGGGGTGCTGCCCTTTGGCCCTTATCTGGCCCTTGGGGGTTTACTGGTTTTATGGCATGGTGAGTTTATCTGGTACTGGTATGGATCCTTATGGGGCTAGTGGTATGGGGTGCTGACTGGACTTCAATCTTGTATAGTCGGGTTAAAACCCGACCTGCATATTAGACTAAACTCAAACCACGTTTGTATTAAAACCGCACCAGACTGCACTAACTGTGCCATTTTGACTGGCAGCAGGTGGCTTACTGATGTTGACAAAAACAGTTACTATTAAGACCTGAAAAAAAACTCTGGTAAAGTTAATGTCAGCCTCCAATCAATTCCCCGCACTGCTTGGTCAATTGCTGGGCAGTGCCACTGGTCTGTCTACTCAGGGCCAGCGCGCCGCCGCGCTGATTAGTGGCAAGTTGACAGCCATGCAAACTCTGCACTGGCAGCCTGAGCAGGCTAGATCAAACGCTATTAATGATTTAACCATAGCTGCATTAGCGCCCACAGACTTGCCCCCGGAATTGGCTAAACTGGTCAGTATGATGCTGGAATTTGAGCCATTTTTACCCTGGTACCAACGTTCAATAGACAATCATCCTGCCCTGCAGGCAGGCCATGCCAATGCCCAGATTATTGGCCCTCAGGGCTTGGTGGTGCGGGAGGATATAAGCGTTGGCGTTAGCTTGTTGGCACCAGACTTAATCTACCCTGAGCACCAGCATCCACCAGAAGAGATTTATCTGGTGCTCAGTGAGGGTTTATGGTGGCAAACCGGTCAGCTCTGGCAAGCACCGGGTATGGGCGGTCTGGTTTACAATGCCCACAATGTGCTGCACAGCATGCGCTCTGGCCAGACCCCATTGGTAGCCATCTGGTGTTTACATCCCTAACATTGACTGGCTTAGAAATTGTCAGGTCACTGAGTGCCTTGCAATGGCGAATTTTGCTGAACTTGCCTAGTGCTGGTCAGGTTTAAAGAAACGCAGGCGGTTGGCATTGGTCACTACGGTGACCGATGATAGGGACATAGCCAGACCGGCCACAACGGGGCTTAATAGCATACCGGTCAGGGGGTATAGCAAGCCGGCAGCGATGGGAATGCCGAGGGTGTTATAGGCAAAAGCACCCCACAGGTTCTGGCGAATATTATTTAAGGTGGCATGGCTTAATGCAATGGCATCGGCTACGCCATGCAGGGAATCCCGCAGTAGACACATATCGGCACTTTCCATAGCCACATCAGTGCCACTGCCAATGGCAAAGCCCACATCGGCCTGACTTAGTGCCGGGGCATCATTAATACCGTCACCCACCATGGCTACCTTATGGCCCTTGGCTTGCAAAGCCTGTAATACCTGCAACTTGTCAGCAGGCATCAAACCCGCCTGATATTGGTCAATAGATAGTTCTGCTGCTACTTTACTAGCAGTTTCACTATTATCGCCCGTTAACATCATGACTTTGGCACCAGCCTTCTGCAAGCGTGCTACAGCGGCAGCACTATCACTTCGCACGGGGTCTGCCACGGCAAAGGCAGCCTGCAGCTCTGAGCCCTGGGCCAGAAAAACCACAGTGTGGCCGGACTGATCCTGTAACCAGTTGTTAGCTACCTCCATATTTATACCTTGCTGCTGCATTAGGCGTTGGTTACCCAAGGCCCAGTCAGCAGCTGTCAGACCCAGACCTTGCTGGGCTTTAAAGTCACTGATCTGAGCCGCTGGCACCTCGGCACAATAGGCCACAATGGCATTGGCCAGAGGGTGTTCCGAGGCCTGCTCCATGGCTTTGGCCTGACTTTTTACCAACTCGGCACTGGCACTATGGAAGCAGATAAAGTCAACCACACTGGGCTTGCCTTGGGTTAAGGTGCCAGTCTTATCAAGCAGCACCCAATCCACCTTGCTGGCCACTTGCAAGGCATCGGCATTACGCACCAGCACCCCCATTTGCGCGGCTTTGCCTACGCCTAACATGACCGAAATTGGGGTCGCCAAACCCAAGGCACAAGGACAGGCAATAATCAGCACCGACACAGCACTAACCAGAGCATGGGTAATAGCAGGCGCGGGGCCCAGATAGTACCAGGCTATGGCAGTCAGCAAGGCGATCAGCATCACCACGGGGACAAATACTGCAGCTACCTGATCTGCCAAGCGGCTGATGGCCGGTTTGCTATTTTGCGCCTGTCGTACCAGTTCAATAATACGTGCCAAGGCCGTTTGCTGGCCAATGCGCGTAGCACGATACAGCAAGCTGCCCTGTTGGTTAATGGTACCCGCCGCCAACTGGTCACCCGCCTGTTTTACCACTGGCATGGGTTCGCCCGTCAACATGGACTCATCCAGATTGCTGCTGCCTGTGATCACCTCACCATCAACGGCCACCCGATCTCCCGGACGCAGGCGCAACAGATCGCCAACCTGTACCTGCATCACGGGCACATCCACCTCGGCATCATCTCGCACCAGGCGTGCTTCACTAGGGCGCAAGTCCAATAAACTGTTTAAGCTGGCCTGCGTCTTACGACGCGCCCGTAACTCCAGAGCCTGACCCAAATTGACCAGCGCCACAATCATCACCGCCGCTTCAAAATACACGGCCCGTGCCGCAACCGGAAATAGTTCCGGTACATAGCTAACGGTAATGGAATAAAGCCAGGCACTAAGGGTACCCATGGCTATCAGGGTATCCATATTGGCCCGGCCGCCACGCAAGGCTTTAAAGCCACTGCTATAAAAATGGCTGCCGGTGGTCAGCATCACAATTAGCGTGGCCCAGCCTACCGGGCGTTGCCACAGGGTGCCTTGTAAATCCATGCCAAATAACATGAGCCCTGCACCCATCAGCAAACCAATAATGGCATACTGACTCCGCTGGCGATAATCGGCTTGCAATTGTTGTTGCTGGTCTGCCAGAGCTTGAGCCGGATCGGTGATCAGCTCACCATCATAGCCGGCTTGACGCAGTGCCTGCTGTAAACTGCCAGCGGCCGCCGAGCCATAAATAGCCGCCTGACGACTGGCAAAATTGACCTCTACCCGATCCACTCCGGGCACCTTGGACAGGGCCTTGGTAACAGCATTAACACAGGCCGCACAGGTCATACCCTGCAAGGTCATTTGCAGGTGCGGGGTTTCGATGGCTGCTGATTCCGGTTCTGGATCTATCTCTACTGCCACTGTCGCTTCAGGCTTGCTATACACCTGCCCTTGCCACAACACCGGCTGGTATTTGGCCAGAGCAGCCAGCACCTGATCGGCATCCAGCCAACTGTTAATAACAAATTTTTTGCCCTCCAGATCAGCCTCAATATTGGCTTTCGGGTCTTGCTGATGTAACAAAGAAGTGGCGCTATTTAGGCAATTACCACATTTAATGGCGGGGGCAAAAATGGCGGTTGTGTGGCATTGTGATTGGCTCATGCCGAGGTTCCAAAACAAAGCTAGACGAGAAACCATCAGTTTAGCGGCTTCTACAGGCAGATGCCAATTAACCAATAGTTTAGTACACCAGCTACATTATATTGACGGATTCAGCGTTGTTCTGGTGTTGCGCAGCAAGGCGACGTGTGCAGGGAATGGTCATTCCCTTGCCAAACACGGCTGCGGGACACCAGAACAGCGCCCTTCGGGTGAGTGGTTCAGCGCCCCTAGACTGTGTTGCGCCTCTTGCTAAGGGAATGACCATTAGCGGCAAGACGCGCCTTGCCAGGCACGCTGAACCCTCTCACTGCACTCGACAATATAATGTGGTCGGTGTACTAGTGCCAAGTATAACTTGCCTAGTAAGGCTAGTTGGCCTACATTGGCAGGTATTGCAACCAGTTGCTGTTTAAATCCATGTCGCCATTTCAGTCCAAACCCTTTCGCCGCTTGTTTAGTGCGCAAATTACCTCTTTAATCGGTACGGGGTTAAGCAGTGTCGCCCTGGCATTATTGGCCTGGCAGATGGCAGGGGAGCAAGCTGGTAGCGTTTTGGGCATTGCTTTGGCCTTAAAGATGATCGCCTATGTGTTTATTGCCCCGGTGGTGGGTGGTCTGGCCCACCGCATGCCGCGCAAGCGCCTGCTAATCAGTCTGGATATTGTGCGTGCCCTACTTATTGGTTGTTTGCCCTGGGTCAGTGAAATCTGGCATATCTATGTGCTGATGTTCGCCATTAACGCCTGTGCCGCAGGCTTTACCCCTCTGTTTCAGGCCACCATTCCCGACCTGTTTACTAATGACAAGGTGTATACCAAAGCTCTGAGTTATGCCCGTTTAGCCTATGATCTGGAAAATCTGCTCAGCCCTACTCTGGCCGCCTTATTGCTGACCTGGGTCGGTTTTTATCAACTGTTCTACCTTAACAGTCTGACCTTTTTGCTGTCAGCCATATTAATCGCTTTTACCCTGTTGCCTAAGTCCACTGCCCATGATCGCCCCTTGCAAATCTGGCATAATATTCAGTTTGGTATCAGTGCCTATTTGCGCACTCCGCGCCTAAGGGCCTTATGGGCTTTGTATTTTGCCGTGGCCGCTGCCGGGGGCATGGTGATTGTTAATACGGTGGTGTATGTGCAGGGGCATCTGCAACTGGGCCAACAAACCCTAGCTCAGGTGTTGATGGCCAGTGGTGCTGGCTCCATGCTTGCCGCCCTTTGGGTGCCTTATCTGCGCCACCACTTTGCTGATCGCAGTATTATGTTAACTGGTGGCTTATTGCTTGGTTTGGCCCTAACTCTGGGCACCCGTATGCTACCTCTGGCTGGACTTTACCTGCTGTGGTTTGTTATGGGTCTGGGTAGTTCCCTGATTCAAACACCAGCGGGTAACCTGCTGCGCCGCTCCTGTCGCCCAGGTGATAGCGCAGCGTTTTTTGCAGCCAACTTTTCCCTCTCCCATTTGGGTTGGCTGGTTGGTTATCTGTTGGCTGGTTGGCTGGGCACAGAACTGGGCTTAAGCTGGGCTTTTGGCGTACTGGCCAGCATGGCCTGGGTGGCCCTGCTTATTGCCTGGCAACAATACCCCAAACAGGATCAGGAGGACCTGTGGCATACCCATACGGCCATGCACCACACCCATCCGCACCAGCATGATCAACACCACGATCACGGGCATCATCACCAACATGCATCTGCCGACCAGCATATGCACACCCATCAACATAAGCCCCTACGCCATAAGCACACTTTTGTTATCGACCAGCATCACCCGCGCTGGCCGGATTAGACCAGATTATTGGAGGATCATTTTATGCAACATATATTAATTACCGGGGCCAACCGCGGCATTGGTCTACAACTGACCAAACACTATCTGCAAGCCGGTTGGCAGGTGATTGCCACCTATCGCAATGCCTATGACAATGACGCCTTGCAGGCTCTGGAATGCCCGCAGCTAGCCATGCTGCAAGTTGATGTAGGCAGTGATGAGGACTTGCGTAATCTAGCCACTCATTTACATGGCAGAGGCCTGGATCTGGTGATTAACAATGCCGGCATCTATGGTCCGCGGGATCAGACTCTGGGCACCATAGACCGCCAAACCTGGCGCCAGATACTGGAAGTGAATACCATCTCGCCACTGATGCTGGCCCAGGCTCTGGCAGACAATCTGGCGCAGAATCAAGGCACACTGGCGATTATCAGCTCCAGAGTAGGCAGTATTGACGACAATAGCGGTGGTGCCGGCTATATGTATCGCTCTTCCAAGACTGCTGTTAATCAGGTAACCAAGAGTTTATCCATTGATCTGGCACCTCGCCATATCAAGGTGGTGGCTCTGCACCCAGGCTGGGTGCAAACGGATATGGGTGGCCCCAATGCCTTAATTACAGTGACCGAAAGCGTGGCCGGTTTAACCAATGTTATCGCTAATCTGACTAGCGCACAAAGTGGTCAGTTTATTAACTATGATGGTGACGGCATAAACTGGTAAAACGGCTGACAAATGGACCGTTAAGAACCGATTGGCGGCCAAAGCAAGGCTTGGACGATCACTCTTTAAGACGCCAGATAATGCTTAAAACCAAGCCTGCCAGAGCCAACAACATAAGCTGCAACAGGCCATTGTGGGACAGCATATAGATAGAAATACTAAAGGTGATAACCACAATCAACATAGCCTTATATTTGATTGCACGAGCCACTGTGCCCTCGCTTTCCCATTGCTGTAATACTGGACCAAGATATTTATTGGCGAGCAGCATCTGGTGGTATCTGGGTGAACTTTTGGAAAAAGCCAACAGGGCCAGAATTAGAAAGGGCGTGGTGGGCAACAGGGGCAGCACCACTCCCACTGCACCAAGGGCAATACATAGCCAGCCCAATATAACCAACAGATGCTTGGGTAACCGTTTTCTCATATACCAAGGCTTATGCAAATAGGACAGAAAAAAGACTGGCTAGATCTGGCTGGCATCCGGTTCCGGCCCCTCATAGGTAAAACGCGGTACGGCCACACCATCTACTTGCTTGCTACCAAGAAATAAATCCACAGGCCGCACCCAGAGGCCCCGTTCACCATACAGGGCACGGTACAGCACCAAAGTCTGCTCGGTTTCCGAGTGTGTCACCAGCTCCATAACCTGATAGCGCTGGCCTTTAAAGTGGCGGTAAATACCTGGCTTAATAGTTATGTCAGTCATTATCCTAAAAACCTTGGTTGAACACAGAATTTGCGTTGATAGACAGGGCCGCAAAACAAGGCGCCGCTCGCAGGCAATGGCCGTAGCCCTTGGCAAAAGCGGCAACGATGGTTTGTGGTTCTGGATCCAGCGCAAAACAGTGTCGCGTTTTTGTATTCACCCACCGGGTGAATAGAACAACTTGCCATTCTAATGATATTGCAATGTCTTACGCAAGATATAAGCGATCAACCAAGGTTTTTAGGATTATCCTGTGCCATCAATAGGGCCTGCACGGCAGCTTGCCAGGGTGCAAAGGCATCCTCTTGCTGCAGTATATCCAAACCCAGTTTGGTAAAGGTGCCGGGGGTAGCGATACCCTCGGTTACAGCGTTTAAATCCAGCTCTGGTGAATGTTGTATATGGGCCAATGTGCCTAAAATGGCCTGCACGACCAGACTACGCGCCTTGGACGCAGGCATACCCGCCGCCAGCATAGGCTGCTCCAGAGCCGCCACCAGAGGATAGATCCAGCCATTGGCACACATGGGCGCCAGAGCCAGATCAAAATGCTGTTCTGTCGCACAGGTCACCACTTCACCCAGAAGGGCAAGTAACCGGTTAAGTTCGGCATCAGCCGGATACAAGGGTATGGGGCCGGTATTATAGGCGGCTCCGGAAACAATTGAACTACGGTAAATATCTGCTTCACCCCTGACAGCTGCGCGCAAGTCTGCAAGTGTGACCCCAGCCACTACCGACACCAGCTTTTGCCCCGGGCGCAGGGTTATTTCCGACAAGACTGCCAGTGCATGGGGTGGCCGCACAGCCAGAATAACCGTGTCGGCAGCATCCACTACCGCCTGATTGGATAAAACCACCTGACACTGGTAGGCAGCCGCCAGTTGCGCCGCCTTTTGGGCGTTACGGGGTGACAATATAATATCACGCTGATCACCGGCCCGACGCAAGCCGGCAATGGTATAGCTGGCCAGATGACCAGTGCCAATAAAACCAAGCCTAGTGTGCATATCTTTATTCCCGAGTAAGACGTTAATAAGGCATTAAACTGTCATACTTTTAGGGGTACAATACCCGTCCCGATAATTAATGCAAGCCATTTGTGATGACAATTAAAGTAGGTATTAATGGCATGGGCCGTATGGGGCGTCTGCTATTACGCGCCGCGTGGGACTGGCCTGAGTTTGACTTTATACAGCTCAATGACCCGGCAGGTGATGCCGCCGCTACAGCCCATCTGCTGCAATTTGATTCAGTGCATGGCACCTGGCCCGGCCAATTTGACGCCACCGATCAGCAAGTGATTATTGATGGCAAACCTCTGGCCTATAGCCAGCATAGCAGTATCGACGCCTGTGACTGGTCAGCGTGTGATCTGGTGATTGAAGCTAGCGGCCAGTTTAAAAGCAAACCACTGCTGGACAAATACCTGCAGCAAGGTGTCAAGCGAGTGCTGGTAACCGCGCCAGTTAAGCAGGCAGGGGTACTGGATTTGGTGATGGGGGTTAATCATCATCTGTATAATGCCGAGCAGCATGCACTGGTAACAGCCGCTTCCTGCACTACCAATTGTTTGGCGCCAGTAGTCAAGGTGCTACACGAACAACTGGGTATTAAACATGGCTCCATGACCACCATCCATGATATTACCAATACCCAAACCATTCTGGATGCCCACCATAAAGACCTGCGCCGAGCCCGCGCCTGTGGGCAAAATCTGATCCCCACTACCACGGGCTCGGCCACCGCCATTACCCATATCTTCCCCGAGCTAAAGGGCAAGCTTAACGGTCATGCCGTAAGGGTGCCACTGGCCAATGCCTCCCTGACAGATTGCGTATTTGAAATGCAGCGGGACACCAGCGTAGCAGAAATTAATCAGCTGTTATCGACTGCCGCAACCGGTGAACTAAAGGGTATTCTTGGTTATGAAGAACGGCCTCTGGTATCCACGGATTATCGCACCGACCCACGATCCTGCATAGTTGATGCCCTGTCCACCATGGTGGTCAATAAGACGCAAGTGAAGCTGTATCTGTGGTACGACAACGAGTGGGGCTATGTTAATCGCACGGCCGAACTAGCCCGCTATATGATGGTTAGCTAGCAGCATGTTTAGCCAATTATCCGCCCCAGTACGCCAGTATCTGCTGGTGACGGGAAACTACTGGGCCTTTACCCTAACCGATGGCGCTTTGCGCATGCTGGTGGTGCTCTATTTCCACCAGCTGGGCTACGATGCCCTGCAAATCGCCATGTTGTTTGTGCTATATGAATTATTTGGCGTTATTACCAATTTAGTGGGTGGCTATCTGGGTGCCCGTCTGGGCCTAAACCGTACAATAAATCTAGGTTTGCTGCTGCAAATTCTGGCTTTAGCCATGCTACTGGTGCCCGATAGCCAACTGACGGTGCTCTGGGTTATGAGTGCCCAGGCCTTATCGGGCATCGCCAAGGACCTCAATAAAATGAGCGCCAAAAGCGCCATTAAAACTTTGCTACCAGAAGATGCCCAGGGCAGGCTATTTCGCTGGGTAGCCATCCTGACTGGCTCCAAAAACGCCCTTAAAGGGGTGGGCTTTTTTCTGGGTGGCGGCCTATTAATGGTGACCAGTTTTCAGGGGGCTATCGGTATTATGCTGGCTAGCCTGTTGCTGGTATGGCTAAGCAGCCTGATACTGCTGCAACGTGATCTGGGCAAAAGCAAAAGCCGCCCCAAGCTACAACATCTGCTAGCCAAAAGCCGCGCCATTAACCAGCT
>JASMLZ010000058.1 GCA_030748435.1 Gammaproteobacteria bacterium | reverse complement strand
CTCTTTGCGTGCGTTTTTGCCTTGTCACATAACAAAATACCGGCTCGTGCAAAGCCCTCTTTAGAATTTGTTTATAGCAGGGCGTTTGCGAACTTTATTTTTTCCTGCTTTGTTACTGGGTTTGTGCCAGGGACTGCTTGTAGAGCTATCCGGGTTACCGGCTTTTTTATCCTGACCCCTGGTGCTGTGATGTTGACCTGTTTTGGATACAGGTGACTTGGCTCTATTTGCTTGCTTGCCAGCAGATGACCTTGGTTGAGGTTTATCACTGCTACTAAGAGCTGCAGTCTGCTTGGGTTTTTTAGGGCGCTTCCTTTTTGGTGGCAGTATAGGCTTTGACATGGGCAGTTCATGCACCGGTTCAAAGTCAGGTTCGTAATCACGCCGAATATGTTTTTGAATTAAACGTTCAATATCATACAGACTATCAATTTCATCGGCACATACCAAAGACAGGGCTTCGCCACTTTGGTCGGCACGGCCCGTGCGCCCGATACGATGTACATAATCCTCTGCCACATTAGGCAGGTCCAGATTGATGACAATAGGTAGTTGGCTGATATCCAGACCTCGCGCAGCAATATCTGTAGCCACCAGTACTTGAATTTGGTTGTCCTTAAAATTTGCCAGAGCACTCATACGAGCTGACTGGCTCTTATTGCCGTGGATGGCAGCAGCACTGATATCAGCAGCGGCTAATAGTTTAACCAGTTTATTGGCACCGTGTTTAGTGCGGCTAAATACCAGTATCTGGTGCCAGTGATGACTTTTGATAAGGTGGATAAGCAGCGCAGGTTTACGTTTTTTGTCTACTGCAATAAGCCACTGTTTTACCTTTTGGGCGGTACTATTGGGTGGTGTTACATCAATCTGCTGTGGGTGGTTCATAAGGCCACGGGCCAGATCGCGAATATGGTTAGCAAAGGTAGCTGAAAACATCAGATTCTGACGTTTGACTGGTAGCAAAGCAATAATTCTTTTTAAGTCATGGATAAAGCCCATATCGAGCATGCGATCAGCTTCATCCAAGACCAGTATTTCGAGCTCGTCAAAGCCAATGGCACGCTGCTGAAACAGGTCCAGTAAACGACCTGGCGTAGCTACCAGAATATCGGTGCCACGACGCAGACGCTGCATTTGTGGATTGATCTTCACACCGCCATAGACGACCTCACTGCGAATGCCTAAAGGCTCCCCATAGCGCTTGGTGTTCTCGTAAACCTGTGCCGCCAGTTCGCGAGTAGGAGTGAGTATTAGGGCACGCGCCTGATTGGGTTTGGGTTTGCCACCAGTGGCCAAGCGTTGCAGCATTGGCAGGCTAAAAGCAGCCGTCTTACCGGTGCCGGTTTGTGCTGCCGCCATGACGTCTCTACCTGTTAGTATGGCAGGGATGGCTTTGGCTTGTATGGGGGTTGGCGTGCTATAGCCATGTTTAGTGAGATGGTCATTAAGCGTCTGGCTTAAACCAAGCAGGGTAAAGGGCATAGTTTTGGTGCTCCGGGAAAGTGGCCGCAAGGATACATCATTTGGTAAGGATTGACCATATTTGCTTGCTACTCAAAACCATCACTGCCCTTATGGGGCACGCTGAGCCCCGATTAAAGTTCAGTGAAGCCATCAATATAATCTAGTTGGTGTAATGAATTGCATGACGTTTTAATGGGTTTTTGTGTCGCTCTCAGGTAAAATACTGCTTAAATCCATGCTATTTACTAGATGCATCTGCTTCATGTCCGAATCTGCTATTGCCGTTACCAACAGTTCTTATCTTGATTTTCTTCAGGCCTTGGAAAAAGCCGGCTTTGCCGGTGAAGTCAGCCCTGACAAGGCCACGCGTTTAAGCCTGGCCACCGATAACAGTGTCTACCAGATTATGCCTCAGGGGGCGGTATTTCCAAAGCATGAAGCTGATCTATTATGTCTGTTTAAACTGGCTGGCGAAGCGCGCTTTAAAAGGATTCAATTTGCTCCGCGAGGTGGAGGTACGGGAACCAATGGCCAATCCTTAAATAGTGGGTTGGTAGTTGACTGCTCGCGGCATATGCGAGCCATACTGGAACTCAATCTGGAACAGGGTTATGTGCGTGTACAACCCGGTATTATCCGCGATCAATTAAATGATGCCTTGCGGCCACATGGTGTGTTCTTTGCCCCCAGTCTATCTACCAGTAATAGGGCAACTTTAGGTGGCATGTGCAGCACTGATGCCTGCGGGCAGGGATCGCGTATTTACGGGCGCACTAGTAATCATGTTATGGCCATGCAAATTATACTGGCTGATGGTGAACAATTGACCTGTCAGCCTCTGGACACAGAGGCATTGCATAAACATATAGCTGAAGGAGGGCGCAGTGCTGAGTTGTACCAGCAGGTAGCCCATCTGGTGCAAACCAAAGCCGGTTTAATTGCTCAGGTATTTCCACAACTGAATCGCTTTATGACAGGCTACAATCTGGCCCATGTAGAACAGGACGAGACCTTTAATTTGGGCGCCTTGATTTGTGGTAGTGAAGGTACCCTGGCCATGGTGTCTGAACTCACTCTGCGGCTCACACCTGTGCCCAAATACAAGCAACTACTGGCCTTGCGCTATAACAGTTTTGAGGCTGCCTTGCGGGATGCCAAACGTTTGGTAGAGCTGGATCCTGATGCTATTGAAACCATTGATGACACTATTATTGAACTGGCAAAAAGTGATGTTATTTGGCACCGTGTTGGCGGTTTTCTTGGGGCTGAGCAGGCCAGTCAAGTGAAGGCGGTTAATCTGGTTGAATTCAGCTCCATGCAAGCCCAAGATCTGAATAGCAAAGTCGATGCCGTATGTGCTGATCTGGATGTTTCCAAGCAAGGTATAGCTACTGGTTACTTTCGAACTGACGATGCTCAGCATATGTTAGCTCTGTGGGAGCTGCGGAAAAAAGGTGTTGGCCTGTTAGGTAACGTAAAAGGCCAGCGACGGCCCATACCATTTGTCGAAGATACGGCTGTACCGCCAGAACATCTTGCTGATTATATAACCGAATTTAGGGCGTTACTTGATGGGTTAGACATCCGCTATGGTATGTTTGGTCACGTTGATGCTGGTTGTTTACATGTGCGTCCGGCGTTAAATATGCGTGATCCTGATGATGCTAAGTTGATGCACCATATTTCTGATGCAGTTGAACAACTGGTGCGGAAGTATGGTGGTGTGATGTGGGGTGAACACGGCAAGGGTTTTCGGAGCGAATATACGCCAGCTGTTATTGGCCCTGAACTATATCAAGATATGCGCCAAATTAAGGCCTGGTTTGACCCTCATAATCAACTTAATCCGGGTAAAATTTGTACACCAATTGGATGTGAGCAGCCATTAGTCAGGGTTGATGACCCTCGTACTCGTGGTGCCTTGGATAGGCAGATACCTGAGCAGATAATCGAGCAATGGGAGCCAGTGGTTGCCTGTAATGGTAATGGTGCTTGTTTTAACTACCAACCAGAAGCTGAAATGTGTCCCTCTTATAAAGCGACTGGTGACCGGGTGCAATCACCAAAAGGGCGGGCGACACTATTGCGAGAATGGCTCCGTCAAACACAAACCGGGCAGGTTGATCGTGACTTTGAAGATCAGGTATATGCGGCATTAAACTCGTGCTTGGCTTGTAAGGCCTGTACTACGCAATGCCCGATAAAAGTCGATATTCCAACCTATCGCAGCCGTTTTTTGGCTGCCTATTTTGCCCGTCGCAGACGTCCTTTACGGGATTATTTAATCGCCGCTGTGGAAGAATTTGGTATGCTTGCCGGGCGTGTTTCAGCCATTATTAACCCACTAATGCAAACGCGATTAGCCAAAACGATAAGTCGCCAAATATTGGGCATGCAAAATCTGCCTGCGATTTATGCCTATCGTTTGACCAGATTAACCAGTATTGCCGGAGTAGAAGCCTATAATAAAACATATTTGGCTGCATTATCCTCGTCGGCTAAACAGCGTCATCTGCTGATTGTACAAGATGCATTCACCAGCTGTTTTGACCTGCCGACTATGCAGGCAATCTTGCAAGCATTAGTTGGCTTGGGTTTTACACCAGTAGTCTTGCCATTACATGTTTCGGGCAAGGCTCGGCATGTAAAGGGTTACACGAAATCTTTTGCAAGCAAAGCTCAACGACAGGCGTCCAGATTAAAGGAAGTTGCTCAGTCGGGGGTAACCTTAGTGGCGGTGGACCCGAGTGTGGGGCTAATTTATCGAGATGAATATCAGCATATAGTGCCGGATACTCCCCCAGTATTGCTGTTGCAGGAATGGCTTGCGAAAGCTTTGCAGGAAGTTAAATGTCCTGATTTGTCCATGGCATCTGACAATATCAGCCTTTTGGCTCATTGTAGTGAGAAAGCGATGGTGCCTAATACCAATCAGTTGTGGCAACAGATATTTAATCAGCTGGGCATGGTTATACAAACACCGGCAGCAGGCTGTTGTGGTATGGCAGGGACTTTTGGCCATGAGGTTGCCAATCAGGATTTGGCTCAAACCTTATACGCCATGAGTTGGCAACAGCCAGTGCAAGACGCTGACGTTGTGCTTGCAACAGGTTACTCCTGTCGCTCACAGGCGGCTGCTCATGGCCAATCCGCTTTGCATCCGTTGCACTACTTGCAGCAACTAATGGCAGCGCAGAGAGAGCCGTCTTAAGGAGCTATCCAAGGCTCCAAATTAGCCTCTACAGTTAAATTTAGATCAACGGGCTGACCATCATTAAAATCTGGTGATCGGCCTTGCAAACGCAAACTTAGAGGTAGTTTGTTGCCAACCTGAGGTGCCTGACTATGGGCTTCAAGCTCGGCCACCTGCATATTGCTTAATAATTGATTGAAGGTATCAGCACCCAGTTGACCCTCAGGCAAGGGCTGGCGCAAGTGTAATCTGGCACCTTGGTTGGTTTTGACTTGTAGCTGCTGAATTTGCCATGCTTTAGTTAACAGCATATGGCCTGATAATGTGCCTTCTGTCTCCAACTCTGGCCACAAGGTTTGGGCTAGTTGATCAAGTTGTATATTATCCAGATTCCACTTGTCCCCTTTCTCGCGAGGTTGCAAGGAAAGAGTACCACCCAAAAATTGACCATTCGCGTCCTGTAAAGACCAGCTTTCAGGGGCCGCCATAGCTTTGGCAAGTCCCTTGTGCAGAGGGCTTGAACTATTTATGTGTAGCGTGGCCTGATTAAGTGCCAAAGCTGAAGAGTAGGCTTTTGGCTGTAGAATTTGCGCTTGTAGCTGGTAGCTGGTGGCCAGTTTATTATTATCTGGCTGTACTTTAATTTTGCCGTTGAGACCACTTACGGCTAACAACTTAGAGCTGCCGTTCACATCATGTAGTTGGAATTGATGCTGGCTTTGTTGGCTATTTTGTTGCCAGCGCCATAGGCCAGCATAGTCAATGTTACCGGCCGTCACCTTGAGAGGCCAGTTAACCTGATGTTTTGCCTGCATTGCAGGTAGGTCTATGGCTTTTGCCGTGGAGCTCAAAAGGCCTTTTTGCTGGGCAAAATCCCACTCAAACTGACCTTGCAGGGCAGGTGCAAATGGTTGTGCCTGGCCAGCGAAATCAAGGATGATTTTATCCTTGTCAAAGATAACCATTCCTTCACCTAAAAGGTCAAATTCAGGCCAGCCACGCAAACGTGTGTCCCGGGCATGAAGTTGATAAGAGCCTTGACTGGGGCGGTTATTAAACTGACTTCTGCCTGCCGGTAGCTGGATGCGTAATCCTAGAGCAGCACTATTGGCTTGGGATGTTCCAGTGGCGGTTTGTGGTTGCAAAGACAGGTTAATATCATTCCATTGCCATTCATCGTTGGTGATATTATAGGTTAACTCTAGTGGTTCAGCATTGCTTAAATTCAGGCGGTCGTTAGCGAACAGCAAAACCTGGCTTTGCCGTTGTTGGCTTTCTACCTGATTTGCTGACAGCTTACTATTGGGTGCCAATTTAACTTGCCAGCTTGAGGGGGACATGTTGAAATCCACTTGTGCCAAAGCTTGTACTTGTTGAATTCCCAATGGAATTTGCTGCAATAGTGGATGCTGTTGGGGCAATACATAATAGCCACTCACATCAGCTTGCCCATGCCAGGTGTTGGTATTACTGTAGCTCAGATTTTTGAGCTGAGTAAACAGCTGATATTGGCCGTTGGGAGATTGCAAAGTGGCGTTAAAAACGCCGTCCAGCAATAGTGCTTGCTGGGCGCCAAACATGTTATTGGCATTTGGTTCCAGCTTAAGTGCCACAGGCCCCTGGGCTGTCATGCGGACTTCCATAGCATGCAAAGACAGGTTATCGATAGTGCTCTTTTGTAACTTAAAATAGTGCCAGTCTGGTTTTAGGGATAGCAGGCTACCGGCATTAATTTGCCACTGATCCGGTTTTTTCTCATCCACTATATGGGTCACATTAGCATCCAGATAGATGTCTTTAGCGAGCTTGGTATTGGTTTGTATTTGCAGCTGGAACTGGTGTTCACCATGGGCTGCTTGCAACCATTGTTGCAAGCTTTGTTGTTGGTCACTTGGTACATCGACTTGCCAATGGCTGATAAGTCGGCCTTGTTCAACGGGCAGGGCAAACTGATCTGGTATAAAACTGGCCAGCAATTTTTGCATTACCGGTACATTTAGTGCCATCTGACCTTGCCAGTTAAGCAAACTGCCAGACTGACGCATCTGTGAAGTTAATTTGGCGATGGGCGCACTTTGCTGTTTAGTAAACAAGGTTGCACCTATGGCATTATCGTTGGCAAAATCGGCTTCAAAAAACAGATTTTTATTATCTTCTGTGGTGATCTTTGCGATAGCATGAGCATGCTCTGGATCAGCATTGAATTTACCTGCCACAGTAAAAGCCTGACCCAAAGCTGTGTCTGGTGCACTGATATTGCCACTAATGCGTTCTATAGTTAAATTTTCCGGGAACTCAGATAACCAGCGTTGTGGTAACAATAATAGAATTGGTGCCGCATCTATACTGGCTTGGGCCAGATGACTGTCAAACGACACTTTAGCAATGCTGATATTGGGTAGTTTGCCATACCATAATTCCAGTAAGTTATAGCTTAATTCTACATTTTGTAATCTTACTCGGGTCAAGTGTTCAGAGGATTCTTGTTGGCCTTCCAGATGCTGAATATGCCAACGATCGTATTTTGGATAACCTACCTCCAACTGCTGCACCTCAATATCAGTGTAGGCCTGGCTATATTGAGCCGCAAACGGTAACCATAAGGGTATAGCAGCATAAATTAATATGATAACCAGCAATATAGGTAAAATGACAAAACGCAATAGTTTGCTTAGCATGTTAGCAACTCTTGATAATAATTGGGTTGGCTAATCAGTCACTGGTTTTATGCTTATATTCGCATAAGTCTTCTATTATACAGGCACCGCACCTTGGCTTACGCGCCAGACAGGTATAGCGACCATGTAAAATCATCCAATGATGAGCATCCAATAAAAATTCTTCAGGTACCGATTTTAGCAGCTTTTTCTCGACTTCCAAGACATCTTTTCCCGGTGCTACTTTGGTGCGGTTACTCCAGCGAAATATATGTGTATCTACAGCCATGGCAATTTGGCGGAAAGCCGTATTAAGTACCACATTAGCTGTTTTGCGACCCACGCCTGGCAAGGCTTCCAGAGCTTCCCTGGTATCGGGCACATAGCCATTATGCTGGCTTACCAATATATGCGCCGCCTTGATAATATTTTCGGCTTTGCTGTTGTATAAGCCGATGGTTTTTATATAGTGCTTGAGACCAGCTACTCCCAAGTCAAGCATTTGCTGGGGGGTATTGGCTACGGGAAAGAGTTTGACTGTGGCTTTATTGACGCTGACATCGGTGGCTTGAGCCGATAGCGCAACAGCGACTAACAGCTCGTAGGTGCTGGTGTAATGCAGCTCTGTTTGCGGATGCGGATTGTCGTTCCGTAAACGGGTAAATATGGCCTGACGTTTATTCTTATTCATAGGCGTTATTATATGGCTAGGTAATGGTGCCGGTCACTCGTATACGGCGTGATTCCTTGGTGCTAGTTGTCGTATCTTGTTGGCGCTTGGCAATATGGCTGTCGGCCAGATTTTTTGCTGCAATCAGCAAGCCCATGCCGATAAAAGCACCGGGAGGCAAAATAGCAAATAAAAAACCACGGTAGTCACCAATTAAGGTCAGTGTCCAGTTTCTGGCTGCCTCGCCAAACAGTAAGTGCATATCGGCGAAGAGGGTTCCTTGACCTAGAATTTCGCGCATAGCGCCCAATAATACCAATACCAGACTAAAGCCAACGCCCATGGCCAGACCATCCAGAATGGCAGGAGCAACAGGGTTTTTACAGGCATAAGCTTCGGCGCGACCAAGAATAGCGCAGTTGGTAACAATAAGCGGAATAAAAATGCCCAGTATTTGGTATAACTCGTAAGTGAAGGCTTGCATCAATAATTCAGCAATGGTTACCAAGGCAGCGATAATCATAACAAAAGTAGGGAGCCGCACATCACTGTTGACGCGGTTTCGAGTAAGGGACACCAAAGCATTGGCAGCCACTAGTACCAGGCTCGTAACCAGACCTAATCCCAAGGCGTTAACCACGTTGTTGGTTACCGCTAACAAGGGACATAGCCCAAGCAATTGCACCAGAGCAGGATTGTTTTGCCAGAGGCCATCTTTAAGCAATTTTCTGCTTGCTGCCTGCATGTTAGGGCTCCTCTGTCGGGGCTTGTGCTGCTGCCATTAATGCCGTCTGGTGCTGTTGCAAGTAGTCTAGGCTGGCTTTTACTGCTGTGACCACTGCCCGTGGTGTAATGGTGGCTCCGGTAAACTGGTCAAAGTCACCATTATCCTTGGCTACTGCCCACTTATGTGTAGTTAGTTTAGCACCGATAAAATCATCTACCCAAGATGATTTTTGGTAATCTATCTTGTCACCTAAGCCGGGGGTTTCCTTATGGCTGGTGATTCGTACTCCGGTAATAGCACCATGGATGTCTATACCTACCAACATATAAATGGGTCCACTGTAGCCATTGCGACTGGTAACTGGAAAAACCCAGCCAGTAAGTTTGCCTTCTCGCCAAGCAGCATAGCCCAGGTCATCAGCACTTTGATGCAGTTGCTCCCCATGGGGTAGTTTAAAACTGTGCTGTAATAATTCCTGATCAAAATACTGGCTTGGCATCACCTGCGTTAAGGCGGCTATTTGTGCCAAACGTTGATTGTGTTTGATCAGCGGCTTGGTTAACACATAGATTAGCGCCAATGCTGCCGCTGCTACCACTGCCATAGTGCCTAAATTTAAGGCATTAGCTCGTATATTTTGCCACAGTCCTGATGGTTTTTGATCGCTCATAAGTTTGCCTCAGGGTTGCTGGCCATAGGCTTTAGGCCGGGTATACTGGTCGATCAAAGGTGCCGCAAGGTTCATCAGCAGCACAGCAAAGGCGACCGCATCCGGATAATTGCCCCAAGTACGTATAACGTAGATCAGGATACCAATGCCAGCACCGAATATTAACTTGCCTTGCCGGCTGGTAGCACTGCTAACCGGGTCGGTAATGATAAAGAAGGCGCCGAGCATGGTAGCTCCCAGAAAAAGATGATTGCCAGCGCTGGCATAAAGATCTGGTTCACCAGCACCAAATAGCACTGCCATAGCTGCCAAACTTGCCAGCATGGCTACAGGGGCATGCCAGGTAAATAATTTGAGTAAGAGCATTGCTATACCGCCAATAAGGTAGGCTATATTAACCCAGAACATAGCGTCACCATAAGCCACGATGTCTGGGTTGGCGGCCCACATTTCGTCCACGGTATTGCCTTGTAAATGCTTTATAGCATCCAGTGGCGTAGCCTGAGTAATGGCATCAAGTTGTCCTTGTTCGGTCCAAAACCACAGCCACTGGTCAGCTAAATCCAGATAGGCATAAGGACTCGTCCAGATGGTCATACTAGCTGGGAAGGCTATCAAACAAATGGCATAACCAGCCATAGCCGGATTAAATGGGTTATTGCCCAAACCTCCATACAAGTGTTTGGCGAAGACTACAGCAAAAAGTGTTGCGGTACTTACTAGCCACCATGGCGCCATAGGTGGCAAGGCCAGAGCCAAAAGCAGAGCTGTAACAATAACGCTGCCATCGGTAAGAAAAAAGCCCAGTGGGCGCTGGCGCAATAATAACACCCCGGCCTCTAGTAGCAGGCCCAGTACTATGGCCCACATTAGATTGAGCAGAGTACCGTAGCCAAACCAGTAGAGTTGGGTTAATAGACCCGGCATAGCTGCAGCTATAACTAACAACATTATTTTTTGGCTGCGGTTACCACCATGTAAGTGCGGTGATGAAATGGAATTCATCATTGACTTGGCTCCTTAGTGGGGTGTTTGAGGCTATGCAAATGAGTTTGGGCTTTTGCCAGATTTTGTTGGGCGCTCATCAAGGCTTGTTGATATTCCTCTTGTTGCTCTGCATCGGCGGTCTCATCTGGCGCCGACTTGGTTAGCTTACGCACCTGTGCATTGGCTTTGGCCCAGCTTACTTGTGCCTGTTTTATGGCTTCAGGGTCCACTCCTAATTGGCTTTCGAAATGGGCCAATGCTTGAGCAGCAGCCTCAGAACGTGTCGTCAAATCCTGCACTGTAGCTTGCAGTTTGGCGCTATCCTGATGATCGCTGGCTTGTGCCTCGGTAAGCGCCTTTTGCGCTTTTTTTAATTTTGTGCGGGCAATGGCTGCAGCTGTTTTCAGGTCTTTATGACTTGGCTTCGCTATTTGTTCCACTGTGTTTTGCTTGCTTTTGGCAGGGGCATTAGCCGCCTGCTTTTTGGCGGCAATACGGGCCTGTGCAGCGGCCACAGGATCATCACTGTCCTGCTTGGCAGAGCGCTTGGCTGCTTGAGCTGCAGCCGCTGCGGCGGCCCGGGCTTTGCGGCGATCTTCTTTAGCTTGCTGTTCGTCTATAAGGCGTTGCTCACGCGCTTCGAACCGCAATTTTGCATGCTCTGCCTGACGGCTTTCCAAAGCCTGTTGGCGTAATTTGCCTTTAGCGTAGCGGTAATGTTGTACCAAAGGGATTTGGCTTGGGCAAACGTAAGCACAGGCTCCGCATTCGATACAATCCATCAAGTTATATTGTTCTATTTTATCAAACGCATCGGCTTTAGCCAGCCAGTATAATTGTTGTGGTAACAGTTGCGCAGGGCAGGCAAGTTCGCATTGCCCACAGCGGATACAGGCCATAGGGCTATTACTGGCGGGTAATTCTTGTGCGTCTGGTACGATCAGGCAATTACTGGTTTTTATCAGGGGCACCTGTAGATCGGGCAACTGAAACCCCATCATCGGCCCCCCCAGCACTACCTGACTAGCACTGGTATCAGCTTGACAGTGTGATAGCAAAAAATCGACACTGGTGCCAACCAGAATACGATAGTTGCCGGGCTGCTTAACACCATTGCCGGTTACGGTGGTGATACGATCAATGCTTGGGCGACCCAGATAAACAGCATCATAGATGGCCTTTACTGTGGCGACATTCAGGCATAGAACCCCCAGATCAGCAGGTATTCCACCTTTGGGCACTTGTTTACCGGTAATATTTTGAATTAGCTGCTTTTCCCCTCCGGAGGGATACTTGGTGGGTATGACGACCACTTCAATAGCCGAGTGCTCGGCAGCTTCTCGCATAGCGGCAATAGCCTGGGGTTTGTTGTCTTCTATAACCAATATACATTTGGCTGTTGGTAAGAGACGTAATAGTAGACAAGCTCCCTTGATTATTGCTTGACTCTCTAACTGCATAAGCGTGTCGTCGGCAGTGATATAGGGTTCGCACTCCACGCCGTTAATGATCAAGGTTTGAATAGGTTTTTTAGTTGCCAGCTTGGCACTACTGGGAAACCCGGCACCACCCATGCCGATGATACCAGCTGCTGCTATGCGTTGGTCAATTTGTTGTATATCGAGCATACTTGGATCGGCTTGGGTAATAGCAGTATGCCATGTATCTTTGCCGTCTGCCTGCAGCGCTATACAGGTTTCTTTAAGTCCTGAGGCGTGGGCAATTGGATAGGCGTCAATATTGCTAATGGTGCCAGAAGTAGGCGCATGAATATGGGCGCTAGTGCTGCCTTTAGCCTTAGCTATCAGTTGCCCTTTGTTCACCAGATCGCCAGCTTTTACCGTGGGCTCGGCTGGAGCGCCAATATGTTGTGCCAAGGGTATCAACAACTGCTCAGGCAGGGGTAATTCAAATATTTGGCCCGGTTTGGAGATTTGTTTGTTAGCGGGGGGATGTACACCACCGGGGAAATCAAAAAGTTGACTCATGCAGCATCTTCCCCTAGTGCGGACAATTTGGGTTGCCGGTCAGTGGCAATAAGATGATCTGGTTTTTGCCAGTGCCAGGACTGTTTGGTAACAGCAACAGGTAACATATCTATACAATCTACAGGGCAGGGCTCGACACAAAGGTCACAGCCAGTGCATTCGTTGACAATAACGGTGTGCATTTGCTTGGCGGCGCCCAAGATAGCATCCACAGGGCATGCTTGTATGCATTTAGTGCAGCCGATGCACTCATCTTCGCGGATATAGGCAATCTTGCGAATACTATCTACTCCCGCTTCTGCATCCAGTGGTAAGGCATCGACATCCAGCAAGTCGGCCAAGGCCTTAATAGTCGTGTCACCGCCAGGAGGGCAGAGATTAATCGGGTCAGTCTGATTGGCAATGGCTTCTGCGTAGGGGCGACAGCCCGGATGCCCGCATTGTCCACATTGGGTTTGTGGCAGCAATTCGTTGATCTGGTCAACAATAGGATTGCCTTCTACCTTAAAACGCTTGGCAGCATAGCCTAGAATAGCACCAAAAATAAGGGCCATAAAAGTTAAAGATAAAATGGCGTAGATAAGAATATCCATATCAGATACTCACCAGACCAGTGAATCCCATAAAGGCTAGCGACATAATGCCAGCGCTAATCATGGCAATGGCTGGGCCTTGAAAAGGCTTGGGTACATCGGCCAGATTGATGCGCTCGCGCATGGCAGCAAATAGCACCAACACCAAAGAAAAGCCAATAGCTGCCCCCATGCCATACAATAATGACTCAATAAAGCCATTGGATTTATTAATATTGAGTAGAGCAACACCCAACACAGCACAGTTGGTTGTGATCAAGGGTAGGAATATGCCCAATACCTTGTGTAGCATTGGGCTGGTTTTGTGGACCAGCATTTCGGTAAATTGCACGACAAAGGCAATCACCAATATAAAGCTAATGGTACGGAGAAATTCCAAACCCAGAGGTTGGAGTATAAAAGTGTAGGTAAGGTAGCTGCACAGTGAAGCCAGGGTAAGCACAAAAGTCGTCGCTAGAGACATCCCCATGGCGGTATCCAGTTTTGAGGATACGCCCATAAAGGGGCACAGGCCCAGAAACTGTACCAGCACAAAATTATTCACCAACACGGTGCTAACCAAAATGAGTATATATTCGGCCACTGAGGCTTCCTGTGCGTAAGTGATTATTGAAAATGAAATAGCCCATTATAACTTAGGAAGTTTGATGTGAGGGTCCCAGAAAGTGAGTTGCAACAAAAAAATGATGAAAAACTCCAATATGGTATGGGGTACTTTTTGCATGCCTATGTTCTTTAACACTATTTTAGCAATCTATCAGCAATAATACGCTGAATTATTTTCACTTATTAAGGCTTTAATAGTACAACATGATGTGCATGCATCTGGCCTGCACAATAGCCTAATTAATAAACGCATCTACTTTGTTTTTGGTTAGGTATAATTGATATCAGTGGTTATTACCGGTGGCTATCTAATCCAGTCTATAAGCGGTTATTTAACCAACTTTTTTGACAGTGCCAACACCAAGAATGGCTTTAGGTGGCACGAGTTGGCAAAGCAACAGTGTAGCGTTTTTGAATTCATCTGTAGGGTGAATAGAATAACGTCCCATTTTAATTGTATTTCAACCTCTTATGCAAGATATAACCGATCAACTGAGGTTTTTAGGATAATTAAAGATAAAGTGATTGGAACTAAATTTGGATAATAAAATAATAGTGCCGATGGATTGCTAATTGCTTTATCCCTTACAGAGGGTTATTGCTGCTAGATAGAACAGTTGTATGCGAATGGGTCTCATTAATAATTGCAAATTAAAGCTGACACAGCTTAAAATATTACCGTAATAATATATATAAAGGTGTTGGGATTAACTCAGGCTATACAGGAATAAAAATATTTTATATAATTTTTTGTTTGGATATATAATTTTTTTATAACCAATAAGGTATATAGATGACGCAATTAATGACTGAGACAGTCACCAGAGTCCACCATTGGAACGATACATTATTTAGCTTTAAAACGACACGAGATGCAGGTTTTAGATTTAAAAATGGCCATTTTGTGATGCTTGGTCTGGAACATGGAGGCAAACCATTAATGCGTGCCTACAGTATTGCCAGTGCCAACTACGAAGATGAATTGGAGTTTTTTAGTATCAAGGTAGAAAACGGGCCCTTGACCTCTAAATTACAACACCTGAAAGTTGGTGACGAGGTTCTGGTCGGGAAAAAACCGACGGGAACACTTATAACCGATAATATGTTGCCGGGTAAAAATCTTTATCTAATTGGCACAGGTACTGGGTTGGCACCATTTATGAGTATTATCAAAGACTATGAAGTGTACGAGCAATTTGACAAAATAATCCTCGCCCATGGTGTGCGGTATGCCTCTGAATTAGCCTATCAGGATTATATTCAAAACCAGTTGCCTGAGCATGAATACTTTGGGGATTTTGTGCAACAAAAGCTGGTTTATTATCCATTGGTTACGCGTGAACCTTTCACAAATAATGGCCGTATCACTGATATGATGACATCTGGCAAGATGTTTTTGGATTTGAATATGCCACAGCCAAATAAACAGGATGACCGTTTTATGCTGTGTGGTAGCCCTAGCATGTTAAAGGATATGTGCAAAATTTTGGAAGACCGGGGTTTCTCGGAAGCACGTAATACAGGTATGGGTGAATATGTTATCGAACGCGCCTTTGTAGAGAGATAATTGCCACACTAGCCATTTGGCCAACTTGGCAATGATGGTTTGTGGTGTCGGATTGAGCGTAAAACAGCTAGCCATTCTATAAACAAGTGTAAGACCTCTGACAAGTCAGCAGCCCCGGCAATTGCTTGGCAGTTTGGCGGTATGGTCTTATATGCGATAATGAAATAAGTAAATCAAATAATATTATTTCTGGTTATATTTAAATGGCGTTATTATGTCTTTTTCACGATACCAGATCATAAGATATTCCTATGTCTGGTCAGGAGTTGCACATGTATGCATACAGCACAGTCGATCAGCAACTGGTAAATGAGCGCGTTGCACAATTTCGAGATCAGACCCAGCGTTTTTTAAAGGGTGAGATTGCAGATGATGAATATCGTATGCTGCGTCTTATGAATGGTATATATATTCAGCGTCATGCCCCTATGTTGCGCGTTGCTGTGCCATATGGACAGATGTCCAGTCAGCAGTTGCGTGCATTAGCTGAAGTGTCACGTACTTATGACAAAGGCTATGGGCATTTTACTACCCGCCAAAACATTCAGTTTAATTGGCCTGAACTGGCACGCATACCGGATATTCTGGCTGACTTGGCGCAGGTACAGATGCACGCCATCCAGACTAGTGGTGCCTGTATTCGCAGTATTACCAGTGACCCTTTAGCTGGAGTGAGTACTGATGAAATAGCTGATTCTCGCCCTTGGTGTGAGATTATTCGTCAGTGGAGCAGCTTGCACCCTGAATTTGCTTATTTACCACGCAAATTTAAAATTGCCGTTACTGGTGCCAAGGCAGATAGAGCCGCGGTACAGGTGCATGATATTGGCTTGCGTCTGGTACACAATTTTCAGGGGGACTTGGGTTTTGAGGTGCTGGTCGGTGGTGGTTTGGGCCGCACACCCATGATTGGGCAGGTGATTCGTGAATTCTTGCCTACTGAGCATTTGTTGTCTTATCTTGAAGCTATTTTACGTATTTATAATCTGCATGGTCGCCGCGACAACAAATATAAAGCTCGTATCAAGATTTTATTAAAGTCCATGGGACTGGAAGATTTTACTCAACAGGTAGAAGCAGAATGGCAAGTTATCAAACACAGCGACTTGCAATTGCCGGCCGAAGAAATTGCTCGCGTGAGCCAACATTTTGGTAAACCTGCCTATTTGTCATTGGCACAAGCAAGCTGTGATAAGGTGGTATCTGTTGCCGATCAGGAATATCAACGCTGGTTACAACATAATGTGTTAACTCATCAGCAGCCTGGTTATCGTATTGTTATGGTGCCGCTTAAGAATCCCATGTCACCACCAGGTGATATTAGCCATCAACAGATGGATGGTCTGGCGGATTTGGCTGAACAGTTTAGTTTTGGCAATATTCGCTCTACCCATGATCAAAATCTGGTTTTGGCCCATGTGGCTGAAAAAGATCTATATGCATTGTGGCAAGGTTTAACCGAGCTTAGCTTGGCTCGAGCGAACCATGGTACCTTGACTGATATGATTAACTGTCCTGGCTTGGACTATTGTAGTTTGGCCAATGCCGAGACTTTGGTATTGTCGCGCGGTATAAATCAAGCCTTTGATGATTTGGATTATCTGTATGATTTAGGGCCCATTGAACTGAAAATATCCGGCTGCATCAATGCTTGTGGGCATCATCATATCGGGCATATAGGAATTCTTGGGGTAGAAAAGGCGGGTCAGCAGGTATATCAATTTACTCTGGGTGGCAGTGATAGTGAAGCTGCTCGCTTGGGTAAGACTCTGGGGCGTTCTATACCGCAAGATCAAGTAGTTGCCACCATTAACACCTTGTTAACAACCTATTTAAGTCTGCGCCATGGTATTGGTGAGAGCTTCAGTGAAGTCGTTAACCGCCTGGGATTACAACCATTTAAGGAGGCCGTTTATGGATCTGCTAAACAAAGCGCAGCCTAAGCAAGTTATCGCTTATGCCGACTGGTTAGCGGCTGGAGCGCCAGCAGTGGCTGCTGTTAAAGTCGAAGCTGATGTCAATGTGCCTGAGTTATTGCCTTTGGCTTCAGGCTGTACTGAAATTCAGATTGAATTTCCCGTGTTTGCTGATGGTCGTGGTTTTAGTATTGCACGCTTACTGAGGCGTGAGGGCTATACAGGTATAATCCGGGCTGTTGGTGATGTTGCAGTCGACCGGGTGGCTTTTATGCAGCGTGTTGGTTTTGATGCGATTGACCTAAAAGAGGGCCAGCAGGCAGACTTAATACCACAACTGATAGAGCGTGTGCAGATACACTATCAAACCAGCAGTGATGGTGCTGGGCCTATTTATACGGCCACTCAAAACAGTTAGGGGTGAAAAATTTCACCTTGTCTTTACTGCATATCTGACCAATTTACAAAGCCGTCATTATAAGCGAAGCAATCTCTAGCCAATAAAATCAAAAGGTTAGAGGTTGTCGCCTTGCTAGGTGCCTAGTAATGACGAGCTTTGCAGAGATGCCTTAGGTGGATTGGTTAGCTTACCCGCAAGCCTGGCTTGGCACCTGAATCAGGTTCCAGCAAATAGATTCCGGTGCCGTCACTGGCAGCTAGAATCATGCCTTCAGAAATACCAAATTTCATTTTACGTGGGGCCAGATTAGCTACCCATATAGTTAGCTTACCGATCAGGTCTTCAGGTTGGTAGGAGGACTTGATACCAGACAATACCTGACGGGCTTCGCCGCCAATATCCAATTCCAGGCGCAATAGTTTGTCGGCACCTGGTACTGTTTCAGCCTGCGTAATCTGTACAACTCGCAAGTCAATTTTAGCAAAATCTGGGAATTGAATTTGTTCTGCAATAGGGTCAGCTTCCAGTACTCCCACAGGTTGGGCCTGCTTTTGTTTTAACGCTTCTTCTTTGGCTAATTCCTGTTTTGAATCGTCCAGCATAGAGTCTATGCTAGTGGACTCAATACGGGTCATCAAAGGCTTAAACTTATTGATCTGATGATCAATCAGAGGCGTGTCCAGTGCTTGCCAGGTGATTTTGGTGTTTAAGAAGTCGCCGGCTGCAGCAGCCATATCAGGAACGATCGGCTGCAGATAAATCATCAGCATACGGAACAGGTTTAACCCGGTAGAGCAGATATTTTGTACCTGCTGCCCAGTCCCTTCCTGTTTCGCAATAGCCCAGGGGGCCTGATCGGCAATATATTGGTTGGCAGTGTCTGCAAGGGCCATAATGGCTTTTACGGCTTTACCAAATTCACGCTTTTCGTAATAGGTGCCGATGATGGTTTTAGCAGCGGCAAATTGGGCTATAAGTTCTGGCTCACTGACTTCTGCACTAAGCATACCTTGGTGTTGTTTGGTGATAAATCCGGCGCTACGGCTGGCAATATTAACCACTTTACCTACTAGATCGGCATTTACACGTTGCACAAAGTCGTCCAGATTCAAGTCCAGATCTTCAACCCGATTATGTAGTTTGGCAGCAAAATAATAGCGCAAATATTCCGGTTTTAGATGCCGCAGATAGGTGTTGGCCTTAATAAAAGTACCACGGGACTTAGACATTTTTTTGCCATTTACGGTTAGAAAACCATGGGCATAGACAGCCGTTGGTGTGCGAAAATCAGCACAGTGAAGCATGGCTGGCCAGAAGAGTCCGTGAAAATTAATAATATCCTTGCCAATAAAATGGTAGAGTTCGGTAGTAGAATCTTTATTAAAGTAATGGTCAAAATCCAGGCCATCCGTTTTGTCGCAAAGATTCTGAAAACTTGCCATATAGCCTATTGGAGCATCGAGCCAGACATAGAAATATTTGTTGTCTGCACCTGGAATTTGGAAGCCAAAATAAGGCGCATCACGGCTGATATCCCATTCTTGAAGTCCAGCATCAAGCCATTCGGCCAACTTATTAGCGATTTCATCTTGCAAGCTGCCACTGCGGGTCCATTGTTCCAGTAAGGCCTGAAAGTCGGGCAACTTAAAGAACATATGTAAAGATTCTTTTGGCACAGGTGTGGCGCCAGAAATGGCAGATTTAGGGTCAATAAGTTCGCTTGGTGAGTAGGTGGCGCCGCAGGCTTCACAGTTATCGCCGTATTGGTCTTCAGTCTTGCATTTAGGGCAAGTGCCTTTAATAAAGCGGTCGGCCAGAAATAGTTCCTTTTCTGGATCAAAGGCCTGGGTAATGGTGCGGCGAGAGATGTGCCCCTTGGCATCACAAATATTAAAAATATGTTCAGCAAGCTTTTGGTTCTCTGGTGAGTGCGTTGAATAATAGTTGTCAAAAGAGATCTTGAAGTCGGCAAAGTCGGCTTCGTGTTCAGCTTGCACTTTCGCAATCAGTTGTTCGGGAGTAATACCTTCAACTTCGGCGCGCAGCATGATGGCCGTGCCATGGGCATCATCAGCACAAACATAGTGACAACGATTGCCAACCAAACGCTGGTAGCGCACCCATATATCGGTCTGTATATACTCCAGCATATGGCCTAAGTGAATAGAACCATTGGCATAGGGAAGGGCGCTGGTAACAAGAATTTCGCGTTCGGAAGTGCTGGTCATAATATTGCTGGACTATACTGGTAACGGGTTGGATGACTGTTAGCCTCATGCTTGCTGCCAAGTCACCATAAGGTGGCGTCTATTGTACTTAAATTAGCTCCTGATCACTAACAAAAATCTATAATTTAAGTCTTGCCCTGTTATAATTGCCCGCCAAGATTAAGGTTTGTATTTTGTTGGTGTGCTTTGCATACAACTTTAGGCAATTAAAAGGAATGCATTTGTGGCTGCGGAAAACGTGACAATTGACCATTATGCACAACAGTTGGCAACCAAGTCAGAACGGCTGCAACAGCGTTTCGCCGAACTTGGTGACTGGGCCAATATTGGTGAACTCGAGGTATTTGCTTCGGCTCCCAAACATTATCGTATGCGTGCTGAATTTCGTGTTTGGCATGCAGATGATGATTTATTCTATGCCATGTTTCCCAAAGGGCAGAAATTTAATCCTATTCGTATAGAAGAGTTTCCGACTGGCAGTAAGCGTATCAATCAGTTGATGCAGCCCTTACTCGAGGCCATTAAGGCACAGTTTACCTTGCGCCATAAGTTATTTCAGATGGATTTCTTAACCAGCCAAACCGGTGAGGCCGCGGTAAGTCTGCTTTATCATCGCCAGTTAGATGAACAGTGGGAAGCTGCTGCGCAAACCTTGGCGGAGTGTTTTGATATCAACATCATTGGCCGAGCGCGTAAGCAAAAATGGGTGATTGGTGGTGACAGCATTACCGAGACCCTGCAAGTGCAGGGCCGCAGCTATGCTTATCAGCAGGTTGAAAATGCCTTTACTCAACCGAATGCGGGAATCAATGAAAAAATGCTGGCCTGGGCTTGTCAACATAGCATTGGTGCCAAATCTACCAAGCAACCAGACCTGTTGGAGCTGTATTGTGGTAATGGTAATTTTACCATTCCTTTAGCTAGCTACTATGGCAAGGTCATGGCGACAGAAATTGCCAAGTCATCGGTTAATTCGGCTCAATTTAATTTGCAGGTGAATGCTGTAGATAATGTGGTTATTGCGCGCTTGTCGAGTGAAGAAATGACAGCTGCGCTAAATGGTGTAAGAGAGTTTCGCCGTTTACGCCATATTGCTCTTGATGATTACCAATTTGGTACAGTTTTGGTTGACCCGCCCAGGGCTGGTTTGGATGATGATACCTTGCATCTGGTGCAGCAGTTTAAACGTATTATCTATATTTCATGTAATCCAGCCACCTTGATGGCTAATTTGCAGCAGTTACAGCAGACCCACAGACTTAAAGCCAAGGCTATGTTTGATCAGTTTCCCTATACTGATCATATAGAAACGGGCGTGATACTGGAACGCATATAATCTGGAGTTATTAATATGTCAGCAACGAATGCAATGGGGTTGTCAAAAGTTCAGAATATTATTGCTATTGCTTCAGGCAAGGGAGGGGTAGGCAAATCGACTACCACTGCCAATATTGCCCTGGCCATGGCAGGGGCAGGCTATAAGGTTGGGGTATTGGATGCTGATATTTATGGCCCCAGTCAAGGTTTGATGCTGGGAATAACGCCGGGTAGTCACCCGGAAACTCTGGACGAGAAGTGGTTTGTGCCGCTGACCGCCCATGGTATTAAGGTGATGTCCATGGCCTTTTTGGTAGATGAAAATGCTCCCATGGTATGGCGTGGCCCTATGGCTGCCGGAGCGCTGCAACAAATGTTATTGCAGACTCATTGGGATGAGCTGGATTATTTATTTGTTGATATGCCACCAGGTACGGGGGATATTCAACTTACGCTCAGTCAGAAAGCTAAATTAACCGGTGCTATTGTTGTTACTACACCACAGGATCTGGCCTTGCTTGATGCTCGTAAAGGTATTGAAATGTTTACCAAGGTGCAGGTGCCGGTGTTGGGTATTGTAGAAAATATGAGCACTCATGTGTGTAGCCAGTGTGGTCACGAAGAGGCTATTTTTGGTGCTTATGGCGGCCAACAGCTGGCGCGTGAATACGGTATTCAACAACTGGCCAGCTTACCATTAAGCATGCTGATTCGTGAACAGGCTGATGCTGGCAACCCCAGTGTTATAGCCGACCCGCAGGGTGGCATAGGGAAAGCCTATAAAGAATTAGCCGCAATCATAAGCCGTCAGATTGACCATAAGCTTGCTGGACCAAGTATCAGTATCGAAGATTAACCGCCCCTAGGCGCAGCAGAAGATCAGGAAAAAATAAGTTATGCGATTAAGTGATCAGGATATTATTGCCAGTCTGGATAAAGGTCATATTGTAATTGAGCCGCGTCCCAGCAATGAAGTAATTAGCGGTGTTAGTGTCGATTTGCGTCTTGGTTGCAGCTTTCGCGTATTTAAGGATCATGCTCGCCCATATGTGGATGTAAGCGCCAGCCGTGAAGAGATCAATCAGACTCTGGAAGCTATTATGAGCGATGAGATTCTGGTCGCTGACGATGAGGCTTTCTTTTTGCATCCGGGTGAATTGGCTTTGGCTGTTACCAAAGAGTCGGTAACTATTCCTGCTGATTTGGTGGGTTGGTTGGATGGCCGTTCCTCGTTAGCGCGTCTGGGATTGATGGTGCATGTGACCGCTCATCGTATTGACCCCGGTTGGAGTGGGGCTATTGTGCTGGAATGCTATAACAGCGGCAAGCTGCCGTTGGCGTTAAAGCCAAATATGACTATTGGGGCGATTAATTTTGAAACCCTGTCGACCCCAGCAGTGCGGCCCTATAATCAACGTGATAATGCCAAATACAAAAACCAGCAAGGTGCTGTAGCCAGTCGTATTGATCAGGATAGTTGATTATCAAGCCTCTGCACTGAGGCTTGATTGTTAATAACTATTCGTCCAACAGCTTATCTAGGGCTAACAGATCATTATCGTTAAGGCTGCCCACCAACATTTGCAATTTGGTTTGCAAGATAATTTGATCATAGCGGGCATTGATCAGATTAACTTCTGTGGTGGCTACCTTTTGTTCCGCCTCCAATACTGCCAATAAATCAGTGACGCCAAGCTGGTACTCTTTTTGCGTTGCGGCCAAAGAAAATTCAGCCGTATCCAGCAGGCTTTCTTGCAAAATAATCTGCTGTGCATTATTGCGCAGGTTATAGAGCATATTGTCAAGCTGCTGTTTGGTAGAACGCTGCTTGACTCTTAGATCTTCCTGGCTGGCTTGCCAAGTTAAGCGTGCCTGATGTGTTAGCGACTGATTTAAACCCCCGTCATATAGTTTGCCTGTAATTTGCAGGGTCAGTGTATCGCTTTGATAGGAATAATGATTGCCGGCAATGCTGCCCGTGGGGTATTTTTCGGCATCTTTCTGTTGGTAATCATGGTAGGCTTTTTGTACTCCAGCCGCAGCAGCGCGCAGGCTAAGATTGTTCTGTTTAGCCAAATCCCACCAGTAATCAAACTGCAAAGATTCAGTTGTTGGCAGGCTAGTGGTTAAATTAATACCGGGTAGCTCTTGGTCAACTATTTGCCCCGTGCTTAAAGTCAGCTTGTAGCGAGCTTCCTGCAGTTTTTGCTGTGCTTGTAACAGACTCAAATTGAGTTGCTGGGCATTGTTATCCACGTCAGCTACCTGCACCTGTGTAGCCAGACCCAGTTGACGTTGTTTTTGAATACGGGCCAAACTCTGCTGGGCGGATTTGATCTGGGCTACAATGGAGTTGATCTGTGTTTGTTGTTTGGCGATAGTGAAATAGTTATCGATAGTATCAGCTAACAGCTTTTGTCTGCTGGCTTGCAGATTAAAGTTTGATTGTTTAATAGAGGCTTCGGCACTATCCGCCGCATATAGGGCATCCAGACGTAAACTTAGTGCCAGACTGGCATTGTAACTGTCAGTGCCGGAGCCGGTTGTCAGGTTAAGATTTTGGTTTGCACCGGCTGATAAGACTGGGCGAAATGCTGCATCAGCAATATTAATATATTCTTTGACTGCCTGATGACGGTGTTGGCTGGCTATTAATCCCGGATCATTGGCGACCGCCAGTTGATATTGTTGTTGCAGAGCCTGAGCTGATATAGCGGAACTAAAACCCAGGCACAGGCTAAACGTCAGGCTTGATGTTGCAAGAGATTGGAAGAGGCGCATAGACAAAAAAGTTATCAAGTTTATTGGTCAGAAGGGTTGATTCTAACCAAGTCTGAGGCACTTGGCTATGCACTTTACTGGAATTTACAGGCAGTGACTATTCGATGCTTTGTAAGTCTAACTGGTAGCTTTTCCCATCAGGCTCGACCTGCAGGATGCGCACCGCCTGGTAGTTAAGTCCTGGGGCAAACCAAACCAGTGTTTCCCGGTTGCTGGCAAGGGTACGCAGCCTTGCTACCTTAATGGTGTGATATTTACCTATAGCCAGTTCCAGTTGCTCAGTTCCCTGCACCTGATAGTTAAAGGTTTCGATTTTGCCTCCGGCCGCGACCTGGTAGGCAAAATTTCCATAGGGCCGACGACTTAAGTCTTTACGCAGTTGCAATTGCACAGACAATTTATCCTGCAGGGGAGGGGTGATCGGCATAGACCAGCTGTCACCGCTAGTGGTTGTGGCCTTTCCTTGTTGCCAGTCAAACTCAATAGATAACTGTTTACTGCGGTTAAGTACTTTGCGCTGGTACTGATAGCTTAGAGGCTGGAGTTGGTCATTCTGGATGTTTAGGCGGCTCTGTTCGTTGAGTTTAGCCATTAAGGCGCTAGCATCCAAAGATAGTTGCCATTGACCGTTTTCCAGTTGTTGTAATTGTCGGGTGGCCTCGCCGGTGATGGTTAGACCCAGATTCCAGGTGCTGGCATAGCGTGCAATAAAGGGTTTAAGTATCTGGTCTTTGGTATAGGCCAGAGAGGAGTTGCCAAGCAGTAATGCCAGAGTGATAATTTTGCCTAGATTCTTTAGCATATACGATGGCTCCATTGGTTGTTAAATCAAGTTGCGGCCTGATGTGCGATTCCTTGTACAGGCAGTGGTTGTTTATCAAGGCGTACCAGATTGTTATCAAGACTTAGCCTGCCTTCACAAAACCATTTGATCGCAATTGGGTAAATAATATGTTCCTGTTGCAATACTCGAGCGGCCAAGGCACTGGCCGTATCGTCGTTTTGTATCTTCACTATAGCTTGTATGACCAGCGGACCGCCATCAAGTTCACTGGTAACAAAGTGAACACTGGCACCATGTTGGCTAGCGCTTGCTGCTATAGCCCTGGCATGAGTATCCACACCCTTGAATTCGGGTAATAAGGACGGGTGAATATTGAGCATCCGCCCGGCATAATGATTGGTGAAATCTGGCGTTAATATACGCATAAACCCTGCCAGAATGATCAGTTGTGGCTGTTCAGCATCAATATGGCGCATCAATTCACGGTCAAAACTGGTGCGGCTATCATAGTCGTTATGATCAATAACCGCTGTGGCAATGCCTGCCGCTGAGGCTCTTTGCAGACCCTTGGCATCGGGATTATTACTGATCACCAGACTTATTTCCGCATCAATGGTGCCATTACCCACCTGATCTATAATGGCCTGTAAATTGCTGCCACTACCGGATATAAGTGCTACCAGCTTGGGTTTTTCCAGTGTGCCGGAAGATTCCATGGCTCTATTCCCCTATTCCCCAATATACCCTACGCCAGAATAACCTGTTCCTGTTCTGCTTCTCGGCTGCTAATTTGCCCCAGAACCCATGGTTGTTCGCCCTGTTCCTGTAAACATGCTATTGCCTTGTCTGCTGCATGTGCGGGTACTACAATGACCATACCAACCCCGCAGTTAAAGGTGCGGTGCATTTCGGTGGTGCTAACTCCGCCGGCGGCCTGTAGCCAGTCAAATACGGCAGGGCGCTGCCACGAGCTCTGGTCGATAGTCGCCATGCAGGAAGCAGGCATAACTCGTGGCAAGTTTTCCAGTAAGCCCCCACCTGTAATGTGGGAAAGGGCATGCACGGGCACCTGTTTAAACAACTCCAGCAGGGGTTTGACATAGATACGAGTGGGTTCCATCAAGGCTGCAGCCAGACTAGTGTCTCCCATAGGCTGGTTTAGATCGGCGCCAGAAACTTCAATAATCTTGCGGATCAGCGAATAACCATTGGAGTGAGGGCCAGAAGAGGGCAAACCAAGCAACACATCGCCAGAGCCAACCTTGCTGCCATCTATAATCTTTTGTTTTTCAACAATACCGACACAGAAACCGGCCAAGTCATAATCTTCGCCATCATACATACCGGGCATTTCTGCTGTTTCACCACCTACCAGAGAGGCGCCGGACTGTTCACAGCCAATACCAATACCGTCAACCACACGAGCAGCGATATCTACATCCAGCTTGCCGGTAGCGTAATAGTCAAGGAAGAACAGTGGTTCAGCACCGGCCACGATAAGGTCATTGACACACATAGCTACCAGATCAATGCCGATAAAATCATGGCGATTGAGATCCATAGCCAGCTTTAATTTAGTGCCCACTCCATCTGTACCTGACACCAGAACCGGTTGTTTATAGCCACTGGGCAGTTCAAATAAAGCTCCAAAGCCTCCCAAACCTGCCATCACCTCAGGGCGGCGGGTGCGTTTGGCCACGCCTTTAATACGATCGACCAGATCGTTACCAGCATCGATATCGACACCTGCGTCTTTATAGCTAAGGGAAACAGGGGGGGTAGGTGAGCTCATGGACAGGATCCGCCTTGGATTAAAACTTTGATTAAAATAAGTGCAAAGAGAAGCAAAACTGGATGCAAATTTTACCATTTTTCCATTAGCTGGAACAATCAAATAGAGTGGTAAAGATGGAATAATTATTTGTGATTACTGAATTTGGGCGAACTCTGGGTTATTGGCAACCGGCCCAGTTTTTTCATGGTCTAAGCGGTTTTTCCATAAAGATACTTAAAGGGTCTGTTACATATTGTCCAAAAGGTGCTCTTTCCTGGTAGCCCAAACTTTTATAAAGCCCGATAGCGGCGGTCTGCTTGATGCCTGTTTCCAGTCTGGCAAATATTATCCCCTCTTTAACCAGCTTCGCTTCCAGCGCTGCCATAATAGGTTTGGCAATACCTTGCCCTCGGTAAAGGGGGTCAACAAACACACGTTTTACCTCACCATAGCCATCGGCATAAAACAATTTGACAGCACCTATTCCCAGCAAGTGATTATCTGCAAAGGCGCCCAATAAAACGCTATTAGGCTTGGATAATTTATCAGCATCATCAAGATGGTTGCTTGCTTCCGGGTATAGAGAGCGCAGATATTGATCGGATGCTGCCAATAGTATCCTAACATCTTCTCTATGGGCATCTATTGTTTTGATATCAATAGGTTTGGGCATAAAGTTTAACCATTATCTGGTGTTAATCGTAGGAAAGCCATATTGAGTTGCCTTGTCATTGTGGTCATATGGCTTATAAACACAGCCTTGTAGCAGTATAGATATGCTTAATTTGAAATTGTGACAAATCTGTATTTAATAACGCTGGTCTTAATCTCAGTGTTAAGGGTTCAGTTGGACGATAGGCATATATATGGGAGCCACATTGATTGCAGAAAACGCGCAGCTTGCCTTTTGAAGACTCGAACTCGGCTAAATGACTGTTACCAGCAAGCAGATTAAAGTTAGCGCGCTTGATAGTCACACCAATAGCAAACGCCGATGCATGGGCTTTGCGGCAAGTTAAACAGTGGCAGCATTCGATGGTATCAATCGAAGCATTAATTGCATATTTCACCGCGCCACAAAGACATTCACCTTTGTACATAATGGCAATATCGGTTATTAAGTTTATAGTAATATCTATGTTAGCACATATTAGATATAGTGCTGCGTCGAACAAAAGATGGCATATTGCTGCTAAACCTTTGGCCTGTTGGTATTAAGCTAAAACTGTTAATGCTTTCTTGGTATGGTTTTGCGATTAGTATAGGCAATTTTTGTCCGGGGCGATTTGTATATCATGTTTAAGTAGTACCTAAGCACTTTTAGCGCAATATGCCGATGTTTAAGCGTCTTGGTCCCCCATCTTGGGTGGCAATAATCCTTGCCATGCGGCACCAGAAAGACGCTGGATTTCAGGTGGTTTCTGGAACATATAACCAGCAACACCGAGATAGGGAAGATGGGCCTTATGAGCGTTAATAGCATTGTGCTGCAATTAAATATGTGGTCCAGAATAAGCTAGTACAGCAACCACCTTTTTCGCTTGGCAAGTGGTCATATGTTATGGATTTGGCTATAGTTAGCCACCTGTGAAAATAATCTACCTAAGTCTCAGGCTATATAATTCCAAGATTGATTTTATGGTGGCCTGTTTAAGAGTAAATAACTGTCGTGCAAAAGTTTGTTAAAGCGGTAAGTTGGTATATGGCTATGCTGTTTAGCCTGTGTGCCGGCCCGGTAATGGCCATGGATTTATATATTGCCGAGGCACCCTTGGCCAGTGCCAGTGAGGCTGATTTAAAGCTGGCCAAACGGCAGGCCATGGCATCCATGATTGTGCGCTTAACTGGACAGCAAGCCAGTCTTAAGCAGGCACCTATCAAGGCTGCACTGGCAGAGGTGGATAATTATATTAGCCATATCTCCAGGCAGACTGACACTGCTACAGAGGAAGTAGTACTGCAGTTGCGCTTTGATCAGCAGGCTGTCAGGCAATTACTGAGTGCGGCTGATTTACCATTGTGGGTGACAGATCGGTCCAGTATATTGACCTGGTTGGTTATTGAGCAGCAGGGTATTCAGGATATTATTGCTGATGGTGGTTTGGATATTGCGCTGCAATTGCAAGCTGAAGCCGAACAGAGGGGCTTGCCTTTAATATTGCCCCTGATGGATCTTACCGATCAGTTACTTATTGGCCCCAGTGATATATGGGGTAACTTTACTGACACTATCGCTCAGGCTTCTCAGCGCTATCAGGCTCACGGTTTGTTATGGGGGCGCTTATACAAGAATAGTGATGGTTTTTGGCAGGGGCAGGGTAGTATTCAATTACCAGATGAACGGCGTGAGTGGTTATTTGCTGCTGCCACCCCAGAGGCACTGGTGGCTTTGATTGTGGAAAATTTGGGCGCGCAACTAAGCCAACGCTTTGCCTTGCCAACGGCGACGGATCAACAGCATACGGCTACATTGCATATTAATGGTATCAATGACTTGGCGGCTTATGCAGCATTAAGGAAAATATTGCAAGCCCTGGCCAGTGTCAATACTGTTACTTTGCAGCGTTTGCACGCAGAGAAGTTGGTAGTATTGGTGAATTATCAAGGTCATCAGGATAACCTGTTACTTAGTCTGGAGGGGCAAACCCGTTTACAGTTACTTGACGGTCAGTCGGAGACACTTTACAGTGCTAAAAACGGCCTTGTGGCCTATTATCAATGGCATTAAGGACATATAGCGAGTTCCTATGACGCAAACTCAAACTTGGTTTTTTCTCGTATTAACCGTATTAGTGGCCTTACTGATTTATCTATTGCAGCCTATTCTGGGGCCTTTTGTATTAGGCATGGGTATTGCTTATATGGCAGATCCATTCGCTGACCGACTGGAGGCCAGAGGCTATAGTCGCACTATGGCAGTGATATTGGTATTTTTAGGTTTAACACTGGTATTGGTTAGTGGCTTGTTGCTGGCTGTGCCGTTATTTATTAAACAGTTGCAATCTTTGGTTGGGCTGGTGCCAGATATGCAAAGCTGGTTTAACCACACCATGTTGCCTTATCTGCAAACCCGTTTGGATATTGATGTACAAAGTCTGGAATTGGATTTGTTGACAAAAACAGTTTCTGCCGAATGGCAACAACAGGCAGGTGGCATTGCTTCACAGATTATGAGCTATGTTACAGCATCCACACTGGGTTTGGTTGGCTTGCTTGGTTCTACTTTGTTGGTGCCGGTGGTCAGCTTTTATTTATTGCGTGATTTTGATATTTTGGTGGCCAAAATGCGTGATATGCTACCCCGTAATCTGGAACCCAAAGTGACGTTATGGGTGCGCGAGTGTGATGAAGTATTGGGTGCCTTTGTGCGTGGTCAACTACTGGTAATGCTGGTTTTAGGTCTGATCTATGGCATTGGTTTGTCGGTGGTTGGTTTAAAGTATGCCATGCTGATTGGATTGCTGGCCGGTTTGGCCAGTATTGTGCCTTACTTGGGCTTTGCTGTTGGCTTTGTGGCAGCCATGTTAGTGGCACTATTTCAATTTGATTCTTATTGGGGCTTTGTGGCCGTTACTCTGGTGTTTGTGATTGGTCAAGCACTCGAAGGTATGGTGTTGACGCCCTGGTTGATTGGTGATCGTATTGGTCTGCATCCGGTGGCCGTGATTTTTGCTGTGCTGGCAGGTGGTCAGTTATTTGGTTTTACAGGAATGCTTTTGGCATTACCCCTTGCAGCAGTAATTATGGTATTGTTGCGTCACTTGCACGAAGGTTATAGAAATAGCTTACTTTATGACCAGTAGGACTTAGTTGTTAATGAATCTAGCCACCACTGACCTTGCTGGTCAGCAATTAACCTTGAATATGCGTTTGCCCAGTTATGCTAACTGGCACAACTACGACTTTGCCGCCAGCCCGGGAGTGTTGCCTGCATTACAAAAAATAGCTCAGGATCCTGCAACTGATGTGTTGTTATTGCAGGGTGCTGATGGCGTGGGTAAGTCTCATTTATTGCAGGCCACAGCCCAAGCAGCAATGGACCATGGTTGGCAGGTAGGTTATTTATCTGCGGCTGAACTCTTGGCGATGGGGCCAGATACTGGAGCCGAAATGCTGGCTGGTTTTGAGCAGTTTCAGCTACTGTGTATTGATGATATTGATGCTCTATGCCAGACCAGCTCCTGGTGTGAAGCTTTATTCCATCTGTACAATGCTAATCAACAACTCGGCCATAGACTGTTGTTAAGTAGCTCCCAGACAGCCCGTACGATGCCATGTTTGCTACCCGACTTGCAGTCGCGTTTGCAGTTAGCGCTGATGATGCCACTGCATGCCCTTGATGAAGCCCGGCAAGGTCAACAATTGATTATGCGGGCGCGCCAACTTGGGTTTAGTATTTCCACTGAATTGGCGCAGTATATATGTTTGCATAGTCAGCGCAATATGGGTGCTGTGATGACAGTATTGCAAACTCTGGACACGGCCTCTTGGCAAGCAAAACGTAAACTCACTATCCCTTTTGTTAAACAAACAATGCAATGGTAATGAAACAAAATAAACAGTTTATAAAATCTTTTTGGTGGTCCGGTTTAATACTATTGCTGTTACTTATTGGTGGTTGTGCCAGTGTGCCCGACGCAAATATGGGATCTGCTGTTGACCAGGATCCATGGCAGGACACTAACCGTAAGATATATGCTTTTAACAAGGTGGTTGATAATACTATTTTGCTACCGACTACGCGTGCTTATGCTGCCATAGTGCCTGATGTGGTGGAGCAGGGGGTAACCAATATATTTAATAACCTCTCTGAAGTGAAATACTTCGCTAACCACTTGCTACAGGGTAAACCTCTACAGGCCGGTAATGATGCAGCTCGCTTATTGATCAATAGTACGGTCGGTGTGATGGGCCTATTTGATGTGGCATCTCATTTTGGCATGTATGCTCAGGCCGAGGATTTTGGCCAAACACTGGGTTATTGGGGGGTTGAATCGGGACCCTATGTGGTGTTGCCGTTGTTGGGGCCAAGTAGTGTGCGTGATGGTATAAGTCTAACCGTTGATCAACAATTGGATCCCCTTGCTGATTATCAGCCCAAAGACCATCGGCTCGGTTTGCAAGTATTGCAGGTGTTGGATACACGCAATCAATTACAGGACTTGCAGCATTTGGTTATTGGTGATGAATATACATTTGTACGTGACGCCTATTTAGCCCGGCGTGCCATGCAAATACGGGATGGTAGACCAGTGACAAATATGGGTACAGAATCCGATGAGTTCGATGAATTTGATTAATATAGGACCGGTTCAATGCCCATTAATCTAATTAAAATGAACATTACTCTTGTCTAACCTGTCTGTTAGGACTAAGGTAGGCGGTGTTTATGGCTGATTATTGTTTTGGAGTCATCTATGGAATCTGACGTCAGTCAGCTTCTTTTGATCACCGATGAGTCACTGGTTTCTCGCCAGATGTTGGCTCATTATGAATGCTTGCATTATCAGGTGCTGGCGACCAAAGAGCCTTTGCAGGCTCTGCAGTTGCTAGCCGATAATCCAGTGCATTTGATCCTGTTTTTTTACCATCCCAAGCTAGCATCCCAAACCGCTTTGCTGCAGGATATGCTGGATAAATTCGAGGAAATTCCTTTATTGTTAGTAACAGAGGTTACTACGGCTTTGGATGTGACCAGACTATTGAGTTTAGGGGTGACCAGCGTATTTAGTTTGCCGTTGGAGAGTCAATCTGTATTGGACCGTTGTGTGGCGCGCCATGTTCGCCATGCTAAATTATTTTTTGATAATCGTCGCTATAGACAGCAGTTGGAACAGACCAATCAGAAACTCAATGATTCGTTGGCAGAATTGGAACGTGATCAGCAGGCCGGGCGCTTAATGCAGCAGCGTTTGATGCCCCCCGTAGAGACTCGGCGCAATGGTTTAACCATACAGCGTCATATGCAGTCGTCCCTGTATTTAAGTGGGGATTTTGTTGACCATATGAGCTTATCTGATGGCAGTGTGCTGTTTTATTTAGCTGATGTTTCGGGGCATGGGGCTTCGTCAGCCATATTGACTATATTATTAAAAAGTCTGACGCGTGGTATATTGGCTGACAAACAGTTTGAGCATGGCCAATCTGTGTTTCTTGAGGAGATAATGTCTCGCTTGAATGAGGAGATATTGGACTTTGATGTCGACAAACATCTGACGATGTTTATGGGCCTGATTAGCCCCGACGGACTTACTTTGAATTATTGTGTGGGTGGTCATTACCCTATGCCGGTGCTGTATCAGGAGCAACAGTTAACCTATCTTACAGGCTTGGGTTCGAGTTTTCCCTTAGGACTGTTTGAAGGTGCTGAATATAAATCATTGCAGCAATCCTTAGCGCCCAATTTCTCTTTATTATTGTGTTCTGACGGTATTTTGGAAGTATTACCCAATCAGCAAGATCGAGATCAGGAAGCCATGTTGCTTGATATATTACAGGCGAATGGATGTCATATAGCTGGCTTGGTATCAGGGTTGCAATTGGATCAGCGCCAGCAGCTACCGGATGATATTGCTGTATTAAGTATAGAAGGTGCCGGGCATGGGTGAAGGCCGTATACTAGTGGCCGAGAGAGATGGTGTGCACGTGGTTAAGTTTTTAGGCGACGTGCGCCTGACCCTGTGTCCTTCCCTCGATCAATATCTTGATCATGCCCTACAGAGTCGGCATTTCCACAATGTTTTGATTGATCTGACTGAGACTCAGGGTATAGATTCTACTTCCTTGGGTATTCTGGCCAAACTGGCTGTGCGTATGCGGCGGCAGGTGGATCAGGTGCCAACTCTGGTATCTACTAACGGTAATATCACTCGTATTTTGCTAAGTATGGGCTTTGATAAGGTGTTTACTCTGGTGAGTAAACTGGAACAAGGTTTGCCGCCCTGTGAGCAGTTGGATAATTGTACCTGCAGTGAACAGGAAATGCAGGACAAGGTGTTGGAAGCCCATAAAATTCTTATGGGGCTAAATGACAAAAACCAGCAGACATTTCAGAGTCTGGTAGAGGCGCTGGAAAGTCAGCACTAGTAGTGTTGTTCAGTTCAACCTTGTTCGGTTATGGCGCAGCAAGGCGCCATGTTCCGGTAATGATCATGCCCTTGCCAAATACGACAAGGCTGGGACCAGCGGAAAGACAAAAGCATAAGTGATAAGCTCAAAGGGGTACTTTTATCTTCCATTAAGCACAGCTTACTGAGTGAGCATCGCTTCCAGTTTTTCCTGATCACGGGTAAAGTTACGAATACCTTCGGCCAGTTTTTCTGTTGCCATAGCGTCTTCGTTGTGTAGCCAACGGAAAGCTGCTTCATCAAGATCCAGCTTGGTTTCATCACAAACGACATGATCAGCATGCAATTGTTGCGGCAAGATACCTGTATCGGCTGCCAGCTGCTGCATTAGATCAGGGCTGATGGTTAAGCGGTCGCAGCCGGCCAGCTGTTCAATTTCACCAGTATTGCGGAAACTGGCACCCATAACGATGGTTTTATAGCCATAGTGTTTGTAGTAGTCAAAAATACGACTCACAGACAATACGCCGGGATCTTCAGTTGCCGGGTAGCTGTCGCGATTATTGGCTTTTTTATACCAGTCTAAAATACGCCCGACAAACGGCGATATCAGGTACACACCAGCCTGCGCACAGGCCACTGCCTGAGCAAAGCTAAATAATAGGGTTAAATTACAGTTAATCCCCTCGCTTTCCAATTGTTTGCCAGCCTGAATACCTTCCCAGGTGGCGGCAATCTTGATCAATACCCGGTCTTTGCTGATGCCTTGCTGAGCGTAGAGTTCGATCAGACGTTTGGCCCGCGTTACCGTGGCTTGGGTATCAAATGACAAACGCGAATCTACTTCGGTAGAAATGCGACCCGGTATGGCAGTTAGCACTTCTTTACCAATGGCCACGGCTAGGTAATCACAAGTGTTATCTAGTACTTGTTGCGGGTTGCCTCCCTGATCCTGTGCCCAGGCTTTGGCTTCGCCAATAAGATGTTGATAGGCATCGAGTTGTGCAGCTTTAAGCACTAAAGACGGATTGGTGGTGGCGTCTTCGGGTAAAAAACTTTGTATAGCGGTAAGGTCACCTGTGTCGGCAACCACTTTGGTCATGGCTTTAAGTTGGTCTAGTTTGTTCATTAGTCTGTCAATGGTTGAATTATAGGTCATAGTCTACCAGACTTAAGGCGTCTTCGATAACTGTTAAAGATGCTCTGGCGCCGTGTATATTTTCACTTAGATGACGTCGCATATTACGCGCTCCCGGCAGGCCCTGAAAGAGGCCCATCAAATGCTTTGACATATGGTGCCAGGCTGTCCCTTGCGCATGTTGTTCAGTCATATAAGCCAGATAGCCGTCGACTACGCCGCGGCGGGTAACACTGGTCTTGGTGGCATATATTTGCTGGTCTACATCCAGTAACAGGGCACTATTGTGATAGGCAGCACGGCCGAGCATAACGCCATCCACTTGCGACAAATGTGTCTGGCAGTCCGACAGGGACTCAATCCCACCATTGATAATAATTTGCAGGTGCGGGAAGTCCTGTTTTAGGCGATACACCTTGGCATATTGTAAAGGGGGTATTTGTCGATTTTGCTTGGGTGACAGACCTTGTAAAATAGCGTTGCGCGCGTGCACATAAAATACCTCACAATGGGGCCCCTGTACTTGATCAACAAAGGCTGCTAGCGTGTCATAACTGTCATCATTATCAAGGCCAATGCGATGTTTAATGGTGACGGGTACGGGGCTTTGTTCTGCCATAGCCTGCAGGCACTCGCGCACGAGACTGGGTTCTGCCATCAGGCAGGCACCAATTTTATGATGCTGTACCTTATCACTGGGGCAGCCCACATTAAGATTGATCTCATCATAACCAAACTGGTTGCCAATGGTGGCACATTGGGCCAGTTCATGTGGATTACTGCCACCTAGTTGCAGTACCAGAGGGTGTTCGCTGGGGCTATGCCCCAACAAGAAATCCTGATTGCCATTAAGAATAGCCCCTGTGGTGATCATTTCGGTAAACAAAGTAGCTTTCTGGCTGGCTAAACGGGCCATATAGCGAAAATGTCGGTCAGTAAAGTCTATCATGGGGGCAATGCAGAAGCGTCTTGAGTCTTTTTGCATGGTACTAATAGCCTCGGTTGCGTTCTACTAAACCAGTGGGCGTTTTGCCGGCCAATAGGGTATCAATATTATTGCCTATCTGTTTGACGGTGGGTTCTATCCAGGATTGAGCAGCACAGTGTGGGGTGATAATCAGACCAGCTTGTCGCCATAGAGAACTGTCAGCAGCTAGTGGCTCATTGCGCACCGTATCGAGTACGGCGCCACGCAGATGACCACTATCTAGCAGTTCAAGCAGGTCGTCTTCGACCAGATGCTCACCCCGGGCGGCATTAATAATAACCGCGCCGGCAGGGAGTTGGCCCATAGTATGGCGATTGAGTAGGTCACGAGTGTTATCAGTTAGTGGTAACAAGCAACACAAAGCATCAGTTTGCTGTAAAAAATCATTTAGCTGATCAGCCCCCTGGAAGCATTGTACCCCCTCAATATATTTTTCTGATTGGCTCCAGCCAGACACTTTATAGCCCAGCTTGAACAGGCAATCAGCAACGCTGCTGCCCAACTGCCCCAAGCCAAGTATACCTACGCGAAAATCGCCGGCCGGTGTGCCCGGATGCGATTGCCAATGTTGTTGTGATTGCTGCCTTTGATAAGTATCCATTGAACGATGAAAATGCATAATATGGTAGGCAAAATACTGATTCATTTGGGCGGCCATACCGGCATTTTCCAGACGAATAACCTGCACCTCGCGGGGTAACTGTGGATGGCATAAAATTCCATCGACACCGGCTCCCAAGTTAAATACAGCTTCTAAATTTGGGAAGCGTTGAAAGAATTCCCCACAGGGTTGCCAGACAATGGCATAACGGACATCTGCGGGGCGACTTGCATGTTGCCAATCCAGCACTTTGATATGCGGATATTGGCGAGCAAAGGCGTCGATCCATTGTTGAGTGTTGTCTGCAGTAAGATAAATAGGGCATTCAATAGCCATAAGGTCGTATACCTGATAAGAAACAAGCGAAAGTTTATATGCGCCGCTATTTTAGCGAAAGCTTGAAGCCATGTCTTGGCAGTTTGGAAACTTTGAGCTATTATTGTATACAATAATGTTTTTTATTATGATGTGATAACGCCAACAGGCGTTAGACCTGCTGATTTAGAGTGTATCTGCGGCCTTGTATTTATATGAGTTTGCTTAAAGCTGGGTCGGGTTTTAACCCGACAATGTCGGACTAATACCCAAAGCACTCGCTGCTCTTACGGGCCACGCTGAGTCCGAGCTACGCTTACCCAGCCCGCCGACACCAGCCAAAAAATCAATCAGCCGGTGATTATGGTCTTAACTTGAGTATATATATGACTGCTTCCTATCCACGTGATCTTATTGGCTACAACGGCAACCCTCCTCAGGTGGTTTGGCCTGGTGGGGCCAGAGTCGCTTTGTCTTTTGTGCTTAACTATGAAGAAGGTGGTGAGCGATGTGTATTACATGGTGACCAGGAATCTGAAGCCTTTTTATCGGAAATTATTGGCGCTCAGCCATATCCGGGTGTGCGCCATGCCAGTATGGAGTCGATCTATGAGTATGGCAGCCGGGCCGGTGTATGGCGCATCTTAGATTTATTTCGTCAACAGCAGATTCCCTTGACCATATTTGCTGTGGCTATGGCTGCCGAGCGCCATCCTGAGTTGATAAGGCTGATGCACCAGCAGGGTCATGAAATCTGTTCCCATGGTTATCGCTGGATCGATTATCAGTATATGGATAAAGATGAGGAAAGGCAGCACCTGCATAAGGCTATTAATATTCTGCAAGGTATTACCGGTGAGCGCCCCCTGGGATGGTATACGGGTCGTGACAGTCCTAATACGCGGCAATTGGTGGTAGAGGAGGGAGGTTTTCTCTACGATTCTGATGACTATAGTGACGATTTGCCATACTGGAATACAGACTACGATAAACCCCAGTTGGTGATCCCCTATACCCTGGATACTAATGATATGCGTTTTGCTACGAATCAGGGTTTTCATACCAGTGAACAGTTTTTTCAATATCTAAAAGACGCCTTTGATGTACTCTATGAGGAAGGTGCCTATGCTCCCAAGATGTTGTCGATTGGTATGCATTGTCGCTTGTTGGGACGGCCGGCACGGTTTAAAGCAATCCAGCGTTTTTTAGCTTATACCAAGCAATTCCCCGATGTATGGTATGCCAGACGAGTGGATATTGCTCATCACTGGCATCAACATCATCCATATCATAAAACCAACAAGAACACATTTAGCACTTGCGTACCTGAGCAGATGACTCGCGCTGCTTTTGTCGAGCATTTTAAAGATGTTTATGAGCATTCACCTTGGGTAGCTGAACGGGTTTTTGAGCGTGGCCTAACGCCTGCTCTAGGGGACAGGCATGCACTGCAACAGGTTTTTGCAGAGGTGATGTTGGCAGCCGGCAAAGACGAACAGATGGCATTAATCAATGCTCACCCAGATCTGGCTGGCAAGGCAGCGGTGGCTGGTGAATTGACCGCCGCTTCTACAGCAGAACAGTCCGGCGCTGGTATTCACCAATGCACAGCAGCGGAATTTGCTGAATTTACGCAGTTAAATAACGCCTATAAAGACAAATTCGGATTTCCATTTATTAAGGCGGTAAAGGGGAGCAATCGTCACCAAATACTGGCTGCCTTTCGGCAACGCATTGAGCATGATGTGGAAGTGGAATTTCAACAAGCACTAAAAGAAATTAATAAGATAGCCGGCTTTCGACTGGCTACCATGTGAGAGACTAATTTATGACCGAAAAACATACCTTATCCAATCCTTATGAGCGCATGACTAACTTGGCTGATGCCAGATTGGGAGCCTTGGCTATTGCTTGTACTGATGACTTTTTTGCTGATATGAATCGCATGTTGCAACATCACGACCCTGTTTGGAAGGAAGGCGTTTATGATGCTAATGGCAAGTGGATGGATGGCTGGGAATCACGCCGCAAGCGTGGCCCCGGGCACGACCACTGTACCGTCCGTCTGGCTTTGCCGGGGCGAATCAAAGGGCTAAATATTGATACCCGTTATTTTACTGGTAATTATGCGCCCAGTGTTTCACTGGAGGCCTGTCTGGTGGCTGCAGGCGACCCAACAGAGGATACCCTATGGCAGCCAATACTGGCTTCGGTTAGTTTGCAAGGAGACAGTCAGCAACTGTTTGCTGTAGACGACAATAATGTCTATTCCCATGTGCGTTTGCATATGTATCCGGATGGTGGTGTTGCCCGTTTGCGGGTTTATGGCGAGGTGGTTAAAGACTGGCAGCAGATGGCAGGGCAGGTAATCGATTTGGCAGCTATGGAAAATGGCGGGCGAGCCTTGCTGTGTTCTGATGAACACTTTGGTCGTATGGAAAATATTCTGGCACCAGGCCGAGGTGTCAATATGGGTGATGGTTGGGAGACTGCTCGCAGACGTGAACCAGGCTTTGATTGGGTTATTATCGCCCTTGGTACAGCAGGAGAAGTATCTGAAATTGAAGTGGATACAGCGCATTTTAAAGGCAATTTCCCCGACTCCTGCAGCATTCAGGGTGCATATGTAGCCGGTGGCAGTGATGATCAAATGGCGGCACAAAGCCTGTATTGGCCAGAATTGCTGCCTACACAAAAATTAACTATGGATAATATTCATCAGTATGCTGATGAGCTGGTCGCTCAAGGCCCTATTACCCATGTACGCTTAAATATATTTCCCGATGGCGGGGTCTCCCGGTTACGCATACGTGGCAAGGTAGGTGAACTATGAGTGCTGTGCCATTTATTGAGGTCAAGCCTTTAACCAAAGCCGGTTTTGCCCCCTTTGGTGATGTCATCGAGACCGAGGGTGCTGAACATTTTGCCATTAACAATGGTTTTACTCAGCGTTATCACCGTTTAGCTGCCGTGACTTTAGCGCAAGCTGAGGATGAAGCTATTGTTAATATTTTTGTTTCGCGTCGTTGGGAACACCCGATCCAATTGGCGATGCTGGAACAGCACCCCTTGGGCAGTCAGGCATTTATCCCTATGGATAAGCAGCCGTTTATTGTTGTGGTTGCCGAAAAGGCTGACAACGGATCCCCTAATACACTGCATGCCTTTGTTACCAACGGTCAACAGGGAGTCAATTATGCCAAAGGGGTATGGCACCACCCGCTACTTATTCTTGCTCCAGAGCAACGCTTTTTGGTCGTGGATCGCAGCGGTGAAGGTAATAATTTAATTGAAGTAGATTTGTGCATGGCCTTACAGGCACAAATAGACCTGCAAACGCTTATTGCAGAACATATCGGGGCTTAATTATGGATGCACACTTTATTGAGTGGCTGAATCTGATGGTACGTTGGGTTCATGTAATTGTTGGTATCGCGTGGATTGGCGCGTCCTTTTATTTTGTCTGGCTGGAAAATAATCTCGATCGCAGTGTTAAAAACCCGGAGCTGGCGGGAGAATTATGGGCTATTCACGGTGGTGGTATATACCACCTGCAAAAATATAATCTGGCTCCTGCCTCCATGCCCAAGCACTTACACTGGTTTAAATGGGAGGCCTATACCACCTGGATTAGTGGCGTATTGCTGCTCAGTGTGGTGTTTTATATCAATGCCAATACCTATTTGATTGCTCCCGGTTCTGAGCTGTCTGCTGGTGCCACCATTGCTTTGGGTGTGGGTGGGTTAGTTGGCGGTTGGCTGGTATACGATCTATTATGCAAAAGCCCTCTGCGTCACCAATCGGCGCTCTTGGGAATGGTATTGCTACTGGCGCTAACATTGGCTGCGTGGGGTTTATCACACTATATGACCGGGCGTGCTGCTTATGTTCATGTGGGTGCAATTATTGGCACTATGATGGTGGGTAATGTGTTTTTTGTTATTATGCCAGCCCAGCGTGCTTTAGTGGCGGCTATTGAAGCCGGCACTAAACCTGATCCCAGTAAACCGAAAAATGCCTTGTTACGTTCACGGCATAATAATTACCTGACGTTACCCGTGGTATTTATTATGATCAGTAATCATTTTCCAAGTACCTATGGCAGTGACTGGAATTGGTTAATATTGTTGGCAATTGCTTTGGTGAGTGTGGCGGTACGCCATTACTTTAACACCCGTCATAATGGCCAGCAGTTTGTGTGGGTCCTGCCTGCCGCAATTTTGGCTATGTTGGTTATGGCTTATGTTACGGCACCGGCTCCCATTGCGGCAGAGCAAGACGCCAAAGGGCTGATTAGTGATACTCAGGCGCAGGCTTTGATTAGTAAGCATTGTGGTGCCTGTCATGCTGCTCAGCCAACTTCCCCGGCTTTTGCCACCGCACCGGCCGGGGTAATATTGGATAATCTGCAGCAGATACGCTTACAGAACGAGCGTATATACCAACAAGTAGTGGCAACACAGGTTATGCCACTGGGTAATATGACACAAATGACGACCCTCGAGCGGCAACAGCTTGGTCAGTGGTTGCAGCAGGGGCAATAGCTTTAGGAGCATAAATGATGGGTTTTTTAACAACACATGTTTTGGATACAGCACAAGGTGTACCGGCCCAAGGGATGCAACTTCGGCTATATCGCTGTGTGGGGGGGAGGCGTGAGCTGATTGCGACAATGGTTACCAATGATGATGGCCGTTGTGATAGTCCAATACTACCAAAAGAAGTGTTTGCTTGTGGTCAATATGAGCTCGAATTTGCCGCTGGAGATTATTTTCGTGCGGCCGGTTTGGGGCAGTCAGAGCCGGCATTTTTGGATATAATACCGATTCGTTTTGGGATAGCCGATGTGGATTCCCATTATCATGTGCCGCTATTGGTATCTCCCTATAGTTATTCCACATATAGAGGCAGCTAGTGATCATGGTGTTTAATGACAACTACTCTAGTCCAGACCAGCTGGTTGCAGCAGTAAAGGAAACAGGGCCAAATCTGGATATATATCGGCAGCTATTTGATTGTATTCTGGAGCAGCGTCTGGCCCCTAACACCAAGCTCAATGAACAGGATCTGGCACAAGTGTTTGGCGTTAGTCGCACCTTGATTCGTCAGTCTTTACAGCGTTTGGCTGCCGAACAGGTGGTGGTGATGCACAAAAATCGTGGCGCTTATGTTGCCGCACCGGATTTTATTGTAGCCCAACAAATACTGGATGCTCGTGAACTAATTGAATTGGCTGTTGTTGATCTAGCCTGTGGTAGTCTTGGAGCCCAAGAAATAGAAGCCTTAAAGTTGATGATTACACTGGAGCAGGAGGCTCTGGATCAGGGAGACACTGGTACGGCATTGCGCCGTTCTGGTGAGTTTCATTTACGCTTGGCTCAAGCAGCGGGCAACCAACCCTATGTGCATATGCTGCGTGGCCTGATATCACAAACATCATTAATTATTGCTATGTATGGGCAGGGTGGCAACACCTGCGCCCGTGATGAGCACAATGAGTTGATTGCGGCTTTAGTGGTAGGTGATAAAAGTCTAAGTAGCAGTTTGATGCGCCATCATTTAGCCCATATTCGAACCGGTTGTGATTTTAACCGTCGGGTGAATAGTGGCAGCTTGGCTATGGTATTGCGTTGACTGTATCAATCTGTAATAGCCAGAGTACAGCGAGTCATCCAAATAAACTCGAAAGGCTAGAGCTTGCCACTTTTCTGCACTTGGCGTCATAAGAGTGCTTAATGATGATTGTTACTGGTCGGTCAATTCAACCACATGTCCATAGCGGGCAAGTGTCTGTTCATTGATGGTATAGATTGAATCCAGTAAATTCATATGCATACTGCCTGGGCCAAAAGATTTAGTGGCAGCCAGCTCAGCTGCCACACCAATGATTAACAGTGCCTGTACGGCAGCATCAAAGGCATCGTGGTCAATGCCCATAAAACAAGCGATAAAAGCAGTTGTGGCACACCCCATGGCCGATATACGAGTTTGCATCGGGTGACCATTGGCAATCATCAAGGTTTTTACCCCATTGGTAATGATGTCCGTTTCACCTGTTTGGGCGACCACACAACCATATTGCAAGGCTAGTTCCTGGGCTGCCATCGGGCTATTGCTATGCGCCAGTTTTTGAATTTCAAGCGCATTGCCACGCACGATTGAAGGGTGGTATTCCAGCAGGCTACGTGCGTATTGTAACCTGGTATTGGACGCATGCACGGAAACTGGATCCAGAATCCATGGTTTGGCGTATTCTGTTGCGGTTTGAATGGCAGGCAAGATGACCGCTCTGCGATTGCTATCCAGGGTGCCTATATTGATAACCAGTGCATTGGTGGCAGCCACTAATTCAGCAATTTCCTCTACACTTATAGTAAAAGAGGAGGTGGCGCCAACTGCTAAAATAACATCTGAGGAGATATCTTGTGCAACCGTGCTGGTAATACAGTGTACACGCGGACGCTTATGGCCTAAGGCTAACATAGCTTGAGCTGCACCCTTGGCGTAGTCAGCGGTAAGGTGATTGTGTTGTGGGTCAATTGATAGACTGTGGGGCATGAGTATTACCTGATCCAGATGATAGATGGAGTAGCATTGTCATTGTCGCACAAACTGCTATCAGGTTAAATCTCAGGAAGTAAAAAGGCCTTATTTATATTTCACCTAAACACCTAGTTTGGCACTTATACCTTGTTTTTTTATCCAGTTTCGCAGTGCCAATATGCAGTTCAACTGAGTTTTTTGGGTTGCAGAAGATTCATTGTTATTGAATTATTTTATCTCGGATAATAACGGCAAATATGGCATAATACGCGCCTTAAATTGCAGGTGTTTGGCTGATTTTACAAATATCCGGATTGGTGTGCCGGATTGACTGCAGAATTGGGCGCGTAAATGATTAACAGGGTCGTACACACACAATCCTCATGTTGGTTAACGGTTAACATGCAAGCCTCAAATTTTCGAGAAGTTGCTCAAGCAACTTTTTTTATTTTATCGCTTTCCGCAAGGAAACAGTATGGAGCCTATTGATGTTTAATAAGTCTGATAATGTCCAGGATTTTGACCCACAATTGTGGGCTGGAATGCAGGAAGAAGAACAACGTCAAGAACAACACATTGAGTTAATTGCCTCTGAGAACTACACTAGCCAGCGCGTTATGCAAGCTCAGGGGTCTGGCTTAACCAACAAGTATGCCGAAGGGTATCCGCACAAGCGCTATTATGGTGGTTGCGAATATGTTGACAAGGTTGAAGTGTTGGCCATGGAGCGTGCCCAAGCGTTATTTGGTGCTGATTATGTCAATGTTCAGCCGCACTCAGGTTCGCAGGCTAACGCTGCCGTATACCAGGCTTTGGTTAGTCCGGGCGATACTATTATGGGTATGAGTTTGGCCCATGGTGGGCATCTGACTCACGGTGCTCATGTTAACTTTTCGGGCAAGAATTACAATGCAATTCAATATGGCCTGAATGATGACGGTATGCTCGATTATGACGAGATCCAGCGGTTGGCTACTGAACACAAGCCAAAGATGATTGTCGCTGGCTTTTCTGCTTATTCTCAGATTATGGATTGGGCTAAGTTTCGCACTATTGCCGATAGTGTTGGTGCTTATCTATTCGTAGACATGGCTCACGTAGCAGGTCTAGTGGCTACAGGTCACTACCCTAATCCGCTGCCTTATGCTGATGTGTGCACTACTACCACCCACAAGACGTTACGTGGCCCTCGTGGTGGGCTAATTCTGGCGCGGGCCAATGAGGCGATAGAGAAGAAATTAAACTCTGCCGTCTTCCCGGGCCAACAGGGTGGTCCCTTGATGCATGTTATTGCTGCCAAGGCTGTAGCATTCAAAGAAGCTTTACAGCCTGAATTCAAAGATTATCAACAACAAGTTGTCGACAATGCCAAGGTAATGGCTGAGGTGTTTCAGGCGCGTGGCTTCAAGATTGTATCTGGTGGTACTGAAAATCACCTTATGCTGGTTGACCTGATCGCTAAAGGAATCACTGGCAAGGCGGCTGATGCTGCTTTGGGTGCAGCGCATATCACGGTCAATAAGAATGCGGTGCCCAATGATCCACAGTCGCCCTTTGTAACCTCTGGTATTCGAGTCGGTACCCCGGCTATTACCAGTCGCGGCTTTGGTGCTGAAGAAGTCAGTGCTATGACAGGATGGATGTGTGATGTGATGGATAACATCGACAATGAGGCTGTGATTGCTGAGGTACGTGCTAAAGTTGCTGAGCTTTGTGCACGCTTCCCAGTGTATAAATAAACCCTGGCTGTACAAATAAAAAAAGCCCGCTATAACCTAGCGGGCTTTTTTAATGTTTAAGAGAGTTTGGCGCGAGTTATTTTTGTAACAGGGCCAAAGCGCAGGCTCTTATTAAGCTTCTGGCAGGTCTACATGATTATGACGACATGCCGCTACCATTGTGTTGTACAGCAGACAGGCAATTGTCATGGGGCCAACACCACCCGGTACGGGAGTAATGGCACCGGCTACCTCGGCAGCACTGGCGAAGTCGACATCACCAACTAATTTGGTTTTGCCATCACCTGCTTCAATACGATTAATGCCCACATCAATGACTGTCGCACCTGGCTTAATCCAGGAACCTTTTACTAATTCTGGCACCCCGACTGCAGCAACAACGATGTCTGCTTCACGTACTACGGATTCGATATTCTTGGTGCGAGAGTGAGCTACAGTCACAGTGCAACTTTGTTGTAAGAGTAGATTAAACATAGGTTTGCCAACGATATTGGAACGGCCAACAACAACCGCATTAAGGCCGGTTAAGTCACCTAGATGATCCTGCAGCAACATTAGGCTTCCCAATGGGGTACACGGAATCATGCCATTGCCACCGGTTGACAAGAGGCCCACATTGATCGGATGGAAACCATCCACATCCTTGTTTGGGTCAATAGCGTTTAATACCTTGTCAGCATCAATATGTTTGGGCAGTGGTAATTGCACTAGAATACCATTTATAGCAGGGTCCTGATTCATTTCCTCAATCAGGTTAAGCAATACATCTTCGCTTGTGGATACGTCCAGTTTGTGCTCAATGGATTTGATACCACATTCTGTTGCCTGCTTGCCTTTGTTGCGCACATATACTTGGCTGGCAGGGTCTTCACCTACCAATACAACGGCCAGTCCTGGGATAATACTGTGTTGTGCTGCAAGAGACGCAATTTGCGTGGTCATTTTACCACGCAGGTCGGCAGCAAATTGTTTGCCGTCAATAATCTTTGCCATGCTAATTAACCTCCAGTTAAATAAACGAGTATGCTCAATCGCTGCGCATTCTACTGGAATGTCAAAGCATATGGCAGGTCTGTATGAGACATATAAAGTGATATATTGTTAACTTAATAAAATAAATAGTTATAACTATATACTTTATTGATATATGTGAGTGGGTTTCATGGTACCTGTAATTTACTCAAGTGGCAACGAATAAGAAAATGTTATGATTTAGCACAAGGTTTGTAATGCATAAACACTAGTTGGTCGTTTTCCGGTAATCTGTTGTCGTGAAAATGTCAGCGCGCAAAATCAAGCCTGATAATCTAGCCGCCAACCAAGCCCCTGATAGCATCAGGGATGTTATTACCTGTAGGAGTGGTACCCATGTCCGACGATCAATATGAAGACGATTTAGATCTGAGCACCTTAAGTGACGAAGAGTTGGTAGAGCAAATGCATGACGATCTTTATGACGGCATGGAAGATGAAATAGGTGAAGGTACTCAGATTCTATTGGATCGTGGTTGGAGTCCGGATAAGGTTTTGAATGAAGCCCTGGTTGGTGGCATGAATATCGTGGGTGTCGATTTCCGTGATGGTATCCTGTTTGTGCCAGAAGTACTTATGGCCGCTAACGCAATGAAATCTGGCATGACCATTTTACGGCCCTTGTTAGCAGAAACGGGCGCTGAGCCGATTGGTAAGGCTGTTATTGGTACTGTTAAAGGTGATATTCACGATATCGGTAAGAATTTGGTGGCCATGATGTGGGAAGGCGCCGGTTTTGAAGTAGTCGATATTGGCATCAACTGCCCGGTAGAAGATTATTTGGCTGCACTGGAAGAGCATAAGCCAGATATCTTGGGTATGTCTGCTTTGTTGACCACAACCATGCCCTATATGAAAGTGGTTATTGATACCTTGCAAGAACAGGGTATCCGTGATGACTATCTGGTATTGGTTGGCGGTGCACCACTAAATGAAGAATTTGGTGACGCTATTGGTGCTGATGCTTATTGTCGTGACGCTGCGGTTGCGGTTGATACTGCCAAGCAGATGATTGCTGAGCGTCGCGCCAGAGCGTGATAGCGCACACTGAACGTAACAGCCGATCATGCAACCGGCCCAGTTGTTAATTATTGCCTGCGGAGCTATTGCACGAGAAATCTCGGCAGTAGCGCGCAGCAACGGCTGGAATAATATTAAGATTTCACAAATTCCGGCAGAGTTACATAATCGACCAGAACTAATACCCGGTGCGGTAGAACAACGCCTGCTGGACTTTGCTGGTGAGTATGATCAAGTTTTTATAGGCTTTGCTGATTGTGGTACCGGCGGACAATTGGATAGGGTGCTGAAAAAGTATCAGGCCCAGCGTTTGCAAGGGGCTCACTGTTATGAGTTCTATGCTGGCAGTGAGGCCTTTGCTAAATTGGCAGAGGCCGAATTAGGTACCTTTTATTTGACTGATTATTTGGCCAAGCATTTTGAACAACTGATTATGCAGGGTATGGGCTTGAGGGATAAACCCAAGCTAATACCATTAGTGTTTGGTCATTATAAAAAATTAGTTTATATGGCCCAAAACGAAAGTCGTCAACTTGACCATTATGCAGAGGCTGCCGCACAGAGTCTTGGGCTGGAGTATGAAAAAGTGATCACTGGCTATGGGCAGATGGCTGCAGATCTGCGGCAATATATACAACACAATGAGACAAAGGTAGTGAAATGGCAACATTGACTTTGGTTATGTGGCGCGATATCCCGGCACAAGTTATTGTTAAACAGGGTCGTAAAGCGGCCAAACAACCTTTGTCTGAACGCTTTGAAAAGGCTGTGGACAAGGCTGCGATGCGGGCCGGATTGCATGGTACCGATGGGTATTTATCCGCATGGAAGCGACACAATCAACCTTGCGGTGATGATATAGACTCTGTACTGCAAGAGACAGTAGCTCGTATTGAGCAAGAATATACCGACGAAGTGCTAGCGCAACTGGTTGTGGCTAGCGGTTATAAACAAGCCTAACAGGGCTTATCTGGAGACCTCAACCATGGCTTTATCTGCTGCGGCTGAAAAACAGGCTATTATTAACCTGATGCAAAAAACCACTGTCGAAGTTACCCCGGGTGGGGCGGCGAAAGTGGCTGATTTTCGTGACATTCTGCGTGCTGGTTGTACTGTATATGTGACATTTTTACCCGGATCAGACTTTGCTGATACGGTTACAACTGTGCGCCGTCTAAAAGACGAAGGCTTTAATCCGGTGCCTCATTTTGCTGCCCGTTCAATCCCCTCGGCTAAGTTTTTGGAACAAAATCTAGCGTCTTTACAAGGCGAAACAGGAGTGACTGAAGGCCTGCTAATCGGTGGCGGAGTTGACAAACCGGTAGGTGACTTCAGCTCTTCTATGGAAGTTCTACATACTGGGTTGTTTGAAAAGTATGGTATTCAGAAAATGGGTTTGGCAGGGCACCCTGAAGGTAGTCCTGATATTTCTCCAGCAGACTGCGCTCTAGCTATTAAAGAAAAGAACGATTATGCCAAGCAGACTGATATGCAGTTATATTTGGCCACCCAGTTCGCTTTTGAGGCCGCGCCCATCTTTGCCTGGGAAAAAGAAATACGTGCTGCAGGTAATGAATTGCCCGTATATATAGGTGTGCCCGGCTTGGCAACAATAAAAACCTTGATGCGTCATGCTGCCCATTGCGGTGTAGGGGCTTCAGTACGCTTTTTAACCCGTAATCCATTAAATATGGTTAAGCTGTCTTTAAAAGATTCGTTTTTAGGCAAGTATGTCAACGCACCTTCTTCAGAGCCTAGTGAGTTAATGCGCGATCTGATTGCCGGTATTGACGCAGATCCGGATTGTCTGATTAAACAGTGTCATTTGTATCCTTTGGGCGGTCTGAAGAAATCGGCCGAATGGATGTACAAGGTGCAAGACGGGGATTTTGAATTCAATAACAAGGGTTTTGTCCTACGTTAAGGAATGCCTGAGAAATTTATAAGGCTATTATTGCAAGACAAGCTAAGCAATTTATACTTTTAAAATCAAAAGGTTATAAGTTAATTTATTGCTCGGCACCTTACTATAACGGAATTTATAGAGCTTCCCTAAGCCCGTAGCTAAGAAATATTTAGTATATATTGGCCGTATCATTTTACGGTTTTAATTTTTAACAGGAAAACACCATGACCGATACTATTATCAGTTCAGCGACCAAAGAAGTAGCCATTGGCTTTGATCGCCCATTTGCCGTGATTGGCGAACGCATTAATCCAACTGGCCGCAAGCTATTAGCTGAAGAGATGAAGAACGGTGATTTTAGCCGCGTAGAAGCCGACGCCTTGGCCCAGGTAGCTGCAGGCGCAACGATTTTAGACGTTAATGCTGGCATCCCACTGGCTGATGAGCCTGCAATACTGGCGCAAACCATTCAGTTAGTGCAGTCTCTGGTAGATGTACCCTTGTGTATTGATTCCTCTATTATTGACGCTCTGGAAGCCGGTTTAAAAGTCTATAAAGGCAAGGCCTTGCTAAACTCGGTAACGGGTGAAGACGAGTCTCTGGAGCGCGTACTGCCATTAGTGAAAAAGTATGGCGCCGCTGTAGTGGCTATTTCTAATGATGAAACTGGTATTTCTCAAGATATCAATGTGCGTTTTGAGGTGGCTAAAAAGATTGTTAATCGTGCCGCCGACTATGGTATTCCAGCTGCTGATGTGGTGGTAGACCCCTTGGTTATGCCGGTTGGAGCGGTTAACACCTCTGGACGTCAAGTGATGGAACTGGTGCATCGTTTGCGTACTGAGCTAAAAGTAAATACCACCTGCGGTGCTTCTAACTTTAGCTTTGGTTTGCCCAATCGTAATGGCGTAAACTGCACCTTTATTGCTTGTGCCATAGGTGCTGGTATGACATCGGCTATTGTTAACCCAATGCACGAAGAAGTAATGCTTGGTATTCGTGGTGGTGATTTGATGATGGGGCATGATCCTGAATGTAAGAACTGGATCAAAGCCTATCGGGAGCCTTCTCCTGAAGGTGAGGGCGCACGTGGTGGTCGCCGTCGCCGTCGCGGTTAGGCGTTAGTTGGTTGGTAATACGGGGCTTTGATAGCCCCGTATTTGATTTCTATAAGAGACCTTTGCACGATAGTTATTTTGTCCTGTGACGGCGTTAAAAACCTACTCAATCGGTCATTTATCATATATAAACTCCCTCTTTGCGTGCGTTTTTGTCTTGTCACATAACAAAATACTGGCTCCTGCAAAGCCCTCTGTAAGTATAATTATTAAACAAATCGGTTATTAAAGATAAACTTGGATCCTATAGTTGCATACTTATTTAGTTGGTAATATGTTGTTTTAAGTATTGCAATCAGGATTACAGAATACAACATTGAGAGTAGCATTATGAGTAATCAGGCTGATGAAGTTTTGGTTGTTTTTACCCCTTCAGGTAAACGAGGTCGCTTTCCTGTTGGCACGCCTTTATTACAGGCGGCACGTTATTTAAATGTTGATATTGATTCTGTGTGTGGTGGGCGTGGGATCTGTGGTCGCTGTCAGATACTGGTTAGTGAAGGTGAGTTTGCCAAGTTTGGTATCACTTCAACAGCAGCTAGTCTGGAGCCCATTACGGCACCAGAGCTAAAATATGCAGAACGCCGCGAACTCAAATCAGGCCGTCGCTTAAGCTGTCATACAAAGGTACTCAATGACATTGTTGTTGATGTGCCTGCAGAAAGTCAGGTACACCACCAGACTGTACGCAAAGGCGTTGAACATCACGAAATCTCCCTTAACCCACTAGTGCATTTGTATTATGTGGAAGTGCAGGAACCTGATATGCATGATCCTTCCGGGGATTTGCGGCGCCTGCTAAATGCTCTGGAGCAAGATTGGCAACTGACCAACCTTGATTATGAGGTGGCGTTATTGCCACAGCTACAGGCATTATTGCGTGCAGGTAAGTGGCGTGTGACCGTGGCTGTGCGCGAAGGTAAGCAAGTGGTGGCTGTCTGGCCCGGTTTCCATGAACGTTTGTATGGCGTAGCCGTAGATGTAGGCTCTACTACGATCGCTGCCCATTTGTGTGATCTGGTTAGTGGCGAGGTAAAGGCCAGCTCGGGCTTAATGAATCCACAAATTCGCTTTGGTGAAGACCTGATGAGCCGGGTGTCTTATGTCATGATGAACCCAGGTGGTGATGGGGAGATGGCAAAGGTAGTACGAGAGTCGCTAAATGCCCTGATCCAGAAATTGGTGCAGCAGGCTGAGTGCGATATTACCGATATACTGGAAATCACTTTTGTTGCTAATCCGGTAATGCATCACCTTTTATTGGGCATTAACCCCGTTGAACTTGGTGGTGCTCCTTTTGCTCTGGCGACAGATATGGCGGTTAATATGCCAGCTAAAGATCTGGATATTCAGCTTAATCCACAGGCTCGAGCTTATCTTCTGCCTTGTATAGCTGGTCATGTGGGGGCTGACACGGCAGGTATGGTGTTAGCAGAAGAACCATTTAATCATGATGCCATGACATTATTGGTGGACGTAGGTACCAATGCCGAAATTGTCTTGGGTAATCGTCATCGGATAGTGGCCTGCTCCAGCCCCACAGGCCCGGCTTTTGAAGGTGCACAAATCAGTGCCGGCCAGCGTGCTGCAGCTGGCGCCATTGAGCGTATTCGTATCAATCCAGAAACTCTGGAACCCCGTTATCGTGTTATTGGCAGTGAACTCTGGTCCGATGAGGAGGGTTTTGCAGAAGCCGTTGGCAGCACGGGTATTACGGGTATCTGTGGTTCCGGTATTATTGAGGTAGTGGCTGAGCTCTATTTGGCTGGCGTAATCAATCAGGATGGTGTGATTGATGGTAGCCTGATAAGTGTAAATCCACGAATTCAGGCTGATGGGCGTACCTTCTCTTATGAAATATTGGCAGCTACTGAACAGCGCTCAGCGATAAAAATTATGCAAAATGATGTGCGTGCGATTCAGTTAGCCAAGGCAGCACTTTATGCAGGCATTAAATTATTAATGGACTATCAAGCTGTTAAGCAGGTAGATCGTATTCGTCTGGCAGGTGCCTTTGGTAGTCATATTGATGTTAAATATGCCATGGTTCTGGGACTTATTCCTGACTGTAAGTTAGAGCAGGTGTCTGCGGCTGGCAATGCCGCTGGTACCGGTGCCAGGATTGCGTTATTAGACGAGAAATCACGTCCTCTTATCGAGTCGGTGGTGCGTCAAATTGAGAAGGTGGAAACGGCTGTAGAGCCGGCTTTTCAGGATTATTTTGTCAATGCCATGGCATTTCCTAACAAGGTGGATGCATTTCCGCAATTGGCCCAAGTTGTTGATCTACCCCCTGTTAAAGAGGCACCAGTGATAGCCGCTGGAAGGGACGGACGGCGTGCGCGCAGAAAGCGTTAGCCAGCCTGCTTTTATATCTGCTTTGTGGAGGGTGAGTCAGGAAGCTCTGGCTCACTGTTTTCACTATCCGAAGCGTTTAATTTGCTACCACTACCGGGGGCAAACCGGCGCCGTTCTTCACGTGGGGGAATACCAAAGAAATCCCGATAGCATTTAGAGAAATGAGGTGCAGAAACAAAGCCACAGGCCAAAGAAACATCAATAATGGAAAGATTGGTTTGTAATAATAATTGCCGCGCCCGATTGAGACGCAGTTCCAGATAGTAACGCGAGGGTACGCACTTAAGATGCTTCTGAAACAGACGCTCCAGTTGGCGCCGAGATACGCCCACATACTGGGCCAGATCATCCAAAGAAATGGTTTCTTCCAGATTGGCTTCCATCAAGGCGACAGCCTCAATCAGTTTGGGCTGACTGTTGCCCAAGTGCAGGCGCAAAGGAATACGCTGTGTATCATGGTGGTCACGGATACGTTCCATAATAAACATTTCCGATACTGCGGCCGCCAGCTCCGGACCTTGTTGTTGACCGATAATCTGTAACATCATATCCAAAGAAGAGTTGCCGCCGGAACAGGTAAAGCGATCTCGATCAATAGCAAATAGATTGGAAGACATAAGTATGTTGGGAAACTCTTCGCGCATACCAGCTAAATTTTCCCAGTGGATAGTGCACTGGTAACCATCCAATAAACCAGCCGCCGCCAGTAGATAGCTACCAGTACAGGTAGAACCCAGGTTGGTTTTAGTGCTTGCTATCTTACGCAAGAAGTTCAGTGTCTGTTTATTGTAGGAACGGTCAATATAGGTGCCACCGCAAACTATCAGAGCTTCTAAGCCAGTTATATTTAAATGATCTATATGCTTTGTTGGTCCCACCTCAAACCCGACACTGGAACGCACGGGATTACCATCCATCGTAACGATTTCCCATTGATAAAGATCTTTGCCACTAATATAGTTGGCACCACGCAGCGCCGCTACCGCGGACGAGAAGGTGATCATGGAATAATTGGAAACCTGTAAAAATGCATAACGTATAGGCTTGGTAACGTTCATGTATCGGCTAACTCTTAGAGGTCTATCAAGCAGATAATATGCTTGTTTATTGTTTGGCGCAATTCTATACCAGCTTTATAAGTTTTGGGAATATAAAAATGCACTTACAGGGCTAATAAGTTGCTTGGGTCTGCAGTAAAGACATTAATTGTTGTGCTGCGTTAGACAGGCTACGCTGGGTATGACGAACACACCCTAAATGGCGAACAATCGTAGAGCTGTCAGTGGTAATGGTGGTTATATCCTCATTGAGCAAGGTGTGAGGCAGTAGGCTCCAGCCCATACCGGTGCTGACCAGCATTCGCAGCGTATCCAGATTGTTGGTAGAAGTGGCTACTCGGAGTTCAATATCTGCCTGATCAAAACGCTGATTTAGTAGTTCTCTGGTAAAGGTGCCGGGCTTGCTTAATAAAGCCGGGTAGTGGCCCAGACTTTTTAAGCTCACACTTTTAACTGTTGCTAATGGGTGATTAGGCGCACAGACAAAGTGCATATCATCTTGCCATAGCAGCTGTTGCTGTAGCTGTTGATGGGGTTGTGGACTAAGCGTGATAATGCCAATTTCCCACAAACCTTCCAGTAATCCCTGATAGATTATTTCTGACTCGGCAAACTGAATATCCAGTTTTACCTTTGGATAACGTTGCTGATACTCGCGTAAATAGGGTGGTAAACGATGCAGGCCAATATGATGACTGGTAGCAATGCGCAAATGTCCTTCAACCCGGCCAGATAAATTGCTTAGCTCACGGCTGGTATCATCGAGAGTAGCAAGAATATGTTGGGCTTTGGGTAATAATACAAAACCGGCATCAGTCAGATTAACATGACGACCAATGCGATCAAATAAACGCACATTTAACTGTTGTTCGAGCTTAACTATGCGCTTGCTTATAGCAGGTTGGGTTAGGTAAAGGTGTTCACCAGCCTGTGAGAAAGAGCCTAATCTGGCAACGGTAACAAAGGCTTTTAGTTGCTGTGTGTCCATATAAGGCAGGTTCCATAAATCCTGTGTTCAACTGAGTTCCTGAGAATTAGCTATTATATTGGATATATTCCAAAATGGAATCCAATAGATAAAAAATATGAATTAGAGTTATTCTGGTGCTGGAAGTATAATTATGCCTATCGTTAAGAGCCAGCCTACTATGGGCTGTGCCCACTAGCATATAAGCACAAGTAACAGGAGGCTAACATGGCTGCAAAGACGCTTTATGACAAACTTTGGGATGCCCATCTGGTGCGCCAACAGGAAGATGGTAGCTGTCTTATTTATATTGACCGTCACCTGTTACATGAAGTGACTTCACCACAGGCTTTTGAAGGATTGCGTATTGCTGGTCGTCAACCATGGCGTCTGGATACCAATCTGGCGACGCCAGATCATAATGTCCCTACCACTACCCAGGAACGTTCTGTGGGGGTAAATGGTATTGCCGATCCAGTTTCCAAAATTCAGGTAGTAACACTAGGTGAAAACTGTGATCATTTTGGCATAACTGAGTTTAAGATGCAGGATAAGCGGCAAGGCATTGTGCATGTGGTTGGCCCGGAGCAGGGCGCAACTTTACCCGGCATGACAGTTGTTTGTGGGGACTCCCATACGGCCACTCATGGTGCTTTGGGAGCTTTAGCCCATGGCATTGGTACTTCGGAAGTAGAACATGTGCTGGCCACCCAATGTCTGATCCAGAAGAAATCCAAAAATATGCTGGTCAAGGTAACCGGTGAGCTGGGCAAGGGAGTCACTGCCAAAGATGTGGTCTTGGCTATAATCGGGGAAATCGGTACTGCTGGTGGTACCGGTTACGCCATTGAGTTCGCGGGTCAGGTATTTGCCGATATGTCTATGGAAGGCCGTATGACCGTTTGCAATATGGCTATTGAAGCGGGTGCTCGAGTTGGTATGGTGGCCGTTGACCAAACCACTATCGACTATGTTAAAGGTCGCCCCTATGCGCCCCAAGGTGAACAATGGGAGATGGCTGTAGAGGCTTGGCAAGACCTGCACTCTGATGCCGATGCCGAATTTGATCATGTGGTGGTGATGGATGGTAAGGACATTGCGCCGCAGGTTACTTGGGGTACCTCGCCGGAAATGGTGTTGCCGGTGTCGGCTTTGGTACCGAATCCAGCCAAGGAAAAAGACGAAGTAAAAGCCAATGGTATTGATCGCGCTCTACAATATATGGGACTGCAAGCAGAACAGGCTATTACAGATATTCAGTTGGATCGGGTATTTATTGGTTCTTGCACCAACAGCCGTATTGAAGATTTGCGTGCCGCTGCGGCCATTGTTGCCGGTCGCAGCGTAGCGCCAAGTCTTAAACAGGCGCTGGTAGTGCCAGGCTCAGGCTTGGTTAAACAGCAGGCCGAAGCCGAAGGTTTGGATAAGGTTTTTGTGGCCGCTGGCATGGAATGGCGCGAGCCTGGTTGTTCTATGTGTCTGGCTATGAATGCCGACAAGCTGGGTACTGGCGAACACTGTGCTTCTACGTCCAATCGAAATTTTGAGGGTCGTCAGGGGTTCGGTGGCCGTACTCATCTGGTAAGTCCTGCCATGGCAGCAGCAGCGGCTATAGCTGGTCGTTTTGTTGATGTGCGCGAATTTAGTTAAGGAGATACAGATGCAAGCTTTTAAGCAGTTAACGGGTGTTGTCGCCCCACTGGATCGTGTTAATGTCGATACGGATATGATTATCCCTAAGCAGTTTTTGAAGTCCATCAAACGTTCAGGTTTTGGTCCTAATCTGTTTGATGAACTACGTTATCTCGATGAGGGTCAGCCTGATGCTGATAATTCGCAGCGCCCTCTAAATCCGGATTTTATCCTTAATCAGGAACCCTATACTGAGGCCAGCATTTTATTGGCTCGGGAAAACTTTGGCTGCGGTTCCAGTCGCGAGCATGCGCCATGGGCCTTGTTGGACTTTGGTATTCGCTGCGTGATTGCGCCTAGTTTTGCCGATATTTTCTATAACAACTGCTTTAAGAATGGTATTTTGCCCATCGCACTGTTAGATGATCAGGTCAATGCGCTATTTAATGAAGCCTTTGCCAAGCCTGGCTTTAACCTCACTATTGATTTGCATGCCGGTTTAATTAAAGGTTCGCAAGAGGGCGATATTGCCTTTAATATTGACACCTTCCGTCGTCATTGCCTACTTAATGGCCTAGACGATATTGGTCTCACCCTAGAACAGTCTGATTTTATCAAGCGCTATGAAGCCAAGCGCAAAGAACAGGCTCCTTGGTTGTTTGCTAAATAGTTATTTGCTGAATAAGGAACACATACATGACTCATAACGTATTGGTATTGCCGGGTGATGGTATCGGCCCGGAAATAATTGCCGAGGCGGTTAAAGTACTAGAAGCCTGTAAACAAAAATTTGGTTTGGATCTGACCATTGACTCTGCATTACTTGGTGGTGCCGCTATTGATGCTACAGGTAGCCCACTACCTGAAGACACCATGGCCAAAGCAAAAGCCAGTGATGCTATTCTGCTGGGCGCCGTGGGTGGTCCTAAATGGGATACCCTTGATATGGCAATCCGTCCGGAAAAAGGCTTATTGGGTATTCGCTCTGGTTTGGCACTGTTTGGCAATCTGCGTCCAGCCATCCTCTATCCTCAACTGGCTGCAGCATCAACCCTGAAGCCTGAAGTTGTATCGGGTCTGGATATTCTTATTGTGCGTGAACTGACTGGGGGTATTTACTTTGGTCAACCACGGGGTGTGCGTACGCTGGATACAGGCGAACGCCAAGGTTATAACACTTATGTCTATAGTGAATCTGAAATTCGTCGTATAGGCAAGGTGGCCTTTGAAGCTGCCCGCGCTCGTAATGGCAAGCTTTGCTCAGTCGATAAAGCCAATGTGTTGGAAGTAACCGTGTTATGGCGAGAAATTATGGAATCTATGGCCAAGGACTACCCAGATGTAGAACTAAGTCATATGTATGTTGATAACGCTGCCATGCAACTGGTGCGCGCGCCAAAGCAGTTTGATGTACTGGTAACCGGCAATATGTTTGGTGATATCCTGTCTGATGCTGCGGCTATGCTAACTGGTTCAATTGGCATGCTGCCGTCGGCGTCTCTAGATGCTAACGGCAAGGGTATGTATGAGCCCTGTCATGGTTCGGCACCGGATATTGCTGGCGAAAATAAGGCTAACCCTTTGGCGACTATTTTGTCGGCGGCCATGATGCTGCGCTATTCTCTGGGTGAAGGTGCCGTTGCTGATGCTATTGAAGAGGCGGTTAGTAGCGTATTGGATCAAGGCTTGCGTACCCTTGATATTGCCAGTGATGGTTGCCAGATTGTGGGTACAGAAAGCATGGGCGAAGCGGTAGTTTCCGCCCTCATAAGCGGGTAAAATAGCGTCGAGACATTTTATACTTGTCTGGTAGAAGCAAATAGGGATTGATAGTCTATAATGTCGGTAAAGACAGTTAATATTATAGGCTATTTTGCAAGTGGTTTTTAATGGTACTCAATAGCCTTGAGTCCGAATTTTTTAATCTGGGAATGTGGCGTAAGCTAGGATTTTGTCCTTTGACAAAAAGGACCATCATGCCAATTTCTCAAAGTAAATGAGGCAAAGAATGAAACGTGTAGGTTTGGTAGGCTGGCGTGGCATGGTGGGTTCCGTGCTGATGCAACGGATGCAGGAAGAAAATGACTTCCAACATATCGAGCCAGTATTTTTCACCACCTCTCAGGCAGGTCAGTCTGCACCTGATTTTGGCATAGACGTTCCGGTGTTGCAGGATGCCCATGATATTGAGGTTTTAAAGACCATGGATATCATTATTTCCTGTCAGGGTGGTGACTACACAAAGCGTGTTTTTGGCCCCTTGCGTGCGACTGGTTGGCAGGGCTACTGGATTGATGCGGCTTCCAGCTTGCGTATGGCCGATGACAGCGTGATTATTCTTGATCCGGTTAACCGTGATGTCATAGATCAGGCCCTGCTGGCAGGCAAAAAAGACTTTATCGGCGGTAATTGCACAGTCAGCTTGATGTTGATGGCTTTGGGTGGTTTATTTGCCAATCAGCAAATCGAGTGGCTATCTGCTATGACCTATCAGGCCGCTTCAGGCGGCGGTGCCCGTCATATGCGCGAACTCCTTAAGCAAATGGGTTATATCAATCAATCTGTAGCTGCTGAATTGGCTGACCCGGCCTCAGCCATTTTGGATATTGACCGTAAAGTATCGGCTGCCATACGCGCCGATGCCAATGACAGCTCCCAGTTTGGTGCCCCTTTGGCCGGTAGTTTGATTCCTTATATTGATGCGCAATTGGACAATGGTCAGAGTCGCGAAGAGTGGAAGGCTCAAGCCGAAACCAACAAGATTCTGGGTCGGGGAGAAGAGAATTTAATCCCTGTGGATGGCTTGTGTGTGCGAGTAGGGGCCATGCGTTGCCACTCTCAGGCCTTTACCATCAAGCTCAACAATGACCTGCCCATGGATGAAATTGAAGATATGCTAGCAGGGGCTAACGACTGGGTAAAACTGATCCCTAATAATCGGGACGTCACCATGGCAGAATTAAGCCCGGCTAAAGTGACGGGTACTATGTCGACCCCAGTGGGTCGCTTACGCAAGCTAAATATGGGTCCCAAGTATCTGTCAGCCTTTACGGTAGGTGATCAGTTGTTATGGGGTGCCGCCGAACCATTGCGTCGTATGTTGCGCATTCTGCTTGAGCAGTAGGTACTCGGTGCAACTGATTGCATCAGCTGGCAGCTAAAACAAGGTGTTGTCTAATTGTTTGGCACACCTTTTTTTATGGGCTTTTATGGTTGTAAATAACCGATGGTTTTGCCGACTAGCATAAGCTTGCGACAATATTGTCAGGATCATATTAGAGAGGTTTGCATGTCTAAACAATGGTTACTAGCTATAGTTCTGGTTGCTATCAGCTTGATGCAGTCTAGCCTGCTACGGGCGCAGGACGCGACGAGCCTCACTGCAACACCTGAGGCAACTAAGGTTACTGTGGCCCCAGAGCAGACGTTATGGCGTGTGGCTGCAGATAACACGCCTTTGGGCACTAGCCCCTGGCAAGTGCTGATCGCTATTTATAAAGCCAATCCAGAGGCTTTTAAAGACGGCCATATTGACCAGATAATAAGCGGCAGCACTGTGCGTATGCCATCTCTGGCGGCGATCAAATCACGCTCAGCCAAAGCCGCAGAGGCAGCCTATAAGCAATTGGCCAAGCAAGCTAAAACCCCAAGTGTTCCAGCAGCAAATCCTGTGGTACAGCCAAATGTGCCAGCCGTGGTCAGCAAGGCAGAAGCAACGCCTTTGCCCATAAGCCAATCGACACCAAGCCAAACCCTGGCAAGCTTATCGCAACAAATGGAAAATCTGCAGCAACAGTTAACAGATCAGCAGACTAAGCTGCAAGCTTTATATGCTGATATAGAAGCCCTGCAGCCGTTACCAGCCGCTCCAGACCCAGCCACTACTAAAACTATTGAGGCCAATAGCTTGGCCAGCCCAAATATCAGTGTTCAAGATATAGTGTCAATGCTGATGTCTGAACAATACTACCCTTGGCTAGTTGCCGTATTATGCCTACTTATTTTAGTACTCTTGTTGGTGCTTATTCTGGTGTTATGGATTGGTCTAAGGCGCCAACCATCGGCGGATGTAAAGGTACAGGAACCGTTTTTGTCAGAGCATGTAGATACTAACTATAAAGACACGGAGATGGATTCTGGCGCGTATGGGCAACAAGGGCCTGAGGATACCGATAATAAGTTGAATCAGGCACCATACAAGGCTGCCAGTGAAGCCGATTTTATCGCCCAGTTGTTGCAAGAGCAGGAGACACAGGCTCACCATCAAACGCAATCTGATGTGCCACTATCGGCAGAAGTGGATACGGTGCTTAAGCAAGAAAATATGACTCAAAACCAGCATGAACCGCAACAGTTTAGCAGTAATGAGGACGCCGTGTTAACTAAGCTTGATTTGGCTCGCAGCTATAGCGAAATGGGCCACACAGATCAGGCCCGAGCACTGTTGCAAGAAGTGTTGCACGAAGGTAATTTAGAGCAGCAAACGGCAGCGACTATATTACTGTCCGAACTTTATCAGGACTAATTTATGGTGTTTTCCTCAGACCCCTCGGAACAGCTACCCATGGGTTATGAACGTATTGCTTTGCAGGTGGCTTACAATGGTCGCCATTATCACGGTTGGCAGCGCCAAAAGGGGGCTGTCAGTGTCCAGGAAAAGCTGGAATTAGCGCTTAGTGAAGTGGCTGATATGCCGATTAAAGTGGTGTGTGCAGGACGGACCGATGCAGGTGTCCATGCCAGCGGTCAGGTAGTGCATTTTGATACCCCAAATGCTAGACCCATGCGGGCTTGGACCCATGGTGGCAATATTCATTTACCTGATGATATTGCTATTCAATGGGCCAAGTCTGTGCCTGAATCTTTTCATGCACGCTTTGCTGCCGTGGCCAGACAATATAGATATGTTATTTATAATCACCCTATGCGTCCGGCCTTGCTGGATAAAGAAGTGACCTGGAACTTTCGTCCTCTGAATGTGACTAACATGCAGAAGGCAGCCGATTATCTGGTAGGTGAGCATGATTTCAGCTCATTTCGGGCTTCAGCCTGTCAGGCCCATAGTCCAGTGCGTCAAGTGCACGCTGTCACAGTGCATGCAGCAGGTAATTATATTGTGATCGATGTGCGTGCCAATGCCTTTTTGCATCATATGATTCGCAATTTTGCCGGCCTGTTAATGACCATTGGTGCTGGCAAGCAACCGCCTGTCTGGGCGCAGCAGGTATTGCAAGCTTGTGACAGGCGTCAAGCAGCGGCTACCGCACCCCCTTATGGTTTGTATTTTGTGAATGCCGAATATGCTGGCGAATTTGCTTTACCAACTACAGTATTAGGCCCACATTTTCTGCAACCATGGCTGCCATTGGCATAGCTTTAAGGAACCTATGAAAAATATTATAAGCGCAGCCCATTTTTCACCCCGTATCGGCAGCGTAATCATTTTGTAGAGGCTCCTTAAGCCTGTGTTTTGCGTAAAAATCTGGTACCATATCGCCTTTATGTTGCTGCTTAAGAAGCCGCTATGAGAACACGAGTAAAAATATGTGGTTTACGTCATGCCGATGACGTTGTCGCTGCTGCCAATGCCGGTGCTGATGCCCTTGGTTTTGTGTTCTATCCTCCCAGTCCTCGTGCCGTTGATATTGCACAGGCTGCTCTACTTGTCGCTCAGGTGCCGAGCTTTATAACTAGCGTTGGTTTGTTTGTAAATGCCAGTGTTGCCGATATAGAGCAGGTATTGCAGCAGGTACCCTTAACCCTATTACAATTTCATGGTGATGAAAGTCCAGCTTTTTGTCAGCAGTTTGGCATGCCCTGGATAAAAGCTGTGCGTATGCGATCTGACATTAATCTGTTACAGGTGCAGGATGATTATTGTCAAGCTCGGGGTTTATTGCTTGATACGTATCAGAAGGGTACTCCAGGAGGCACTGGGGCCAGTTTTGATTGGCATGCTATTCCAACGGATTTACGCCACGAAATCATCTTGGCAGGGGGGCTCGATGCCAGCAATATTCGGGCCGCAATTACGCAGGTAAGGCCTTGGGCTGTTGATACCAGTGGGGGTGTAGAGTCCAGCAAAGGTATCAAAGATCATGCTAGAATAAAGGCCTTTATGGCAGAGGTTCGAGCAACCTATTAAATAAATGGTTTACTAGAAACCGTAAATAGCACTGATCCTGATTTGCACTGGCAGTGCCAACAGTAATTATTATAACGGATCGCTTCAGGTGAAGTGTTCTTAGGAGAAACAATGAGTAGCTGGTTAGATAAAATTGTGCCCACGGGCATCCTTACTAATATCGGCAACAAGGATCGTAAGTCTTCTGTGCCAGAAGGTCTGTGGAAAAGTTGCCCCAAGTGTGCAGCTGTTCTATATAAGCCAGAATTGGAAAAAAATCTGGAAGTATGTATGAAGTGTGACCACCATATGCGGGTGGGAGCGCGGGAACGATTAAACCTGTTTTTGGATCCGGGCGGGCGAGGCGAAATAGCCAGTGAAGTTGAGCCAGTGGACCGCCTAAAATTTAAAGATCTTAAAAAATACAAAGATCGTCTGGCTAGTGCCCAAAAACTGACTCAAGAGAAGGATGCTCTGGTCGCCATGAAGGGCTCTATTGAGGGGCAACCCGTGGTGGCTGTAGCTTATGAATTTAATTTTCTCGGCGGCTCCATGGGCGCCGTGGTCGGGGAGCGTTTTGTTCGGGCAGCTGATTATGCTATGCAACAACGCATACCCTTTGTCTGCTTTTCTGCCTCTGGCGGAGCGCGCATGCAGGAGGCCTTGACCTCTTTACTGCAAATGGCTAAAACCAGCGCTGCATTGGAAAAAATGCGCACTATGGGTATTCCCTATATTTCCGTATTAACCGACCCCGTATATGGTGGTGTGTCGGCCAGTTTAGCCATGTTGGGTGATGTAAATATTGCCGAACCGGGAGCCCGTATGGGCTTTGCTGGCCCTCGTGTTATCGAGCAGACGGTGCGCGAAACCTTACCGGAAGGCTTTCAGAAAAGTGAGTTTTTGCTGGAACATGGTGCCATTGACATGATTGTTGCACGTCAGGACATAAAGTTAACTGTGGCTCGACTGTTGGCAGCAATGACCAATCGACCTGCACCAAAGGCAGCAGCCGAATAAAGCCTATGAATGTTCCCGCGTCCTTTACCACCGCTCAGCAATGGCTGACATGGCTTGAACAACAACATCCGATACATGATATTGACCTGGGTCTTGGACGTATCGGTCAGGTGGCCAAGCATTTGTTGGGTGAACGGCCTATTGCCAAGCAGGTTATTACCGTGGCAGGGACCAATGGCAAGGGTTCGACGATTGCTTTTTTAGGCGCCATTCTGAAGGCTGCTGGTATCACCTATGGGGCCTTAACCTCGCCTCACTTGGTGCGTTTTAACGAGCGTATCAGTTTTAATGGCGAGATGGTTAGTGACGCAGACTTGTGTGCCAGCTTTGGGCGCGTTAATCAGGCGCGCCATGGGGCGTCTAATTCCCCGGTTGAACTGACTTATTTCGAATTTAATGCGCTTGTTGCCTTTGATCTTATGCAACAAAAACAACCAGATGTGGCCTTGCTGGAAGTCGGTTTGGGTGGTCGCCTGGATGCCGTTAACATTATCGATCCTGATATTGCCATCGTCACCAGCATTGCTGTGGATCATGTGGATTGGCTGGGTTCTGATCCGGAAGTTATCGGGCGGGAAAAAGCCGGTATCTTTAGAGCCGGCAAAGCGGCTATTTTCGGGCAAGTGGATGGGCCAAAGTCGGTTGCTGCTGAGGCCCGGAAACTAGGCGCTCAGTGGTATCAAAATGGTGAGCATTTTTCTCAACATAAGCAAATATGGTGTGATGGCAATAGCCGCTTAACATTGCCGAAAGTGAGTTTGCCGGCGATGAATGTTGCCGCCGTAGTGCAGGCCATCAAGTTACTACCCTATGCCATCAGCGACAAGGATATCCAGTCAGGTTTACATCAGGCTCGTGTGGCAGGTCGTTATCAGCAATTGACCTGGCGCGGTAAGCAGATTATTTTGGATGTTGCCCATAATCCCCATGCGGCAACAAATTTGTGTAGCACCCTGGCTCAGGAAAAAGTTCCGGTACATGGTGTCTTTGCGATCTTGTCTGACAAAGACTATAACGCGGTTATTAATATTATGTCCGGGCATCTTGAACAGTGGTTTTTGGCGCCTACCGTGGGTCCCAGAGGGCTGCGTCTTGAGGACCTGAGCCAGAGTTTGCATAATAGTGGCGTCAAAAAGGACAGGTACCATGCCTGTGACAATATACAGCAAGCTCTGACACAGGCTGTAAACTATGCGGATAAAGCAGACAAAATCCTGGTTTTTGGTTCATTCCAAACGGTAGGTGAGGTGTTGGCTTATCTCGAAACTCAGCAGCAAACTTAATGGAAATGCCTATGCGACATCGTATTATCGGTTCACTTGTCTGGCTATCTGTGGCGGTTATTGTCTTGCCTTTTGTTTTAGATGGTGATGGCCTCAAGGACCTAACTCAGGCAGCAGCGCCAGTCAAAATGCCTGTGCCACTAGATATTCAGCCAATAGAAATTGAGCCTGTAGACCCAGCACAACCCATTGCCTTGGCACCTGTGGCAAAAGTTGCAGAACCCCAGAAAGCCCAACAGGCCAGTAACACGGCACCGCAAAAGCCGACTCTGGATACCCAGGGCCTGCCTAGCTCGTGGGTAGTACAACTTGCCAGTTTTAAAAGTAAGGGCAATGCTGATGCCTTGCGTAAAAAGCTTATCAAAGACAAATATGCTGCTTATATGCAGCAGCATAATAGCAACTATCGTGTACTGGTGGGGCCGGTCAACACGCGCACTGAAGCAGATAAACTAAAGAGCAAATTAAAGCAGGGCTATAAACTTAGTGGCATTGTTGTTGCTTACACCATAAATAATTAATAAGAGCGCTAGCAAACGATGGAAAGCCTTAATGTTTTTGACTGGATTATTCTGGCTATTGTGATCGCCTCGAGCATGTATGGCTTGATGCGCGGTTTTGCTCGCGAATTATTGGCACTGGGCGCTTGGGTCGCCGGTTATTTTGTGGCCCGCATGTTTGGCTACCAGCTTAGTGGCATGATGGAAAGCTGGATTGATAATCCTTTGCTTCGCGTTTCGGTTGCCCATGTAGTCTTGTTCGTAGCTACGTTGGTGATATCCGGACTAGCTATCAATATGGTTATCAAACTTATAGCCATGACCGGCCTGACCGCCACAGATCATCTATTTGGTATGGTATTCGGTGTTATACGCGGTGGTTTGATTGTGGTAATAATCGTATCCCTATTATCTTTGACACCTATTAGTGGTGATGTTTGGTGGCAGGAATCCGTGTTAATTCCACATTTTGTGGTGGTGGATGATTGGACCTATAAATTCACCGGTGAAGTAAGTAGTTTTCTTAATTTAATCGAACCAACACTGGCAGTATTGCCTAATGAGGATTAGTTCATGTGTGGTATTGTAGGCATCGTTGCCAAATCCTATGTTAATCAGGAAATTTACGATGCACTAACGTTTTTGCAACATCGTGGGCAGGATGCCGCTGGTATGGTGACTTGTCACAATGGACGTTTTTATCTGCGCAAAGACAATGGTATGGTGCGCGATGTGTTTCGTACCCGGCATATGCAGCGTCTGATTGGTAGCATGGGTATTGGCCATGTACGTTATCCCACAGCGGGTAGTGCCAGTCCTGCTGAAGCCCAACCATTTTATGTCAACTCGCCCTATGGCATTGCTTTGGCTCATAACGGCAATTTAACCAATGCCAGTGAGATTGCTGAAAGCGTCTTCAAGGCAGACTTGCGTCATATCAACACCAATTCAGATTCTGAGGTGTTGTTAAATGTTTTTGCCCATGAATTGCAACGTTTAGGGCAGCTAGTACCACGCGCAGAAGATATATTTTATGCCGTTAGCCAACTGCACCGCCGTTGTCGTGGTGGTTATGCTGTGTTAGCGATGATTACCGGCCATGGCATTGTTGGTATTCGTGACCCCCATGGTATTCGCCCGTTATGCTACGGCGTACGTGAATCAGCGGATGGACAAGAATATATGGTGGCTTCAGAAAGTGTGGCTCTGGATGCTGCCGGCTATACACTGGTGCGAGATATTGCGCCTGGTGAGGCTATTTATATTACTGCACAAGGTGAAGTCTTTACTCAACAGTGTGCCCAATCGCCCAAGCATGTGCCGTGTTTGTTTGAGTATGTTTATTTGGCGCGTCCAGATTCCGTTATGGATGGTATTTCGGTCTACAAGGCGCGTTTAAAAGCTGGTGAATACCTGGCGGAACAAATTTTGCAAGAATGGCCAGATCATGATATTGATGTGGTTATCCCTATACCGGATACCAGTCGCACTGCGGCTACGGAGTTAGCCAGTAAGCTGGGTGTTAAACAACGCGAAGGCTATATTAAAAACCGCTATATTGGCCGTACTTTTATTATGCCTGGGCAAACTCAACGCCAAAAATCAGTGCGCCAGAAGCTTAATCCCATTGAACTGGAATTTCGAGACAAGAACGTGCTATTGGTAGATGATTCCGTGGTGCGCGGCACTACGTCCCAGCAAATTATCGAAATGGCACGCGAAATGGGGGCTAAAAAAGTCTATTTTGCCTCTGCAGCACCAGCTGTGCGCTACCCTAATGTTTATGGTATTGATATGCCCAGTGCCTCTGAACTGGTTGCTCATGGCCGCACTGATGAACAAGTGGGCAAGGTTATTGGTGCCGATAAAATGATCTATCTGAAGCTGGAGAATTTGATTGCCTCCACTCAGGGCGGTGATACGCAGATTACTGAATTTGACTGTTCTGTGTTTGATGGAAACTATATTACCGGTGATGTGGATGAAATTTATCTACAACGCCTGCAACAAGCACGCAACGATGACGAAAAAAGTAAAAACACGGGTGACCAAGCAGATACTGCCACGGCTACCAATATGCAAAGCAAAATGTAGGGCTAATTATGTCTGATTTACGGCAAAGGCAGCAACAACTGCAAGCACTACTGGCTACTTGTGACCCGGCCACTCAAGCGATACGTGCGGGCCAGGTATCGGGGCTGGAACAAGAGCATAATGATGCTATCTATGCTACCTCAAGCTTCGTCTATGCCAGTGCCGAGCAGGCAGCAGAGCGCTTTGGTGGCGACACCCCCGGCAATGTCTACTCACGCTTTACCAATCCAACTGTGACCACCTTTGAAAAGCGTATGGCAGCTTTGGAAGGAGCTGAACGGGGAGTAGCTGCCAGCTCCGGCATGGCGGCATTAACCAGTATATTTTTGGGGCACCTTAAGCAGGGCGATCATATTGTTTCATCACACAGTATCTTTGGCTCTATCATTAGCTTATTTGACAATATTCTTGCCAAATTAGGTATCAGCACGACCTATGTCAGTCCCACCGACCATGCGGCATGGCAACAGGCAATACAGCCCAATACCCGTATGCTATTTGCTGAATCACCGTCTAACCCCTTGGCAGAGGTGGCTGATATTGGCTTTCTGTCCAGTCTGGCTCATAGCCATTCTGCACTATTGGTGATTGATAACTGTTTCTGTACCCCAGTAGTGCAAAATCCACTGGCTCTGGGCGCCGATATTGTTATGCATTCAGCCACCAAATATATCGACGGGCAGGGGCGTTGTGTTGGGGGTATTGCTCTAGGCAGTAATAAGCTGATGGAACCGGTATTTGCTTTCTTACGCACTGCCGGTACCACCATGAGCCCGTTTAATGCCTGGGTGTTTATTAATGGCTTGGAAACCCTGCAACTGCGTATGCAAGCCCACTGTGCTTCGGCTTTGCTGGTGGCCCAATGGTTGCAAGCCCAGCCTCAAGTGGAGCGGGTTTACTATGCCGGACTGGAAAGCCATCCCCAACATAAGTTGGCAACAGACCAGCAAAACGGCTTTGGCGGGGTTGTTAGTTTTGCCGTAAAAGGTGGGCAGGGTGAGGCTTGGCGGATGATAGACAATACCCAACTAATATCGATTACCGGCAACTTCGGCGATGCCAAATCGACTATTACTCATCCCGCCACCACCACCCATGGCAAGATGACCCCAGAGGCCAGAGCAGCCGCTGGCATTGGCGATAATCTATTGCGCATCTCAGTTGGCCTGGAAGCCATCGACGATATCCTCACCGACCTGCAAAGAGCCCTGGCGGCGATATAACTAGCCGTCCCTTTGCGGGTTGGGTGTTTACCCACTGGTCGACGCGCAGGTTTGGGCTTTATCGGGTGATCACCTTTGAACCAGATATTTCTGCGGTTCACGCTGAGTCAAATCTACAGCCTCCTAAAGATTTATTCGTTTCTAATTATGACAAGCCTTACTTCACCATGCTGGAATTAACAGTAACTTTTACTATAATGTTATAGATTAAAGTTTTTTCTTAATTTTTGTCGCAGATGGATACGGTGGTAAATCTTAAATGTGAAGTCGGAGTAGGTCGATGAGTGATGCGGAGTTTATCGTTGTTGCGTTAGATATAGTGGTTATCTTTGTCGCTTATTTTGTCGTTTATCCTACATATTGTGGTGCCAACGGCTACAGGATAGCTGCCTATGATCTGCTCCTCTCTGGTATGGTATTATTGATATCAGGCTCCCTGTTCTGGGATTCAGGTGAGTTATTTAATCTGTTGTTTTTTCTGTTAACTGGTTCTGGTTTACTTTCGTCACGTATTTTCTTATCGAATTACCGATTGTGCTTTGGTATTACAATAAGCATAGCGTTTGGGAGTCATTTAAGCTGGACTAGGTATCTATATTGCACATACAAACTAACAGGGTTATAGACAGATCAGCCTATTTAAGCATGATCGCCTTTGCTGGTGACATGGCTATGGCACTCCTTGCTGGTTAGTCTAATCCAGTATTTTGCGCAAAAAAAAGGAGCGGCTTAAGCTGCTCCTTTGTTAATGCCGAACTAAAAACCTAGCTTAGTTCTACCGCCGGAATAATATTCTCGGCTGCGGCAAGGTAGTTGGGCAGTTGGTCAAAGTTCAGGTAACGATAAACATCACCGGCCATGGTATCCAACTGGCTGGCATAGGCCATATATTCTGCTGGCGTTGGCAGCTTGCCTTCAACGGCGGCTACGGCGGCTAATTCGGCAGAAGCCAGATAGACATTTGAGCCAGTACCCAAACGGTTAGGGAAGTTGCGGGTAGAGGTAGACACCACGGTCGTATTGTCAGCTACCCGGGCCTGGTTACCCATGCACAAGGAACAGCCTGGCATTTCCATCCGGGCGCCGGCTTTGCCAAAGATATTATAGTAGCCTTCATCAGACAGTTGCGCGGCATCCATTTTGGTGGGTGGGGCTAGCCATAAACGGGTAGGGATGGCAGCATCGGTCGCTTCCAAGAGCTTGCCTGCTGCACGAAAATGACCAATATTGGTCATACAGGAACCAATAAATACCTCATCAATCTTTTCGCCCTGAATATCTGACAACAGACGGGCATCGTCCGGATCGTTAGGTGCACAAAGAATAGGCTGTTTGATATCGGCCAGGTCAATCTCAATAATATGGGCATATTCAGCATCAGCATCAGCGCGCATAAGTTGCGGGTTGGCCAGCCATTCTTCCATGCCTTGAATGCGGCGTGCGATAGTGCGTTTGTCGCCATAGCCTTCGGCGATCATCCACTTTAGCATAACGATATTGGAGCGCAGGTATTCCGCTACAGAGTCTTCATTCAAAGTAATGCTGCAGCCAGCAGCAGAGCGTTCGGCAGAGGCATCAGAGAGTTCAAAAGCTTGCTCTACGGTAAGGTCCTCAAGGCCTTCGATTTCCAGCACACGGCCGGAGAATTCGTTGATCTTGCCGGCCTTTTCTACCGTCAATAGACCTTGTTGAATACCATAATAAGGAATAGCGTGGACCAGATCACGCAAGGTGATGCCAGGCTGACGCTTGCCCTTAAAGCGCACCAGCACAGATTCAGGCATATCCAGAGGCATTACACCTGTTGCAGCGGCAAAAGCAACCAGACCGGAACCTGCTGGGAAAGAAATACCCAGCGGGAAGCGAGTATGGGAGTCACCACCAGTACCCACTGTATCAGGCAGCAACATGCGGTTTAACCAGGAGTGAATAACGCCATCACCCGGACGTAGAGATACGCCACCGCGATTCATAATAAAATCAGGCAGGGTGTGGTGGGTGGTTACATCGACGGGCTTGGGGTAGGCCGCAGTATGGCAGAACGACTGCATGGTTAGATCAGCCGAGAAGCCAAGGCAAGCCAAATCCTTTAGCTCGTCGCGGGTCATAGGGCCAGTAGTGTCCTGAGAACCAACGGTGGTCATTTTGGGTTCGCAGTAGGTTCCCGGGCGCACACCTTCAATGCCACAAGCTTTACCAACCATTTTTTGTGCCAGGGTATAACCTTTACCACTGTCAGCTGGCTGTTCCGGCTTTTGGAACAGATCAGTAGGGCCAAGACCCAAGGATGTACGGGCCTTGTCAGTCAAACCACGACCAATAATCAATGGGATACGACCACCGGCGCGGACTTCATCCATAATAACATTGGTTTTTAATGCAAAACTGGAAATCTGTTCACCAGTTGTATGGTTGTTGACTATGCCTTTATATGGGTAGACATCAATAACGTCGCCCATATGCATTTTGGAAACATCCATTTCTACTGGCAGGGCACCAGCGTCTTCCATGGTATTAAAGAAGATAGGAGCGATTTTGCCGCCAAAGCAGAAGCCACCGGCGCGCTTGTTGGGAACCGCTGGAATATCATCACCAAAGAACCATAAAACCGAGTTGGTAGCAGACTTGCGTGAAGAACCTGTGCCAACAACGTCACCAACATAGGCAACAGGGTAGCCCTTGGCTTTGACTGCTTCGATTTGCTGTAGGGGGCCTACGGAACCCGGTACGTCAGGTGTGATGCCATCTCGAGCCATCTTGAGCATGGCGTTAGCGTGCATGGGAATATCTGGACGGGTAAAGGCATCTGGTGCGGGCGACAGGTCATCGGTATTGGTTTCGCCAGTCACTTTAAATACGGTTAAGGTAATTTTCTCTTCCAATTTTGGCTTGGAGGTATACCATTCACCATCGGCCCAGGATTGCATCACCTGTTGGGCGTATGTGTTACCGGACTTGGCTTTTTCTTCCACGTCATGGAAGGCGTCGAACATCAACAGAGTATGTGATAAAGCCGTTGCCGCACTGGCTGCAAGGTTTTCATTGTCGAGTGCTGCAATTAATGGCTCGATATTATAACCACCAAGCATAGTGCCTAAAATTTCAACTGCAGCCACAGCATCAACTAAAGGTGAGGCTGCTTCGCCTCGTGTGATAGCTGCCAGAAAGCCAGCTTTAACATAGGCCGCCTGATCAACGCCGGCCGGTACACGGTTGCGTAATAAATCCACCAGAGTTTCTTCTTCGCCAACTGGTGGTTGCTTTAGTAGTTCTACCAAAGCCGCGGTTTGCTCAGCGTCTAGGGGAAGTGGGGGAACGCCTAGTTGAGCGCGCTCAGCAATATGATTTCGATATGCTTCTAACACGGGTTATGCCTCATGGTTAAATCAGTGTCAAAAAGGATTAGTTTGACCTGACCTTTGTTATAAAAACGGCGCGATAATACCACAAAAACCTATATAGCTCCATGATTTGGGCTTGTCGATTAGTCTAGTGTGCTTACTTAACATATTGATATAAATACAAAATAATTTCAGGTTATAACATGTATCATAACCATAAACCTTACCTTGTTAAATGACTGTTCGATTTGTAGTGAAATTACATAAGATGGTTAGTTGACCACAATAAAGTGCGGCAAAGGTGATTGGCAAATCTATTTTGGTAGTCTATATACAAGTCTTTATAGGTGCATAAATTATAGGTATTCAGAGCATAATTTTTGTCGTAGAATGCCGACTTTAATTTTTTCAGTATTGCCCATGCCTACAACTGTAACCAGTCTTGATACATCCCTTGCCGAGCTAAAAGCATTTTTAGTATCCAGCACTCCTCAACAATGGGTGACCACAGCACTGCAGCATCAGGATATCTTGCTGATCGATCATGCCCATTGTGAGAAAAAAGCAGCGGCAACGGCGATGCAATTGATGTTTCGTTATCCGCAGAAAAGCACTTTGTTGACGAAAATGTCGCGTTTGGCCCGAGAAGAGTTGATTCATTTTGATCAGGTGTGTCGTTTAATGCAGGAAAGAGCGGTGACTTACGATCATTTGACGGCTTCTCGCTATGCCGCAGGGCTACACAAGATGATACGTACTCATGAGCCACTTAAACTGATGGATACCCTGATTATTGGTGCCTTTGTTGAGGCTCGTTCCTGTGAGCGCTTTGCCGCCCTGATACCATTTTTGGATGAAAAACTGGCGGCATTTTATCAGTCTTTACTCAAGTCAGAAGCGCGCCACTATCAAGACTATATTAAATTGGCCCTGACTGAGGCCAAATCATCCTCGGGACCAGGCGAAAGTGCTTTCTGGCAACGGGTAGAGGCATTTCGTCATAAGGAAACCGAATTAATCACCCAGCCAGATAAACAGTTTCGTTTTCATAGCGGCTTGCCCGTTGTTGATAACGAATCTGAAGCCTGAAACGCTGTTCAACTAATGCGTCGTTTTTATTAATCATACATGGATAGTTAATGGAGAATACAATGAATAATAAAGCTGTCTTGGCCAATGCTTTGATGCTGCTTGCTGCTGCTATTTGGGGGTTTGCCTTTGTCGCACAAAGACTGGGTATGGAAACCATGGGCCCACATCTGTTTAATGGTGTGCGTTTTTTAATGGGCGGTATAGTGCTGATACCAGTGGTTTACTGGTTGGGAGCGCAGCGCCCCCAACGTAGTGCTGATAAATCCACTAATAAAAACCATCTCTTATTAGCGGGTATGGTGGCAGGTATGTTTTTATTTGCAGGTGCCACTTTGCAACAGGTTGGGCTGCAATATACCACTGCTGGCAAGGCGGGCTTTATTACCGGTTTGTATATCTTTTTTGTACCAGCCATTGGCTTGTTTTTTGGTATGCGTACCAGTTTAGGTACCTGGATAGGCGCTTTGTTGGCCGTAGGGGGGCTTTATCTATTGTCGATTCGCGCTGATTTTACTCTGAGTCGAGGAGATACCCTGCAATTACTATGTGCTGTGGCTTTTGCCGGTCATGTGCTGATTATAGGCTATCTGGCAACGCGCTATGACACCATTAAATTGTCTGCTATACAATTTATAGTAGCGGGCTTGTTAGCGCTTTTAGTGGCTATTATTACCGAAACTATTACTTGGCAAATGCTGGTAGATACAGCATTGCCGCTGGCTTATGCCGGCCTGATGTCAACCGGCGTGGCTTACACTCTGCAAGTGGTGGCACAACAACATGCGCATAGTTCACATGCGGCGATTATTTTAAGTTCGGAAGGAGTGTTTGCAGTTTTGGGTGGCTGGTTATTACTAGGTGAAAAGCTGCCCATGCAAGGTTTGTTGGGCTGTGCTTTAATGTTGGCTGGCATGCTCTTGTCGCAATTATGGCCAACGCGCAAGGCATAGGCTGCCATTATGTCCTTTGGTTGTATTGCTGGAGCCTGCCAAATATACTAATTGGTTCTATATAAACGACACTAAAGCGGCTAGATTTTAGCGTTTTATAAAGACCTTATAAACCTAGTTCCGCAGTTGATCGTGTATTCGTCTTTTAACGTATTGAATATGAAAAATATTTGACAAAAGTACCATTCACCAGTTGGGTGAAGCACTATGCGAGTTCAAGCTAGTTAAAAAACTCGCTAGCGACGTTATTTATTTTGCAAGTAGAATAACTATTTGCTGCAATAAAGGCCTTGCTATCGAGCTTTTTTCCTGCGCTTCAACACGCATTCAACTGCGGAATCTAGGATAAAACATCCATGCCAGAGGCCCAATTATGCTCAGTAATCAGTTGCCCATTTGCCCAGCCGCCTTGCTAAACCAAGCTCAGGCCACACCACCTAAGGCTACAGCGGTTATTAATGCGGGTACAGAACTGGCCATGGAAAGCGCCAGACAAGCTGAACAGGCAGGTATTATTAAACCCATATTGGTTGGCAATGTTGATAAAATTCGATCTCTGGCTGCGGCCATGGCATGGCAACTAAATGACGATCAAGTGGTGGCTGCTGATGGTGAGCAGGCAGCGGCAGCCACAGCGGTAGCTTTGGTACATCAACAGCGTGCCCAAATGCTGATGAAAGGACATATCCATTCTGATACCTTGTTACGTGCAGTGCTGGACAAACAACATGGCCTGCGTACCGGGGCTCGCTTAAGTCATGTATTTTATATGACAGTGGCAGGCAGTGATCAGGCTTTATGTATAACCGACGCGGTGATCAATGTAGCACCGGATCTCACCACGCAGCACCATATTCTGCATAATTGTATTAAACTAATGCATGCACTGGGCTTTGCTAAACCTAATATTGCACTTTTATCTGCAGCAGAAGTACCCACCCCAGCCATGCCATCCAGCATGCTTGCTAAGGAACTCTTAGATAAGGTATCTGGCGAGAATATTGCCGCGCAAATCTTTGGGCCAGTAGCCTTCGATGGTGCCATTTCGCCAGAGGCGGCTAAGGTTAAGGGTATTCAAGCCCCCGGGGCGGGTGCTGCTGATGTGTTATTGGTGCCCAATATCGAAACCGGCAACGCCATTTTTAAACAACTGGTGTACTTTAGCGGTGCTACCGCTGCGGGCCTGATTTTGGGTGCTAAGGTACCTATTATATTGACTTCCCGTGCTGACCCCCCGGCTGCACGCTTGGCTTCTGCGGCTTTGGGTGTAATCTATGCTCATTGGCTGGACCAGCAGGTTTAGCCGTTTTCCAATATGGAAACTATCGCTTTCGCTCTGGTTTTACTGGCGGCACTAATGCATGCCAGTTGGAATGCTATGGTGAAAATCAATACCGCACCCTTACTCACCATCAGTATGATGTTTGGTTTTATCACTATGGCTGGCATAGTCATCCTGCCGTGGGTGCCCTTGTTACCCCTAGCTTTATGGCCTTGGCTATTGCTTAGTATTGTGGCTCACCTTGGGTATAAGATTTATCTGCTTAAAGCCTTTCGTTTGGGCAACTTTTCCCAAGCCTACCCCATAGCCAGGGGCAGTGGGCCTATATGGGTGTTATTACTAAGTGTATTTTTTGCTCCACGATCCTTATCCATAGAACAGATTATCGGTGTGCTGGTTACTACGGTTGGCATTATTGCTTTGTCACCCTGGCAGCGCCTAAAAGGTCAGGGATCGGTCGTATTAGCGGCTTTAATAACCGGCATCTGGATAGCGGCCTATACCCTGATTGATGGCTATGTGGTGACGCATAGTAAGGCCTTGGTCAGCTATATTTGCTGGCTATTTATTCTCGATGGGGTGGTAATCAATCTGTTTGCCCTAAAGGTACATGGTGCTGAATTGGGCCATGCCTATACCAAACATTGGCGTTTGGCAGCTTTGGGTGGTGGCTTGTCTGTTGCCGCTTATAGTATTAGCTTGTGGGCCATGACTATATTGCCTGTGGCGTTGGTGGCGGCACTGCGTGAAACCTCGGTATTAGCTGCCGTATTACTTGCGGTGGTGTGGATAAAAGAGCCACTGGGGCCAAGGCAGTATGGAGCTGCCCTGGTAATTTGTAGCGGTTTGGTAGTATTAAAATTAGCCAGTTAGCTGGCGCATAAGCTGGGCTAGTTTTTCAATGCCCGGGGCGATCATATGGGGTGCTATGGACGAATAGCCAAGGCGAAAATAATTGCGCGGTGGCTGGTCACCTAAATAATGAATATCGCCAGCTTCCATCAGAATACCATTGGCTGCGGCCAACTGTTTCAGTTCTCTAGCATCCAGATTATCAGGACCTTTGATCCAGTAGCAGGAACCACCAAAGGTTGGTTGTTCAAAGGCGTCGGGCATGCATTTTTGCAAGGCCTCCCCCATAATCTGATGGCGTTCCTTATAGGCATTGACCAAGGTACTGGCCAGAGAATCATAATAGCCACGGGCGACAAACAGACCAATGGAGCGTTGATTATTGGCTGGTGGATGACGCAACATTAAACGACGTAGTGAGCGGGCTTCTGCTATTAGCTCTTTACTGGCCACCAGATAACCAAGACGTAGCCCGGGTGCCAGGGTTTTGGAAAAACTGCCTATATAGATAACTCGACCATGCTGATCCAGACTTTTTAGTGCAGGGGACGGCGCCTGTTTAAAGTTGGTTTCGCATTCATAGTCATCTTCTATAACGACAAAATCATGTTCATTCGCCATTTCCAGCAACTTGCGGCGCCGGTCCAAAGGCATGGTGACAGTAGTTGGATACTGATGACTGGGGGTGGTATAGACACAGTCACAGTCTTTAATATCATCGCTGATAATTAAACCTTCCTCGTCAATAGGTAAAGGTTTTACCTGTGCTGGGTTAAGACTGGCTATATTACGCACATCAACAAAGCCTGGGTCTTCTATGCCCATGACACTATCTTGGTCCAACAGGAGCTTGGCCATCATATACAAACCATGCTGGCAGCCTACAGTGATCAGTATTTCTTCTGGATCAGCCCATACTCCTCGCCGTGGCAGAATGCGTGTATGCAGTTGTTCAATCAGCATAGGGTCATCAGCGACAAAATGGTCGGCTGCCCAACTGCGTATGGCTGGCACACTAACGTTGTCTTTGCAGCATTCGCGCCAATGATTGGTGGGAAACAGGTTGGGGTCAAATTGGCCGTAAATAAAAGGGTAGTCATATTGTTGCCAGTCTGCGGGCTTGGCAATATTGGTTTGCAATGTCGGGCGTAATTTAAAACGCTGCTGCCAGTCGGGTTCGTGGCCCGAGGTATTTCTATCCGCCGGTATATCTTCCACTACCACACTATTTTCCAGAATGTCCGGATTAACATAATAACCACTGCGCTCTTTGGCCACCAAATAGCCATCATCCAACAGGTGATCATAGGCCAGTACCACTGTATTGCGTGCTATATTAAGTTGTTTTGCCAGTTTGCGGCTGGATGGTAAGGGACTATCCAAGGGGATATGTTTGGCTAGGATAGCTTGTGCTATCTGTTGGCGCAGTTGCTGTTGTAGGCTGGCCGACAGTCCGGCATCAAGGTGAAAAAGCGGGTGGCTCATAAGCTGGTTTCTGACTATCAATGGCTATCAACCAACAGATTGTATGGAGTATTTAAGACTGATGCCAGAAGTTTTGTTGCTGGCACAACATTTATAGATAAATTGGTTCTAAGGGAAACGGGCATTTAAGGCATAAAGTAGCGGTTATTACAGGACCTCCAAGATTAATATTGGCGGCTTATACCTTAACCAGTAATGAGTATTCTATTATGTCGTACGATGTAAATAACTACAGTTTGCAACAGGCTCTAACAGATGATCGCAATCATGTTTGGCATCACTTGACCCAGCATAAGCCACTGGAGCATCAAGATCCCCTGATGATCGTTGAAGGCAAGGGTATGCGGGTACTGGATGCACAAGGCAAAGAGTATCTGGATGCTGTTTCCGGTGGTGTATGGACGGTCAATGTCGGTTATGGACGAGAATCTATTGCCAACGCCGTACGTGATCAATTAGTTAAGCTAAACTATTTTGCCAATAGTGCTGGTAGCCTGCCTGGAGCTATGTTTGCCCAGCAGCTAATTGCCAAAATGCCGGGTATGAGCCGTGTGTACTATTCTAATTCTGGCTCTGAGGCAAATGAAAAAGCCTACAAGATTGTGCGCCAAATAGCGCACAAAAAGTATGGTGGCAAGAAACACAAAATACTTTATCGTGACCGGGACTATCATGGCACCACGATTACGGCTTTAAGTTCGACCGGCCAGTTGCAGCGCAAAGATCAGTATGGCCCCTTTACTCCGGGCTTTGTTGAATTTCCCCATTGCTCAGCTTATCACTCGCCCAATGGCGGTGACGCTGATTTCGGTATACAAGCAGCGCAAACTATGGAAGCAACGATTTTGCGTGAAGGTGCAGATACGGTAGGTGCAGTGGTGATTGAGCCGATTACCGCTGGTGGTGGGGTTATTGTGCCACCGCAGGGCTATATGCAAGAGATAAGACGTATTTGTGACAAGTATGATATTTTGCTGCATATAGACGAAGTGGTATGTGGACTTGGTCGAACTGGCAAGTGGTTTGGTTATCAACACTTTGATATTGTGCCCGATATTGTGACTATGGCTAAAGGTGTAGCCAGTGGCTATGCGGCTATATCTTGTACTGTCACGACCGAAGCAGTATTTAATGATTTTAAAGATGATGCCAGTGATCCAATGGGTTATTTTCGTGATATTTCCACCTTTGGTGGATGTACTGCTGGACCGGCAGCGGCACTGGAAAATATGCGCATTATTGAAGAAGAGAATCTGTTACAAAATGTGCAATTAATGGGTGCTTATCTGCAGCAACGTTTAGAGGCATTGGCAGATAAGTATAAGATGGTTGGAGATATTCGCGGCAAAGGGTTATTCCAAGGCATTGAGCTGGTGCAAGATCGTGCTAGCAGGGAACCGGTTGACGAGTCTGTAGCTGCCGCTGTGGCCGCTGACTGTATGGCTCAGGGTGTGATAATCGGTCGCACTAACCGTAGTTTTGAGCGTCATAACAACACTCTGTGTTTGAGTCCGGCTCTGATCGCTTCACAGAGCGAAATTGATGAAATTGTAAATGCTATTGATGCTGCTTTGGCCAAAATTGCCTAATTAGACCAGTCAAACCCAGATCATCTATTGCCGTATTATGGAAGGTCTGGGTTATTCACAAATCCGTCAATATAATAATGTAGTACAAGGTTTATCAGCATACTAGGTTATGCGAAGTTTCCTTGACGCTCACATGGTTTGTGCTTGTCTATCCTATTTTGCCAATATAAGATGGTTGACCTGTTCACCTAATCTGGATTTATATATGGCAATTATTTCCGTTACCAGCACCTTTGGCGTTGCGCCGCAGCTACTAGAGAGCGATATGGTAGCAGTAAAAGCTTTGGGCTATAGCACCGTAATCAATAACAGGCCAGATGACGAGCCTGGCCACCCCTCTAGTAATAAAGATTTACAAGCGGCCGCTGAGGCACAGGGTCTGAAGTATATTTTTGTCCCGGTTTTTGGCATGAATTTTCCTGCCGAAACGGTGGCTGAAGTACAGTCTATTCTGGATAGCCATAATAAAGTGCTGGCTTTTTGTCGCACTGGCACGCGGTCTATCAATCTTTGGGCACGGGCTCAGCCTGCTAATATTGACGTGGCTAAACTGGTTGCGCCAACCGGGTTAAAGCTAGCTCTCTAACTTATGCAAAATAGGCATAAATAAAGTACTATTTATTCCATTACATTATTGAAAGCTGGTGCTATAGTAGTGACTCTATGGTGCCAGTTTGTTTTTTTGTTTGGTGCCAAAAATGAAAAACTGACTTTGGGTCAGAGGTTTATATGAGCACCCTCCATGCAATTCAAATAGACTCCACTATTCATGATGTGGCGCCGCATTACCAGACTAAGCTGTCAGCTTGTGCCTTGCCGCAGGAACAAATTAGTGATGTTGCCGAAGCGGGAACGTCACTTGGATATTCTACGCCAGTTACAGTTTTACCCACCCCGGAAGTAATCTCATCTTTCGCGGGACTGGCAGGTTAATAGTACAAGTCAAGCACTTACACTGGCACTACATATTAATGCAGGTTGGTTATTGGCAGACCAAACTGCATATCTTATGCTTATGGGCTTTGTCGCCACAAGAATAAGACACTATGCCAAATGCCTCCGCATTGCCTCAGTTCGAAGATCACCAGAATCAAGAGCACAAGTATACGACTTGCTATATGTGTGCTTGTCGTTGTGGAATAAAAGTCACTCTGGAAAACGATCAGATTCGTTTTATTCAGGGCAACCCTAACCATCCGGTTAATAAAGGTGTGCTTTGTGCCAAAGGTAACTCTGGCATTATGAAGCAGCTTTCGCCAGCTAAACTTCGCCAACCCCTATTGCGTAAACCTGAAAGTGAACGTGGTGCCGCTGAATTTGAAGAAATCAGTTGGGATAGGGCTTTGGATATCTTGACCACTCGTTTGGCTAATATTCGTGCAACTGACCCTAAACGTCTGGCCTATTTTACCGGGCGTGATCAAATGCAGGCGCTAACAGGATTATGGGCTACGCAATTTGGCACCTATAACTGGGCAGCTCATGGTGGTTTTTGTTCGGTCAATATGGCCGCTGCCGGCCTTTATACTATGGGCCATGCTTTCTGGGAATTTGGCGACCCGGATTGGGACAATACCAAGTATTTTGTCATGTGGGGTGTAGCAGAGGATCATGCTTCTAATCCAATTAAGTTGGGCTTAAAAAAGCTAAAGGAGCGTGGGGCCAAGTTTGTTGCTGTTAATCCTGTTAGAACAGGTTATCAGGCCATTGCCGATGAATGGTTAGCAATTAAACCCGGCACTGATGGCATCTTGGCTATGGCCATGATTCATGTGTTGTTGCGTGATGGACAAATTGATGATGAATTTCTGATTCGCTATACCAACGCCCCACAACTGGTGGTCAATACACCGGGACAGGTTGGCGATGGCCTGTTATGGCGTGATAAGGATGGTGGTACTCAGGTATACGATCAGCTTACTGAGCAATTTGTATCTGCTGCTAGTGTCGATACCGCTCCGGCTTTATTGGGCGACTATACCACCCCGGACGGCGTGTCAGTACGCACGGCATTTAGTATTTTGTACGACAAGTATATGGACCCACAATACTGCCCTGAAGCGGCGGCCCTGGAGTGTGGTATTGAGGCGGCGACCATCGAGCGTATTGCCCTGGAAATGGCCCATGTGGCATTTCAGGAATCCATTACCCTTGATATTGAATGGACTGATTGGGCAGGGCGCAAACAACAGCAGTTTATTGGCCGCCCTGTGTCTATGCATGCTATGCGTGGTGTATCTGCCCATTCCAATGGTTTTCAGACTTGTCGGGCTTTGCATCTATTGCAAGTATTACTAGGTACAATAGATTGTCCTGGTGGGCATCTGGCGAAGCCACCTTTTCCCAAACATATCGTGCCACCTATAAAACCAGCCAAAGGCAATATACCAAACACACCTTTGGAATCGGCCCCACTAGGTTTCCCTAATTGCCCGGAAGACTTGTTGCTTGATGAGCAGGGTCAGCCTCAGCGAATTGATAAGGCTTATTCCTGGGATGCTCCTATTGCTGCCCATGGTCTAATGCATATGGTTATTAGTAATGCGGTAGCTGGTGATCCTTATCCTATTGATACCTTGATGTTATTTATGGCCAATATGGCCTGGAATTCCAGTATGAATACGGCTGCTACCATGGATATGCTGCGGGCTAAGGATGCTGAGGGCAATTATAAGATCCCGTTTATCGTTACTTGTGATGCCTTTAATTCTGAAACCGTGGCCTTTTCTGATTTGGTATTGCCAGATACTACCTATCTGGAACGTTATGACACTATTTCCATGTTGGATCGGCCCATATCAGAGCCTGATGCTGCCTGTGACTCTATTCGTATGCCTGTGCTAGCTGCTGATCGTGATGTGCGTAGTTGGCAAGAAGTAATGGTGGAATTGGCAGGACGCTTAAAATTCCCCGCCTTTACTGATCAAGAAGGCAAACCCAAGTTTCAGGATTATAAAGATTTTATTATTAATTTTGAGCGCGCCCCCGGCATCGGCTTTTTGGCTGGTTGGCGGGGAGAGAAGGGGGATCAACAACTGCGTGGGGCGCCAAACCCCAAACAGTGGGAGGCCTATGAGGACAACGAGTGCTTCTTTAAGTATGAACTGGCACCGAATCAACGCTATATGCGGCATGCCAATCTGGACTATTTGCAATTAGCCAAAGAAGCAGCATGGGTAGGTAGTACAGAGCAGATTGTTATAGAAATCTACTCTGAAACACTGCAAAAGTTTCGTTTGGCCGGACAAGGATTATATGCTGGGCCACAGCCAACGGAAGAACACCATAAACAGCGTTTAATACGTTATTTTGACCCCTTGCCTTGCTATTACAGGCCTTTGGAACAGCAAACTGAAGATGCTCAGGAGTACCCATTTTTCGCTATCACCCAGCGCCCTATGTTTATGTACCATTCCTGGGATTCGCAGAATGCCTGGTTGCGCCAAATTATGTCACAGAACTATCTGTATATGCATCGCCAGACAGCGCTGAATATGGGGATTGCCGATTTTGCCTGGGCCTGGGTAGAATCACGCTCCGGCAAGATTCGTGTGCAAGTTAAACATATGGAAGGTGTCAATCCGAATACGGTTTGGACCTGGAATGCTATTGGCAAGCAGGGCGGTGCCTGGGGCTTAAGCCAAGATACCAATGAAGCCAAGCAAGGTTTTTTATTAAACCATCTGATTAATGAGCTTCTGCCTGAAGATACAGCAGAGCAACGTATAACCAATTCAGACCCCATCACGGGTCAGGCCGCATGGTATGATCTGCGAGTAAAGATTACCGCTGCTGCTGCTGGAGAAGAGGGTAGTTGGCCACAATTTGCCCCCCTCAAACCTTTGCCGGGTTTTACCTCTGCACCGATTCAGCAAGCCTATGCCTCTCACCCCAATATTAATTTAAAGCGCAGCTGGGCCGATGTTCTGGGCCGCTCTTCTACGACCGGCAAGGGAGGTAAATAAGGGTGAAACTGGGTTTAGCAATTGATCTCGATACCTGTGTTGGCTGCCACGCCTGTGCGACAGCTTGTAAACAATGGAATACCTCAGGCACCATTGGCCCTCTGACTGATACCAGACCCTATGGCAAGGATCCCAATGGTGCCTGGCTGAATCGTATTCGCACCTTTGAAGTTGGTGTTAGTCCAGACAGTAAAACGGTGAATATGCCTTTATCCTGTATGCACTGTGATGATGCCGCGTGCGTTACCGTTTGCCCTACGGGTGCATCTTACAAGCGTAGTGAGGACGGCATTGTACTTATTGACCAAAGCCGTTGTATGGGCTGTAATCTCTGTGCCTGGGCTTGTCCTTATGGTGCTCGTGAGCTGGATCCTGGCTCTGGCACCATGAAGAAGTGCACCTTGTGTGTTGATCGTATTTACGATCAGCAATTACCAGAATCAGAGCGTCAGCCAGCCTGCGTGATAACCTGCCCAACCCAGTCCCGTGTATTTGGCGACTTTGATGATCCGGAATCTGATGTATCTAAATTACAACGCGAACGCGACGGTCAGCCGTTAATGCCGGAGCTGGGCTACAACCCGGTAAATACCTATTTACCACCTCGTGAATCAGCACCACGCCCCCAGGGTGGTAGTGTACTGGGTACAGTGAAAAAAATAGTTAACCGTATTATTCATCGCTAGATGGTTATTGAGAGGCTTTTATCATGCATCCTGCTTTTTCTGTATTGATTTTTACGGTGACCGCTGGCGCTGGCTATGGGTTGTTGGGCTGGTTAAGTGCTAATGAAGTATTTGGTTTTTGGCTTTTATCTGTGCCAACCAAATTGGTTATCGGTGTGATTGCCATGGTACTGATCAGCATTGGCTTAGTAGCTTCAACACAACATCTGGCCAACCCCAAAAATGCCTGGCGTTCATTTAGTCGCTGGCGTTCTTCCTGGTTATCCCGAGAAGCTGTATTGGCCATTATGTTGTACCCGATTGCAGCCCTTTATGCAGCGGCTATTTATTTTACCTGGAGCAGCATAATACTGTGGGCTGGGTTGTGTTTACTGCTGAGCTTGGCGATCGTGTTTGTCACGGCCATGATTTACGCTAGCCTAAAAACCATTCGCCAATGGCACCATCCTCTGGTGCCGACTTTATATTTATTGTTTGCTACCATCAGTGGTGGCTTGGCTTGGGCTTGGCTCTTAGCCTGGAATGGTGTAGATATTTCTGCTTTGGCTAATGTTCTGGCTGTGTTAGTGGCCTTTACCGCGTTACTGAAACTGGGCTATTTTATTTGCTTTAAAGTGCCGGGCACTATCGACATTCAGTCTGCTACTGGTTTCAGCAACCAAAAGGTTAGTATACTTGATGCCGGACACTCAGCACCGAGTTTTCTAAATAATGAATTTATGTATGATGTAGCCCAGACAAAGCTGGTACGCATGCGCTGGATGATGATGCTAGCAACCTTTGCCGTGCCCTTGTGCACCCTTTGCTGGGTGCCTGATGCAAACACCTTATTCGGTGCATTTGTGGTCATGATGGCAGGCTTACTGGCAGAGCGCTGGTTGTTTTTTGCTGAAGCACGCCACGTTGTGCGTTTGTTGCATGGGCAGCAGAGGGTTTAATCAGCGCGTTATAGTTTGCTTTAGACGGCTGTGTGCGAATCTCCACAAGCGTAATTGATCTATTCAACGCTACCAGATTTAGGTGGAAAATAGCAGTTGAGAATGGCTGTTATTGTTGGCTTGAAATACTGACAACATAGACAACAATCCCATATAAATGTTGCTATCATAATAGTTTGCGTGGTTGACGTTAATCGCCAACAATGATTGTTATTTGGATTTTGATGGCTTGCGCCCTGATCATAATAGGTCTATTCTGAAGGCAAGTCAGCAGCACTTAGCAACATTTTTTGGGGCTAGGAAATAGTAGTGATTATTGGCCCTATTGAAGATGTTGATCTGGCTTTGGCTTATTTTGTTGGGAAGGGTATATTCAAATCTCTGCTCACTTATGAGAGTAGTGTTTACTCTTGGTTTTTTAATTATAAAAATCATAATTTTCTAGGAGAAATAAAATGAAGTTAAAGTCTATTGCGGCCAGTCTAGCCGTTGCCTCAGGATTAATGGCCGGAGCTTCAGCCGCCACAGCAGCTGACGAAATTACCGTAGCATACTTCCTTGAGTGGCCCATGCCATTTCAAGCCGCCAAGGTGTCTGGTGCTTATGACGAAGCTCTGGGTATGAAAGTCAACTGGGTTGCTTTTGATACTGGTACTGCTATGTCGGCTGCCATGGCGTCTGGTGATGTTCACATTTCAGTATCTCAAGGTGTGCCACCCTTTGTGGTTGCAACCTCAGCCGGTCAAGATTTGCAGATTGTTGATGTGGCTGTGTCTTACTCTGACAATGACAACTGTGTGGTACGTTCCGAACTTGAAATTGATAAGAATTCCGCTGGTGATCTGGCTGGCAAGAAAGTTGCTGTGCCTCTGGGTACTGCCGCACACTTTGGTTTCTTAAAGCAGATGAATCACTTTAACGTGCCTTTAAGCAGCTTGGAGGTCGTTGATATGGCTCCCGCTGAAGGTGCTGTTGCACTAGCTCAAGGTGCTATTGATATGGCCTGTGGCTGGGGTGGTGCTCTACGCCGTATGAAGGAAAGTGGTAATGTACTGCTAACTGGTGCAGAAAAAGAGGAATTGGGCATTCTGGTATTTGACGTAACCACAGCGCCTGCTGATTTTGTTGCAGAAAACAGTGACACTGTTGCCAAGTTCCTGGCAGTAACCGCTGATGCTAATGCTGCCTGGAATGCTAGCCAGCCTGACTTTATGCTATCTATGATCGCTAAAGATGCCGGTATGAGCAATGCAGATGCAGCCAGCTCTTTGTCAACTTTTGTTTTCCCAAGTGTTGACGAACAGTTGTCCGCCAAATGGTTGGACGGTGGTGCTCAAAGCTTTATGAAAGGAGTGGCACAAGTGTTTGTAGATGCTGGCTCTATTCCATCAGCCAATGCCAGCTATGATGGCAACGTAGAAACTGGACCTTTAGCCGCAGTTGGTGGCATGTAAGCTGAGTGACCAGTTTAAAACAGAGTTTGGTGGCTGCTAGCTGCCAAACTCCTGTTTTCTCATAGTATAAATGAGCCCCCCTTTCTGTTTCCATGTTTTAACCGCTGGGTTCATAACCAAGTTACGATATCTTTTATAATCAATAATAAAGTTAGAAGGAATAAGTGTGTCTGATTTGCATATAGAAAATGTATCTATGCGTTTTGATTTGCCAGGCGGCGGGTCTGTCCAAGCCTTAAAAAACATAAACCTGGACATCAAATCCGGTCAATTGCTGAGTGTATTAGGTCCATCTGGCTGTGGTAAAACCACTTTGTTGAATATTATCGCTGGTTTTCTGGCACCTACAGACGGAGATATCCATCTTGAGGGCGAGTTGATTAATGGCCCAGGCCCGGAACGCGGTATGGTCTTTCAGCAAGGCGCCTTGTTCGAGTGGATGAGTGTCCGTAAGAATGTATCCTTTGGGCCTGATATGAAAGGTGTGGCCAAGGCAAAGAGTGCCCCGGAAGTTGATCGCTTGTTGGAGTTAGTTGGTCTGCAGGATTTTAAGGATAAGGCCGTATATGAGCTTTCTGGCGGCATGCAACAAAGGGTTGCTTTGGCGCGTTGTTTGGCCAATGATCCTGACGTCATTTTGATGGATGAACCTCTGGGTGCTCTGGATGCCTTGACGCGAGAAAAAATGCAGTCTTTGGTGTTGGATCTATGGAAAGAAACGGGCAAAACCATCATCTTGATTACCCACTCTGTGGAAGAAGCATTGCTGCTTGGAGAGCGTTTATTGGTTATGGCACCACGTCCTGGTAGGGTGCACAAGGAATATTATCTGCCGTTTGCAGACCTTGGTGTTGGTGCTGATTTGCGGGAAGTAAAAAAACACCCGGATTACACAGCCAAGCGCGAAGAGATATTAGCTATGATCTGGGAAATGGAAGAAGAAATTATGGGTAGAACAGAGGGGGCCAACTAATGCACGAATCCAGCGTATTTTCTGACTTGGCTAATGAAACCTTAAATATCATTATTTCAATTAGTTCGATATTGCCTTATTTATTTGGTTATATCGTCATTATTTTGGCCAGCTTATTTATTTGGCGCACTGTGCGTCGTGGAGTAAGCTTGGGCAAAAATTATAATTCTTTAAAAACTGTTACCTTTGGAGATGAGAGTACTGTTGTTTCCAATAAGTCCGCTTCCATAGTCTCTGTATTATTGATTTTTTTGTTGTGGGGATCCTTCACCGGCTCTAAGTTATTACCCGGTTTTTTACATATGCCCGGGCCTTATGTTGGTAGCAATGAGTTTACCTACACAGCGCAAAATGATGTTGGAGAAGAAGATAGTGCTACAGTAAGTTTAGTTGTGCATGTGGCTGGCGAAAAAGCCAGCAAACCAACTATCAAAGCTGGTGATGGCATAGCTGTAAATGATGTCATGGTTATTCAGGCCTATCGTTCTAAACTCTTGGCTTGGGACTTGAATGATCAGGTTAAACGTAAGTGGGGCGGCAAAATCGTTAAGGTTAACGATCAGCCTATTAGCAAGAACAATCCTGTTGATGTTGGTTTTGCCAGGGTTTCCTTGACTGATAAAGGAACCCTTAATGTAGTGCCTCACAAAGGCATTCAGATGGAACATATTTATCTACCAGCGCCAGAACAGGTATGGACCCGTTTGGTAAATATTGCCAATCAAGGATATCAGAACGTCACCTTGGGGCAGCATCTTGGTTTTAGCCTGTGGCGTGTGATTATTGGTTTCTTGATTGGTGCCCTGGTAGGTATTCCACTGGGCTATGCCATGGGGTTATCCAATTGGTTCCGTGGTTGGTTTGATCCAATTGTTGAATTTATGCGCCCAGTACCCCCATTGGCTTTGATTCCGTTGGTTATTATTTGGGCCGGTATTGGTGAAGAAGGTAAGGTCGTGCTGCTGTTTCTGGCCGCCTTGTGGATTATGGCAATAGCTGCGCGTTCTGGTGTTTCTGGGGTAAGAATTACTAAAATTCATGCAGCCTACAGTCTTGGCGCGAGTAAGTTTCAGATTTTGTTAAGGGTTATTATTCCTAATTCGTTGCCGGAAATATTTACCGGAGCAAGAGTTGCTATGGGTGTTTGTTGGGGGACTGTGGTGGCTGCCGAGTTGGTAGCAGCTGAAAAAGGCCTGGGTAAGATGATTGTAGCTGCCTCTAAATTCCAGAACACAGATGTGGTTATAATGGGTATCGTATTAATAGGTGTGATTGGCTTTGCCATCGACGTTGGCATTCGATTACTGGAAAAATATCTGGTACCTTGGAAAGGCAAGGGCTAATAATCTATGTAAGCTGAAACCCGCATTAGAAAGCGCCGCAATGACATATTGTGGCGTTTTTTTTACCCTAGTGCATGGTCATTACGAAGATCATAGGTCCTTGGCAATCTATTGCAGCACGCACTTAAAGAAACAGATCACTTCGCTACACTCGCAATGATGCTACTCGAGGAATATTAGGGTGGGTGTGGCAGTGAAGCGGGTATAGCGGCAAAACGCAAAATGTTGGTTTAAATCGGCTGGCGCAGAAAATGCCAAGTATCATTTTCGGCCCAATCAAGGTAATCAAAGTGGCCCTGCCAATCGCCTAGAACAATGCGGGTTTGGCCCTGATCCTGATGCACCATAGGGCGATGTGTATGACCATGGATCAGAGTGCTAACCTGATGCTTTTGCATCACTTCAGCCACCGCTGACGTATTCACATCCATAATATCAGCATGTTTATTGGCTGTCATTAGGCCACTCTGCTGGCGAAAGTGTTGGGCAATTTGCAAACGTTCGGCAGCAGGTAAGGCCAGAAAATCTTGTTGCCATGATTTACTACGCACCTGTTGTTTAAAGGCCTGATAGTCAATATCATCTGTACATAAACTGTCACCATGCATTAGCAAGACGCGCGTATGGTTGATTTCTATAACTTCTTCTTCAGCTATAAATGTAGCACCGGTGGCTTCGGCAAACGCCTTGCCCAGCAAAAAATCACGATTACCATGCTGGATAAACAGCTCTATTCCCTGCTCAGTCTGTTGCTTTAATAGACTAATCACATCGGCATAAGCAACCAAACCCATGTCGTCACCTAGCCAGGCCTCAAACAGATCTCCCAAAATATAAAGGCGACCTTCTGGCTGTAGTTTACAGGCACAAAAATCACGCAACGCCTGAATATGGTGCGGGCGCCCGGGATCAAGGTGCAGGTCTGATATAAATAGATGACGCATGGGTAGCAGGACTTAATCGTCTAGCATGCTGGCAGATTCGATAACCACATTCTCGGCGGGTACATCTTGATGCCCGGCGCGCATGGTCGTAGTTACCCCTTTAATCTGATTAACGACGTCCATACCTTCAGTTACCTTGGCAAATACCGCGTAACCCCAGCCTTGGGGGTCTTTACCGGTATGATTAAGGAAGCCATTATCATTAACATTGATAAAAAATTGGGCCGAGGCGGAATGAGGATCCATGGTGCGGGCCATGGCCAATGTGCCCGTGTCATTACTCAAGCCGTTATCGGCTTCATTTTCAATATTGTCACGCGTCGGCTTTTGCTTCATGTCGGCATCAAAACCACCACCTTGAATCATAAACCCGTCAATCACACGGTGGAAAATAACCCCATCGTAAAAGCCATCTTTTACATATTGGGCGAAATTAGCCGCTGTAATTGGCGCCTTGTCATGATCCAGTTCGATGGTGATATTGCCAAAGTTGGTTGTCATCAGTACTTTAGACATATTGCTTTCCTGTTATCCAAGTCATATAGATTAATTGTATTAGACTCCTGCCGGAGTCTGGCGTTGCGCAATCTAATTATGAGGCCGACAGCCGTTACTTGCAACGGTAATCAATATCAAATTGTTGTTTAGATAGCTGGTAAGCAGGGGGAGCAAGGGGCTATAATTGGCGGTTTTGTATGCCGCAGCTTTAATTCCTTGGGCAGCTTTGGAATGGCATGGGCATTATGACCCTACAAGCAATTCAGGAGAGAGCCAAAGTGGCTGAAAAAACCGTTGTACAAGCTTCCAATTTTGTACGCAATATCATTCAGGAAGAGGTTAATAAAGGCCTGCATAGTGGCTTGGTGGCAACACGCTTTCCACCGGAACCCAATGGTTATTTGCATATAGGGCACGCTACTTCCATTTGTCTTAATTTTGGTCTGGCTGAAGAATTCTCGGGCACCTGCAATTTGCGTTTTGATGATACCAATCCAGAAAAAGAAAGTGATGAATATATTCAAGCCATTCAGCGAGATGTCGAATGGTTGGGCTTTAACTGGCATGGTGAGGCACGTTATGCCTCCAACTATTTTGACCAGTTACATAGTTTTGCGGTTGAACTGATTACCAAGGGCTTGGCTTATGTGTGTGATCTTACCCCGGAGCAAGCGCGTGAATACCGTGGCACCCTGACTAGCGCCGGTACCAATAGTCCATACCGTGAACGGGATATAGCCACCAACCTTGACCTGTTTGCACGCATGACGGCTGGTGAATATGCTGATGGTGAAAAAGTATTGCGAGTCAAAATTGATATGGCTGCGCCTAATATGAATTTGCGCGATCCCATTATTTATCGTATTCGTCATATACACCATCACCAGACCGGTGATAAATGGTGTGTCTATCCCATGTATGACTTCACGCATGGGTTATCAGATGCTATTGAAGGTATAACCCACTCTATATGTACTTTGGAATTTGAAGATCATCGGCCTCTTTATGACTGGTTTATTGCCAACGTTAGTGCCCCCAGTACGCCCAAACAGTATGAATTTGCTCGTCTGGAACTCAACTATACAGTTACCAGTAAGCGTAAACTAAAACAACTGGTCGATACACAGGCGGTTTCTGGTTGGGATGATCCACGTATGCCCACTATTTCTGGTATGCGTCGCCGGGGCTTTACGCCAGCCGCTTTACGCAACTTCTGTGCAGCTACACCAGTGGCTCGCAGTAAAGGCATTACCGACGTCGGGCGCCTTGAGTCAGCTGTGCGTGATGATTTGGATACTCGTGCCCCACGTGCCATGTGTGTATTGGATCCGATTAAGGTAACCATCACCAATTGGCCAGTTGACGAAACGCAAGTTTTAACCGTTCCTGCTCATCCCAAAGACGAGACGATGGGGACTCGGGAGTTGATCTGGAGTCGCGAGGTATATATAGACCGAGCTGATTTTGCCATGCAGGCACCGCGTAAGTGGAAGCGGTTGGCACCGCAGCAATCCGCCCGTCTGCGCGGTGGCTACGTAGTAACTTGCAATGACGTTGTTACTGATACCGACGGCAAGGTGCTGGAATTGTTGTGTAGTTATGATGAAAACTCCCTCGGTAAAAAGCCTGAGGGATATAAGGTCAACGGCGTGGTGCATTGGGTTAGTGCCAGCCACAACTTGCCTGTTGAGGTGCGCGTTTACGACCGTTTGTTTAGTGACGAGAATCCGGATGGCAATAAAGATCGTGATTTTACCGACTGCTTAAACCCCGACTCCTTACGGGTTATCAATACAGCTTTTGCTGAACCAAGCCTGCAGACAAGTACCATTGGCCAGCAATTCCAGTTCGAGCGTGAAGGGTATTTTTGTCTGGATCCGGATTCCAGTGCCCAGAAACTGGTATTTAACCGCACAGTGACACTGCGCGATTCTTGGGGCAAGCAAAACGGATAATGACTATGCTGCAAATACACAATACACTGACCAACCAAAAACAGGAATTCGTGCCCATTAAAGCGGGCAAAATTGGTATATATGTTTGCGGCATGACCGTTTATGATTATTGTCATATCGGGCATGCCCGCGTTATGGTGTCATTTGACGTTATAACTCGTTACCTGCGCCACCGGGGTTTTACTGTCGAGTATGTGCGCAATATCACGGATGTAGATGACAAGATTATTAAGCGTGCGGCAGATAATGACGAAAGTCCTGAGCAACTAACAGAGCGCTTTATCAAAGCCATGCACGAAGATGAACGGGCTTTAAATGTGCTGCCACCGAGTCAAGAGCCCAGAGCAACAGCTCATATGCAAGCCATTATCGATATGGTACAAACCCTGATTGACAAGGGCTTTGCTTATGCGGCCAGTAATGGTGATGTTTATTATCGGGTTGAAAAGTTTGATAATTATGGTGCACTAACCAACCGCAAACTCGATGAAATGCGCGCTGGAGCGCGTATTGAGGTGGATGAAAGTAAAGAAAACCCTCTTGATTTTGTACTTTGGAAGGCAGCCAAAGCAGGGGAGATCGCTTGGACTTCTCCCTGGGGTGAAGGTCGGCCTGGCTGGCATATTGAGTGTTCAGCGATGACCAAGTGTTGTTTAGGCGATCATTTTGATATTCATGGCGGTGGGCCAGATTTGCCGTTCCCCCACCACGAAAATGAAATAGCCCAATCTGAAGCGGCCAATGGCACTAGATTTGTCAATTACTGGATGCATGCAGGCGCTGTGCGAGTAAATAAAGAAAAAATGTCCAAGTCTTTGGGTAACTTCTTTACTATTCGCGAAGTCTTGGCAAAGTACCCGGCAGAAGTTATTCGCTACCTACTGACGGCCAGTCATTATCGTAGTCAGATAGACTATTCTGAAGATAGTCTAGTTGAAGCACAAAATGGTTTGGAACGTCTATACACATGTTTATTAGAAGTGCCACTGGCGACAGCTGCTTTGCAGGGTGAGTATGTGGAACGTTTTAATCTTGCCATGGATGATGACTTTAATACCCGTGAAGCCTTGGCTGTGCTATTTGAAATGGCACGAGAGATTAACCGCAGAAAGCGCGAAGATACCAACGCGGCAGCGACCTTGGCTGCACAATTAAAAAATTTGGCTGCTATACTGGGTTTGTTACAACAGGATCCAAGTGATTTCTTGCGTGGCAAGGCAGGTGAGGGCGATTTAAGCGAAGCACAAATTGAGGCGTTGGTGGCCCAGCGACAGCAGGCAAAAACAGACAGGGATTTTGCTCTAGCTGATCAGGTTCGTGAGCAATTAAAGGCCGCAGGGGTGGTATTAGAAGATTCCCGTTCCGGTACACGTTGGCGCCGAGAATTATAATGCACGCTTTTTTAAACAGCCTTATTGAGCTTGTTTGCAGGCCTTGTGCGACTCACCTGGTGGGTATTTGTGGTATCAAGTTAAGAGCTTAATTTTATTGAAAAAAAGATTAACAAATTGCTTGACGAAATATCAGCATATCGGTAATATGCGCACCACTTCAGCAGCACAGCCAAACAGCTGTTTGCGGAGGGAAAAATCGGGGTATAGCGCAGTCTGGTAGCGCGCCTGCTTTGGGAGCAGGATGTCGGGAGTTCGAATCTCTCTACCCCGACCACTTTTTCAAGGGATTCTTGTTTAACAAGTGTATCGTGCGCCCTTAGCTCAGTTGGATAGAGCAACGGCCTTCTAAGCCGTAGGTCGCAGGTTCGAATCCTGCAGGGCGTGCCAACGTCCAAGCTTGAAAAAGAGTCAATTTGCAGTGGTGGGCGTAGCTCAGTTGGTAGAGCCCCGGATTGTGATTCCGGTGGTCGTGGGTTCGAGCCCCATCGCCCACCCCATTGCAACATATATGCGATAAGCTCGCAGTCAGCGGACGTGGTGAAATTGGTAGACACGCTGGATTTAGGTTCCAGTGCCGCAAGGTGTGAGAGTTCGAGTCTCTCCGTCCGCACCATTCTTGTGTTATCTTCAGTACTTAAAATCGAGCTTGAAGCTTTAATAGATTAAAGCTATTTGCTGCAACCATAATGGTTATTCAAAAAAGCTGCCGCCCCCGGTCAATAGCAATTGTATCATTGAACAATAGTCTGTACCTTCGTCACTGCGTATAAGCATTTCTAAAAGGGTCAGCTCACGTACTTCAAGTCCAATTAAAGCGTAGGAGTGTCTAGATTTCTAGGGGAAGTCCAGAGTGAGAGATAGTTATTTTTTCACTTGATCAACTCTCTATGTAAAAAAGCAGCTGACTTAGAACACAACTAGGCGCTTTTCGTTGGATTATCAGCGTTTTCTAACGCTTTTACTTGACTCAGGGCGGGCTTTACCGGAAAATTCCGTCTGCTATTTTCGCCTGTATCTGGATATGTTTATTCTAGTGATACGGGTGGTTAATTTATTGAGGCCAATCAAGGTCTGTAATTTCGTAATTTGATGAGGCATTTAAATGCAAGTTTCAGTTGAAGCTTCTACTAGCTTGGAGCGCCGTGTAACCGTAACTGTTCCTGCTGAGCAGATCGACAGTGCGGTAGATAAGAAGGTACAGGAAACAGCCAAGACCATTCGTTTGGACGGCTTTCGCAAGGGCAAAGTGCCAGCCAAAGTGGTCAAAAAGCGTTATGGCGCCAGCATTCGTCAGGAAGTGCTTGGTGACGTTATCCAGACTAGTTATTTTGAAGCCTTGCAGGAAGCAAAAATCAATCCAGCTGGCATGCCTGAAATCGAGCCGAAAGAAGACGCCGGTGAAGGAGATTTCAGCTATATTGCCGTAGTTGAGGTGTACCCGGAGATCAGCCTAGCTGATGCCAGTGCCCTGAATATTGAACGTCAAGCCGGTACTATTACTGATGCTGATGTGGACAATATGATTGAAATGTTGCGTAAACAGCAGTCTGACTGGACTGAGGTTGAGCGTGCGGCAGCTGATGGCGATCAGGTAAATATTGATTTTGAAGGCTTTGTCGATGGCGAAGCGTTTGACGGTGGCGAAGCCAAAGGGCATGACCTGGTACTGGGATCTGGCAGCATGATTCCTGGCTTTGAAGATGGCATTACTGGTATGTCAGCTGGAGAAGAGAAAGACATTACTGTCAACTTCCCGGAAGATTATCAGGCTGAACATCTGGCTGGAAAAGAAGCCATATTCAAAATTACTGCACACAAGGTTAGTGAAGCTGTATTGCCAGAATTGAATGACGAGTTCTTTGCCAAGTTTAGTCCTAAAGCTGAGGGTGAAGCAGGTTTCAAAGCCGAAATTCGCTCTAACATGGAACGCGAAATGACTCAGGCTTTGAAAACCAAGCTAAAAAACACAGTTCTGGACGCCTATGTTGAGTTAAACGAATTTGACGTTCCCAAAGCACTGGTAAAAGAAGAGCTGGGCCGTCTTAAGCAACAAGCTATTCAGCAGTTTGGTGGCGGCAATCAAAACCTCGATCCTAGCATCCTGCCTGATGAAATGTTCCAGGATCAGGCTGATAAGCGCGTTAAAGTTGGACTCTTGGCTGGTGAAGTAATCAAGTCCAATGAGATGTCTGCTGACGAAGATAAAGTCAAGGCTCTGATTGAAGATATGGCGCAGGGCTATGAAGATCCTCAGGAGTTTGTTGACTACTATTTGAATAATGCTGAACAGCGTTCCCAATTGGAAGGCGTAGTGTTAGAAGACATGGTGGTTGAGCATCTGTTAGCCGCTGGCAACGTAACCGACCTTGAGGTTGACTACGAGACAGCTGTTAAGCCAAAAGAACAGGCTGACAGCTAACACTAACCGCCAGCTCGGCAGTTAAAATAACGGTAAGGTGTCTGTATGAGGCCTTGCCGTTTTTTTATGATATTTTGTCTCGAACTCTTGGTTTTGCGACTTGTCGATACTATAAAGGAAGTGTATCGTTAGTACACCATAGATAAAAAGTTATACCTATCACGGAGCAATCACTTTAATGAGTCTTAATGTGCCTTATAACTCGGCTCTAAGCCCCGAACTTAACGCCCTTATTCCCATGGTCATCGAACAAACGTCGCGTGGGGAGCGATCTTATGATATCTACTCTCGTCTGTTAAAAGAGCGGGTAATATTTTTAGTAGGCCAAGTAGAAGACCATATGGCCAATCTGGTTGTGGCGCAACTATTGTTTTTAGAAGCTGAAAACCCGGATAAAGATATCCACTTGTATATCAACTCGCCAGGCGGTTCAGTTACAGCAGGTATGTCAATTTATGATACCATGCAGTTTATTAAACCTGATGTGAGCACTATGTGTATAGGCCAAGCAGCCAGTATGGGAGCATTACTACTGACTGGTGGGGCAGCTGGTAAACGTCATTGTTTGCCTAACTCCCGGATGATGATTCACCAGCCTCTGGGTGGTTATCAAGGTCAGGCGACAGATATTGAGATACATACACGCGAGATATTAAGTATCCGTGAAAAGTTAAATAATATTATGGCGCAGCATACAGGTCAGGCCTATGAAAAAATTGAGCAGGATACTGACCGTGATAATTTTATGACGGCAGATCAGGCCCAAGCTTACGGATTAATCGATAGCGTGTTAGATAAGCGCCCAGTGTAAATTTACACAGCATGATTAATATTTGAAAATTTTTGTCGATAAGCAAAAAACAAGGCATTAATACTGCCTTAATAAATGGTATAACAAAATGACTACCAGCAATGATGGAAGCGGTGAAAAAGGAAAGTTGCTCTATTGTTCGTTTTGCGGTAAAAGCCAAAATGACGTACGCAAACTGATTGCCGGCCCTTCGGTATTTATCTGTGACGAATGTGTTGACCTGTGTAACGACATTATTCGGGAAGAAATACTGGAGCAAGCAGACACCCCAAATGAAGACCGCCTGCCGACCCCTAAAGAGATTCGTGCGGCTTTAGAAGAATATGTTATTGGTCAGCAGAAGGCCAAAATGGTTCTCGCGGTTGCTGTTTATAACCACTACAAGCGGTTGCGCTATGAAGGTTCTAAAGAAGAGGTAGAATTAGGCAAAAGTAATATTTTGCTAATCGGCCCAACAGGCAGTGGTAAGACATTACTAGCTGAAACCTTGGCACGGTTGCTCAATGTACCCTTTACTATTGCTGATGCAACAACTTTGACAGAAGCTGGTTATGTTGGTGAAGATGTTGAAAATATCATTCAGAAGCTTTTGCAAAAATGTGATTATGATGTTGAGAAAGCCCAAAAGGGTATAGTATATATTGATGAAATCGATAAAATTTCTCGCAAGTCAGATAACCCGTCTATCACCCGTGATGTATCAGGTGAAGGTGTTCAGCAAGCCCTGTTGAAGTTGATTGAAGGTACAGTAGCTTCAGTACCGCCACAGGGCGGCCGTAAACATCCACAGCAGGAATTCCTACAAGTAGACACCAGTGATGTGTTATTTATATGTGGTGGGGCTTTTGCGGGCTTGGATCAGGTCATTCGTGACCGCACTGACAAGAGCAGCATTGGCTTCTCCGCCTCCGTTAATAGTAAAGATGACACGGATATTGGTACGCTACTGCATTCAGTGGAAGCCGAGGACTTGGTGAGGTTCGGTTTAATACCGGAATTTGTTGGCCGTCTGCCCATGATTGCCACCTTGGAAGAGCTTGATGAAGAGGCTTTAGTACAAATTCTTACTGAGCCTAAGAATTCCTTAACCAAACAGTATGATAAGCTGTTTGAAATGGAAGGAGTAGAGATAGATTTTCGTGAAGAAGCCTTACGTGCCGTAGCCTGCAAAGCTATGGAACGCAAGACAGGGGCACGTGGTCTACGCTCAATTATGGAATCGGTATTATTACCCACTATGTATGAGTTGCCTGATATGGCCAATGTTGAAAAGGTAGTGGTTGATGAAAATGCGATCAATGGCAGCTCCGAACCTTTGTTAATCCACGGTAAACATGATCAAGGTCTGGCACAAGCCGCCAGTGACGAGTAACGCCAGCGCTTAACAAAGCGTATAGGCATGCTAAGGGCCCAAAGTAATCTGCTACTTTGGGCCTTTTTTATGGCCTCAAAATGGCACTGCTCAGGGTCTTTTTGTGGTCAGATAAACCAACGCACTTGCAATTTCAATCCAAGTCCGCATTAATTACATTATCTATTTTAATGGGCAATCCATCGTCCATACTTATATCAGCCAGAGAAATAATATTATGAGTAACCAACTGCCTTTAATTCCCCTGCGCGATGTTGTTGTATATCCACATATGGTCATTCCTCTGTTTGTCGGTCGTCAAAAATCCATAGCGGCCCTGGAACAGGCTATGAAGGATGATGAAGTAGTGGTAGTAGTAGCCCAACGCAATGCCGATGATGACAACCCGGATATCAAAGATTTATACGAAATTGGCACCTCTGCACGTATTCTGCAACTGCTAAAGCTGCCAGATGGCACTGTTAAAGTGCTGGTGGAAGGTGACCAACGTGTCAAAATCGACAGGGTCCATACAAGCCAAGAATTCTATACAGTTGAGGTGACACCTTTCGCCCAGGACGAACTCAGTGAAAATCAGCAAAAAGCTTTATCGCACACGCTAATCGCTCAGTTTGAGCAATTCGTTAAATTAAGTAAAAAAGTGCCATCTGAAGTTATGTCTTCAGTCAATAATATCGAAGACCCCGTGCGTTTGGCTGATACCATTGCTGCGCAAATGGATTTGAAGCTCGAAGAAAAGCAAAAATTATTGGCAATGCCCTCAATCAAAGACCGTCTGGAGCACTTAATGGGGCAGATGGAAGGTGAAATTGATCTGGTCAAGGTCGAGAAACGTATTCGTGGCCGCGTCAAAAAGCAAATGGAAAAGAGCCAGCGTGAGTATTATTTGAATGAGCAAATGAAAGCCATTCAAAAGGAACTGGGGGATATTGATGAAAATGGAGCCAGTAGTGATTTGGATGAATTACTGCAAAAAATTGATGCTGCCAACATGCCCACTGAAGCGAAAGACAAGGTGATGAGCGAACTGGGTAAACTGAAGATGATGTCGCCTATGTCCGCAGAAGCCAACGTAGTGCGTGGTTATATTGACTGGATGGTAGGAGTACCCTGGAAAAAGAAAAGCCGTCTAAAGCATGATCTGGACGCTGCTAGCAAGGTTCTTGAAGCTGATCATTACGGTTTGACCGAAGTAAAAGAGCGTATCCTCGAATATTTGGCAGTTCAGCAGCGGGTAAAAAAGGTACGTGGTTCCATATTATGTCTGGTTGGTCCTCCCGGCGTTGGTAAAACATCTTTGGGTAAATCTATTGCTCGAGCAACGGGGCGTAAGTATGTGCGTATGGCTCTGGGTGGGGTGAGAGATGAAGCTGAGATTCGTGGTCATCGACGCACTTATATAGGTTCCATGCCCGGCAAATTGGTACAAAAGATGTCCAAAGTCGGCATCAAAAACCCGCTTTTCCTTTTGGATGAAATAGATAAGATGGGCATGGACCATCGTGGTGATCCTGCTTCTGCATTGTTAGAGGTACTGGATCCCGAACAAAATAACAGCTTTAACGATCATTATCTGGAGGTTGATTATGACCTTTCAGATGTGATGTTTGTTTGTACGTCCAATTCCATGAATATCCCTGGCCCGCTGCTTGATCGTATGGAAGTCATTCGCATACCGGGTTATACAGAGGATGAGAAAATTAGCATTGCTGCCCGTTATTTGATTCCCAAACAGTTGACCTTAAATGGTTTGACGCCTTCAGAGTTGAATATTGACACCAGCGCTGTACGTGATCTTGTGCGCTATTACACTCGTGAAGCAGGGGTGCGTAATCTGGAACGTGAAATTGCCAAGGTTTGTCGTAAGGTAGTGAAATCTATACTGTTACAGAAAGCGGCCAGCGAGAGCACAGAAGTAGTGACTGCACAAAGCCTGGAGCAATATTCCGGCATCCGTAAATTTAGCTACGGAGAAGCAGAAACAGAAGATCGAATTGGTCATGTCAATGGCTTGGCCTGGACGCAGGTGGGGGGTGATATTCTTACTATTGAGGCCGCTGCTGTGCCAGGCAAAGGGCGGTTAATTAAAACCGGTTCCCTGGGTGATGTGATGCAGGAGTCTATTCAAGCAGCCATGACCGTAGTAAGAGGCAGAGCTGAAGCTATTGGTGTGACACCAAGCTTCCACGAGAAAATGGACATTCATATCCATGTTCCAGAGGGAGCTACACCAAAAGACGGACCATCTGCCGGTATAGGCATGTGCACGGCTTTAATTTCGGTACTCACCGGAATTCCAGTTAGGGCTGATGTTGCCATGACCGGGGAAATCACCCTGCGCGGTCAAGTCTTGCCTATTGGTGGCTTAAAAGAAAAACTATTGGCAGCTCATCGAGGTGGAATCAAGACTGTTATCATTCCAGATGAAAATAAACGTGATTTAAAAGAGATTCCTGACAACATCAAAGAAGATTTATTAATAAAACCTGTAAAATGGATCGACGAAGTCATTGATTTAGCGTTACAATTCGCACCTCAACCCCAAGCAATCGAGCCGTCAAACAAAAGTAAAACGGCTGCCGGGGAAGACGATAGCGAACCTATGAATACACACTAGGGTTAAATTATTTGAAACCCTTGCTTGACAAGGCTTTAGACAAGTTGGTATAAATTGTTCCCGTTGTACAAATAACAACAATAAGCAAGATATCACTGACTTGTCTAGAATTTAACGCAAGGCACACAACTACATCATTAAAGGGGATTAATGTGAACAAATCTGAACTAATCGACGCCATCACTCAAGATGCTGATCTGTCCAAGGCCGCCGCAGGCCGTGCACTGGATGCCGTAATCAACGCCGTAACTGGGGCGCTAAAAGACGGTGAATCCGTATCTTTGGTCGGTTTTGGCACCTTCGCTGTGAAAGCTCGCGCTGCCCGCGCTGGCCGTAACCCACAAACCGGCGCAACCATACAAATTGCAGCCGCTAATATTCCTAGTTTTAAGGCTGGTAAGGCGTTAAAAGACGCTGTAAACTAAGCCGAGTTTCTGTACGAACAGAATGTGCTCCTAAAAGCACCATATTAGAATTGGAGCATAAGACAAAACGCATTCTCAGGAATGCGTTTTTTGTTTGAATCACCAAAAACTGACGAACAGCAAGTCAGTACTGATACACACCTTTTACAGGTGTCTGGATACCAATTTCATGCTGCAAAGTATTCGTAACAATGCCCAGGGCATTGTATCCAAAATTCTGGTAAGCCTGATCGCTTTTACCTTCGTTATCTGGGGCGCTGAGTCCCTGTTTTCTTTTTCCACCGGCAGCAGCGCACCCGCGGCGGTAAATGGTACAGAGATAAGCTTGCAAAAGCTTGCCCAAGCGACCGAGCTAAACCGCCGGCAGGTGCTGTTTAGTAATCCGGAGTTGGATCCGGTGACATTGGATGTGCAAGCAATTCAGGCAAGCACTCTGGAACAGCTGATTAAACAAAGCATCTTCTTGCAGCAGGCTGAAAAGTCCGGCATGGCCATTGGTAACAATGCTGTTGATCAAATGATTGTAGAGTCAACTGATTTTCAGATAGATGGCAAATTTGATCTGGAGCGTTTTCAATCTCTTATTGCCAATGTTGGTCTGACCGCTAGCGCATATAAACAGCAGTTGATTGAAAATAATTTGGTAAATCAAATGCATCAAGGCATTACTGCATCGGCATTTACATTACCAGAGCAGGCCAATCTGGTTGCCGCCCTTGATGGTCAAACTCGCTCATTTGACATATTGGTGCTGCCTTTTGCCAAGCAACTTGAAGCGACCACTATTTCTACCCAGCAAATTGCCACCCACTTTGCGGCTAATAAAGATCAGTATACGTCGCCCGAACAGGTTCAAGTTGACTATCTGATACTTAGCAAAGACCAATTTAAAGATCAGGTTGTTGTAACAGATGAACAACTGCAGGCAGCCTATGCAGAAGCCCAACAGCAACACGACGCTGAAGCAGAGAGAGAAGCTGCTCACATACTGTTTAATGTTAACGACAAGCAGACTGAGGCCGACGCTTTGGCGTTAGCTGAACAGGCACACACCGAGTTGCAGGGTGGGGCAGACTTTGCTTTAGTTGCTGCCAAATACTCTCAGGATTCTGGCACCGCCAATGATGGGGGTTCTTTAGGTGTGGTATTGGCGGATGATTTTGGTGGCGCATTTGATGATACCTTGTTTGCTTTACAGGCCGGTGAGTATTCCAAGCCTGTGGTGACTCAGTTTGGAGTGCAAATTATCAAGCTGCAAGGCTTGACTGATAATAGCTATCCAAGTTTTGCGGAGAAAAAGGACAGTCTTCAGGAAAATCTACAGTCACAAGGTGCTGAGGCCCTATTTGTAGCAGCAAGCGAAACCATGTCTGATTTAGCTTTTTCATCCCCTGATTTACAAGAATTGAGTGCAGAATTTGAATTGGATATCCAACAATCAGCGTGGTTTGATCGAATGGGTGCCAGCGAGTTTGGTGAACAAGCACAAAGGGTAGCCAAGATGGCTTTTGCAGAGGATGTTCTGGTCCAGAACAATAACTCAGAAGTCATTGAATTAACATCTGATCAATTGCTTGTATTGCACTTAAAGCAACATAAACCAGCTGCTGAACTGGCATTGGCAGACGTTAGTGAGCGTATTAGCGAACAGCTAGGCCAGCAGCAGGCTTTGCAGGATCTGCAAACATTAGCAGACAGTTATGTAAAAGAGCTTGAAGCAGGTGCTGACATGGCAACCATCGCCAATAAAGCCCAATCACAATGGCAAAACTTTGACGACTTGCCGCGCCTAAGTAACAGTGTTAGTCCTATGCTTAGTCAGTCGGCCTTTAAACTGCCACGACCGCAACAGAGCGACGTATTTGGCAGTAGCACTGACTTCACCGGTGATGTGTCAGTTATTCGTTTGCACCAGGTTACAGATGGCAATACGGACACTCTAAATAAAGAACAGCGCGAGTCACTAAACAACGCCCTTGCCAATATACAAGGTCAAGCTGACATTATTGCTTTTGAGGCTGAGCTAAATAATAAAGCCGAAATAGAGCGATTCTAAAGATTAAGGAATACCTGAAAAATATATCCATCCCTTATTGGGATCGAAAAGCAAAGCAATCTCTAACCATTAAAACCAACGGGTTAGAGATTGCCAGGGTTTCTTTACATACCCTTAACCGCGTAAATACCCTCAACATTGCGGAAGTAGCCATGGTAATCCATGCCAAACCCATAAACAAAACGATCTTCAACGTCCAAACCAATAAAATCAGGACGGTATTCCACTTTACGGTCATGAACTTTATTAAGCAGGGCCGCAGCATAAACTTGTTTTGCCCCTGCTTCTTGTAAATATTCACAAATGGCAGCCAAAGTGTGGCCTTCATCAAAAATATCATCTACTACCAAAACCGTGCGATCTTTAAAGTCTACACTGGGGCGTGCTAACCAGGACAAATTGGTGCCGACTGTTTTCTTACCATAACGCGTGGCATGTAAATAATCCGTCTCCAATGGAAATTGAAGTTTGAGTAATAGCTGTGCCATGGGGATTAGGCCACCATTCAATACGCATAATACCAAGGGCATATCTTCAGCCATAGCATCAGTAATCTGACGCGCCATGGTATCGATGCCAGCGGCAATTTGCTCACCGGTAATTAACTGATCTGCCTGTTCGTGAACAGTTATTGCTTGCTCGTAGGTAATGGTCATTCAAGACTCCATAGACTGCGCTAAAAAGAGATGCATTATACTCGCCCAGTAAACCCCAAACCAGTAGCATTTGAATGTTCATCAACATACGCCTCTGGTAGCGCTCATTATTTGTCTCTGCCAGCTAAATCTTAGCCATTTAGCTCAGCTTATAGTTAGGTTTTTAATGTTTTAAACTGTCTTTGTAAGGTTCGGCTCACTGGTAGTTTCACCGTTCCTATATGTACCAACATTGCCCCCGTTAGTTCTTTAGTAACCTTATCAATGGCTGCCACATTAACCACAATTGAGCGATGAATTTGCCAAAACTGCTGTGGATCCAATTGCTGCAGTAAGTCTTTGAGTGACGAGCGTAAAAGGTACTCCTCCAATTGCTCCTCGGTATTTTTGATATACACGGAAATATATTTATCTTCCACTTTTAAATACAGAATATCAGCCGTTGCCAGTACATGAATTTCTTTACCTCTATGGGCTTTAATCCAGTTCAAATAGTCGGGTATTGCATGCTTCGACAGTTGTTGCATCTGTCGTAATAACAATTTTACATCAGGCAACTCTTGTACAGGGTCATGGGATTGACTACACAAGCGCTGTTGCAGTTTCGTACAGGTTGCAGCCAGACGTTTGCTGTTAACGGGTTTTAAGAGATAATCCACTGCATTGCGTTCAAAAGCGGTAACAGCATATTGATCATAGGCAGTGATAAATACCAACCATGGTATCTTATCCATAGCTGACAGTTGCTGTGCCACCTGCAAGCCATCCAACTCGGGCATACGAATATCCAGAAAAATAACTTCTGGTTGCCATTGCTGTATGGCTGCAAGGGCTTGCCGGCCATCCTCAACCTTGGCTACCACCTCCAACTCAGGCCAAATTTCGGTCAAAGCCTGATGCAGGTGATGGCGCAAGGCAGGCTCGTCATCGGCGATAACTGCCGTCGCGTGTAGGTGTTTACTTATCACCTTAAACTCCATGTTGAGCATTGAGTTTATCGAGGGGCATGCTCAGTTCGGCAACGGTTTTATTGGCTGTAGTTTGATAAAGCGTAAACTCTGCTGCATTAGGCATTAAAACCTCTAGACGTTGCCTTACATTAGCCAGACCTATGCCATGTCCTGAGTTGACCATATCCGATCTCAGACCAACGCCATTATCCTGTACAGACACTAGAAGACAATCACCTTTGACCGAAAAACCGATGCTAACCTCGCCTTGATTATTTTTCGGCTCGATGCCATGAATTATGGCATTTTCAACCACCGGCTGGATTAAAAACGGCGGTAGCATTATGGTCGACTGCTGTAAACTATCCAGGTTGCACTCTATGTGATAATGAAAACGATCACCCAAGCGCACTTGCTGAATTTGCAGATATGCATTTAGCAGCGCAACTTCATCTGTCAGGCTTATTAAAGCCTGACTATTGTTCTTTAAAGTGGCACGTAACAGGTCATTAAGTTGTAACAACAAGTGACGCGCTAAACTCGGGTTGGAATCAATCAAAGCATCAATATTAGCAAGGGTGTTAAAGAGAAAATGAGGTTCCATTTGACTCTGTAATTGCTGCAGTTGGCTTAACATCAGGTTTCTTTCCATTTCTGCCTGCGTCACCTTGGCTTGCTGTAAGGAACGTTCAGCACGCAAACGGTAATGGTTAATATAGAAAAATAGAAAGACTAATACATTAATTAATATACTTATCCCCAAAATAATATTCAACTGAGTCAATATTTCTCCATTCGGGTACTGATTTTTTAGGGTATTAATCAGATTCAATGAACCCAAAATCAATGCTATGGCTGAACCAATCAAACTAGCTTGCAGGACCGATAAGCGGGGCCAGAATTTGGCTACCAAATATATCGCAACCACTGTGCTGCCACCATAAACCAGGCTAATACTCAGGTGCATAAGATAAGGGCCAGACCACAGAATCTTTGTCACCAAGGCAACCAGACTACAAAGCAAAATTGTCTTGGCCAAGCCAACCAGCCAGTCCCGCAACTCAAGCCGTTTTTGGTTCATTAAAAGTGCCCCGTCAAGTTAATCAACATCTGCCGTTGCTGTGCCATATTAGCATAGCTGGCATGGCTGGGACCGGCAAAATAACGCACAGACCAGTTCAGTTTCAATTCCTGTTTATCGCTTTGGTGCCACTGCCAACTTAACCCCGGGGTCGCTATATAACCTCGATCTTGTGGTGCATATACGATATCCAGAGAAGGACTTAATTGCCTTAGCCAAACCTGATTCTGGCTCCAATGCCAGTTAGACCAGGCTAGGGCGGCGAAAGACCAATGCAAAGTAAGATTTTGGCGCACAATATGTTGGTGCTTAAATCCCAGAGCATAGGATTGCCGTAATGGTTCAGTGCCAGGCAGACTGGACAAATGATCTAAGCGCTTAAAGGCATTAGCCCATTGTTGATGGCTCCAGGCTCGCGAGTCATAGGCAAATTCCAAAATTACAGTCTGGCCTACAGCATCAGCCCAGTTTAGGCCCAGCATAAACTGACGACCTGCGGCTTGCTTGTGGGCCGTAACAGGCGCCAGCAATCCAGTGGGTAGCATATAAGCCCGATGATTTTGTTGCCATAAGGCGCTGCTATACAAGTGTAGTGAGTCTCCTACACCACGCGTCCAGCCGGCACCTAAAGTTATATGTCTATCCTTATCATAGGACAGTTGACCGATATATTCGTCATCGCCCTGTAGACGATAGTGGCGCAAACCCAGTGTGGGTCGGCTGCCTGTTTGTATGGCAGCGGGGTCTTTATTGGTGGCCCAGGATGGATCACTGAACACTAAACTCCACTCTCCCACAGCATCAAAAGCAGACAGGGCAATAATCCCTGTGCCTTGCTCTGCCAGGGAGTTTAGGCTCTGGCCTTGATAAGGTCTAAAGATATCCAGTGGCTGGTAGATATAACCCAATCCCCAATCAATTCGCGCCTTGCCAAGCGTGATATCCAGAGGCAAATCTGTATTGAGACTGGATTGCCAAACCAACTCCTTGAGTTCCATCTTATGCTTGGCTGGCGCTGCCTCATACCAGCTTTGATGATAGGCCAAATTGGCACTCCACTCACAGTAGGCTAACTGTACATCCAAAATGGCGTCGAGATTTTGCTGGGTTGTTGCTGTATCTGTGAATATGGCATTAGAGCGGTATTGGGTATGTTCGGCAGCCAACAGCCAGTTGTGGTTACTTGCGACAGGCAAACAGGCATTCTCAGCTGTTACTGCCACAGATACCAGCCAGCTACATACAGCTATACACTGTAGCCAAATACGCATGTTACAGGCCCGATAAAGCATTGCGTGACAAAAAGGCCGGATTATAATATTTATCTTGCAACTTTATTGGTGTCACCTGCTGATAGTTTATAATGGTATGTTTACCCGATTGCAGCAAGTCGGAGAACCCCATAGATGCCACTCTTAATTGACTATTGTCTTGACTGGCCTGATACCAGACCTGCTTGGCCAGCTTGCCAGAAGTCAGATACAAGTCAGCTTTTACCGGGAAGTGGCTAGTGGCGTCCAGCCATAGAGTGATATTGGCGTAGCTTACATTTTTATGCTTGGCACGAAGCTGTAGTTTTTCAGTATTAACCATCACTCCGTCAAGATTTTGCAACTGCTCGGTGGCTTGCCATTGGGCTTGGTAAGATTGTTCCCAAACAATGGTGGAGAGGTCACCAACCGAAGCATCGCCTAATAACTTTTGCATGGGGGTAATACGGATAGGGCGCCGACTTTTGGGCATCATCAACCAATAGTGATGATCCACCATCAACATTTTTTGGCCCGCTTCAGCCTTGGACTTGAAGATCACCAGAACATCACCGTTGCCACGACTGTAGACATGGTATTGACGCGTTTTTTGTAATACCCCTTGTACAAACACCTGCACCACAGACACAGATCGGCTGGCTTGATAGGGCACTCGATAGCTGTCAGCGCGTTGTAACATACGCGCAATATCCTTATTTGATGGTTGACCTTGTATTGGCGCCTGAGCTTGAATAAGGGTCGGTAACAACAATAGCCATATTATGGTAAGCATCCATTTGCTACTCAGGTATAGATCAAACATAAGCCAAGGACTCAATAATGGGTTTCTTAACGCCTTTTTTAGCCGCCAGATATGCCACCAGCAAGCACACCAGTAAGATCACCAAACAGACGTATGCCGATAATTCAAAGGAAAAGTAAATATGTAGTGGATACCCTTCTGTGCGTCCGGGAGGAGGGGGCATCTGCACATCCACCAGAAACAGGGTCAGGCTTAACAGGCCAGCACCCAAAGCCCCAATAAAGCTACCAACCAGCGCCAATAACCCGGCTTCCCGCATAAACATGGCGACAATTTCGCCGGGATAATTGCCCAGCGCCAGCAGGGTACCAGTTTCACGCGTTCGTTCAGTGACCGACATGGTCATGGTATTAAACAAAGCCACAAATACCACTAGGGCCATTATTGTGCCCATAATGATAAAAATTCGATCATAAAGGCTTTTTACCTTGGCGTAGAAAAACGCTCTTTTATACCAGGGGGTTAAGCTAACCGGCTGGGCCCAATCAAGTGATGTTAGCTGTTGCTCCAATTTGGTCTTTACTGCATCAGTTGTCTCGGTATCATATAGAAACAAGGTGACACTGCTAACCTTGGATGACATCAGTAGCTCCTGCCCATTGGCAAGGTGTACATATAGCTGTCGCTTATCCAGTTCTGGTACACCGGTTGCGTAAATTCCTACGACTTTAAAATCATAGGCATTTAAGGTGCCCTCGCTGGTTGTTGCCAGCAGGGTAATCCAATCTCCCACGGCAACCTGCATATTGGCAGCCAGATCACGCGCTAACATCACCTGGGGCTCATCAGGATTATAGCGACTTGATTGTTCGTCGCTTAAAGTATGGCCTTGTAGCACATTCAAAAACGGGCCTTTTATGTCGAACTCCCGTGCTTCCACACCCATGCCGGTAAAAATTGTGGATTTGGCGCCATTGGCAAGCAGACCAGAGAAGTACACCCGTGCAAAACTGCCTCGTATCTCTGTGTGCTGTTTAAGTTGTTCTATTTGCGCTGGCGATATATTTAGACCATTGGCCAGAGGCGTGGCCTCCTGTGCTGTAAAGTAACCGGGTTGAGTCATAATCAGATGGCCAACATCCCGGGATGTCGACTCTGTTAGAGAATCATAGGTAAATAACCCAAATCCGCCTGCACTAACCAGAGCCAATACGGCAATGCCAATAATAAGCACCGACAAGCTACTGCGACGTTTGTTACGCAATAGATTTAATGCTGCTAAACGGATAGATACAGGTGTTAACCAACCAAAACTAGTATTCATATTTGGTTTGCCTCCTGTAACTGCCCATCGGTCAATATCAGGCTGCGCTCACAATGCCCAGCCATGCGCGGGTCATGGGTAGCGACAATAAATGTCGTACCCAAATCCTGTCCCATGGTTTTCATAATCTGCACAATTTCATCAGCGCTAGTGCTGTCCAGACTTGCGGTCGGTTCGTCAGCAATCACCAGTTTGGGTTGGTGTACCAGCGCTCGTGCAATGGCCACTCTTTGTTGTTGTCCACCCGACAGGTTATCAGGCCTGTGACTTGCAAATTTGGCCAACCCAACTTGCTCCAGCATGGCTGTAGCCAACTGTCGTTGCTGCTGACGATTATAGCCATTTAACTGCAAGGGGTAGGCAACATTTTCCAGTGCCGTCATAACCGCTATCAAATTAAAGCGTTGAAAAACAAAACCAAACTTCTGACGACGGATTTCTGCAGCCGACCAAGGGTCTCGTGGAAAGCGCTCATTATGCATATACACTTGACCCTGATAATCCATATCAAGCAACCCTAGAATATTCAGCAAGCTAGTCTTACCCGAGCCAGAAGGGCCGCATAAGGCGACCATTTCGGCCGGCTTGATGGTGTCGCTAACATTTCGTAGGGCAGCTACCCCTTGTTGCCCAAGAGAATAGGTTTTATGTAGCTGTTCGAAGTGAATCATGGCCGCTATGCCTCTGCCTGTCGCACCAGTGCCAAAGCAGCTTGGGTGAGCGGATGATCAACTTGGCGCTTCAACATAATGGCCAGCCACAATCTGGCTTGTGGCACAGAGTCAGCCTTTAAGGCAGCGACTACCGCGCGCTCATAAATCCAGGCACTGGCATTAAACTCCAAAGCCAGAAATTCCGTATTACTTAGCAAATCAATAAACAGGTCGTAACCGCGCTCAAAACGGTTAAAAAATTTAGGCACCGAGGTAAAGGTTGTCGCCGCTAAAGCCTTGGCCAAATAATATTCGGGGATACCCTGTATAAGCTTCTGCTGAGTCACAGACAAAGGTTGCTCATGTAGTTTGTTTATACCACGTTGGATATTATCAAGACCCTGTTCGGTATAGCTAAACCTATTCCATGGCATCCAGGCATCCCGACCTCTCAAGGTACCCGTACTACCAAAATACACCCACATCAGTGGTTTATTATTCTGTTGTTCCAGCAACTGCTTAAATTGTTTATATACAGGCTCGACTAATTGCTTATCCCCACTAGCTGCCTGTTGATATTGTGCTATCAATGCCATCGGTATATCAGCCTTGGCCATTGGGCAAAAAATAATTAATAAACCTGCCAATAACAAATAATGGCCCCTAACAATGATCATCATAATTTCCTCCAGCAAATGTTTATTGAGTCTAGCCGCTTAAATCAGCTATGCCGGGTTATGTGACCAACGGTAAAATAGAGGCGTAAGTGGTGCTTAAATACTAATCAATAGGCTTTTATAAAATAAGTTTTGTCGCTCGGGTAACCATAAAGTGCAAACAAAAGATGACAGGGAATATTGGTCTGACTAGGGTGCTATATTTACAACCATCAAATAAAGAATTGTTTATTTAACCATGCCGCAATGCAGAGCATTAGAATCTAACACATTGGTCTTAGTTCTTTTTTGTCTTCCTTGGGGTAATATTGTTGGCACATTAACAAATTGACACATAATCGGTATCAGCCCCATGTCTTATCAGAAAGCTTATAACCATGCTATTTGGCATCCGGAAGCCTTTTGGCAACAACAGGCCGAGCAGCTGCATTGGTTTAAAAAACCCACAACGGTGGTAGACACTTCAGCATACCCAACGGGTCGTTGGTTTAGTGATGGTGAAATGAATACATGCTATATGGCCCTTGATCATCATGTTGCCAATGGCCGTGCCGACCAAGTGGCCATCTATTATGATTCTCCGGTAACCCATAGCAAATCCAGCCTGACTTACGCTCAATTACTGGAAAAAGTGGCGCTATTTGCTGGTGCTCTGCGCGCGCAAGGTGTCGGGCAGGGTGATCGAGTCGTAATCTATATGCCTATGATCATGGAAGCGGCGGTTGCTATGTTGGCCTGTGCTCGACTAGGCGCTATACATTCAGTGGTATTTGGTGGTTTTGCGGCCGCTGAATTAGCCACCCGTATTGACGATGCCAAACCGAAAGCCGTGCTAACCGCCTCATGTGGTATTGAAGTAACCAAAATTATCCCTTACAAACCATTATTAGATACAGCCCTCGATCTAGCTATGCATAAAGTAGATACTATAGTGCTGTTACAGCGCCCACAACAGATTGCAGATATGCAATCAGGCCGGGATTTGGATTGGGATGATATAGTGGCCAAAGCTGCGCCTGCTGAAGCTGTGCCTGTTAAGTCCAGCGATCCTCTTTATATACTTTATACCTCTGGCACAACAGGCAAGCCCAAAGGTGTGATGCGCGACAATGGTGGCCATGCCGTTGCCTTGCATTACAGTATGGGAGCCATTTATGGAGCGCAGCCAGGTGATGTGTTCTGGGCCGCTTCGGATGTTGGCTGGGTGGTAGGGCATTCCTATATTGTTTATGCGCCCCTTATAGCGGGCTGTACTAGTATTCTATATGAAGGCAAGCCGGTTATGACGCCTGATGCCGGCGCTTTTTGGCGCGTTATTGAGGAATATAAGGTCAAAGCCATTTTCTCTGCGCCAACGGCCTTTCGTGCTATCAAAAAAGAAGACCCTGAAGGTAAATTACTAAAAAAATACGACCTTTCCAGCCTGGAAACCGTATTTATGGCCGGAGAACGTCTTGATCCACCCACTTATCAATGGGCTAAAGATATCATTGGCAGGCCCATAGTCGACCACTGGTGGCAAACCGAAACGGGATGGTCCATATGTGCCAACCCAGTTGGGTTGGATAATCTGCCCGCTAAATCAGGCTCTGCAACAGTACCTGTGCCTGGCTATGATTTATATATTCTCGATAATGATGGGCAACCTTTACCAGCCAATGAAAAGGGCAATATTGCCCTTAAGTTGCCTATGCCACCGGGCTTTCTATTAGGTATTTGGGGCGATTCTGAACGTTTACACAATTCCTATTTGGCTGATTTTGCCGGCTATTATACTTCTGGTGATGGAGGCTATCGGGATGAAGATGGTTATGTGTATATTATGGGCCGCACTGATGACGTCATTAATATAGCTGGCCATCGTCTGTCAACCGGTGAAATGGAAGAGGTAGTGGGTGGTCATCCATTGGTAGCGGAATGTGCGGTGGTAGGTATTCATGATGAGGTGAAGGGACAGATGCCTTTGGCATTGGTATTACTAAAGGCTGGGGCTGAAACAACGGATGCAGCCCTAAGCAAAGATTTGGCAAGCATGTTACGCACCCAAATAGGCCCTATTGCAGTGATGAAACAAGCTCATATAGTTGAGCGTTTGCCAAAAACCCGTTCTGGCAAGATCTTACGCAAAGTAATTCGCAATATAGCCAATGGTGAAGATTATATTGTACCCTCAACTATTGATGATTCTGCCAGCTTGGACGAGATTGCTGAATTGATAGGGCCAAACACGTAAGTCTAGATTCCGCAGTTGACCGTGTATTCGTCTTTTAACCTATTAGATATGAAAAGTATCTGACAAGAGTGCCCTTCACCAGTTAGGTGAAGCACTATACGGAATCTAGGTTAAACAAATTTGGCAGATCGGCCCAAACAACTGCTTGCAGTGACTTTGGCCCATGCTTCGAATAGGGTAGAATAGGGGAACTTTTCCCCTGCATGCTTGCTCATTGTTATGAATACGGATATTAATCATATTTTGGTAAATGGCGCTCAAATAGCTTTTAGTAAGCTTAAACGGGCCCAATCGTTTAATGCGCGATTATACTACTATGCTGAAATAGGGGTGTATCTGGAAGTATCGCTATCCCATGGTGCCGGTATTACAGCTGATACCCATGAGCAAATAAAAACTATCTACCATCAAGCGACGCGTTTTCATATGGGGCAAAACAAGCGCTCAAGAATGGTCAATTAGGTCCGACTGGTGTCCAATATAGCAACTATCTCGACCTTTGATATTGATGCTTTTTTACAGCAGTTACCGGCACGACCTGGTGTTTATCGTATGCTTGATGTAAATCAGGTGGTCATTTATGTTGGCAAAGCTGTCAATCTAAAGAATCGAGTAACCAGTTACTTTCGTGGTCGCAGCCATAATAATAAAACCCAGATTATGGTTGGCAAAGTGGTGTCCATCGAAGTCACCATTACTCATAGTGAAGCTGAGGCTTTACTACTGGAAAATACGCTGATCAAGCAGCTCAAGCCAACCTATAATATCTCCTTACGAGATGATAAATCGTATCCCTATGTATTAGTGTCTGAGCAACACCCATTCCCGGCTTTGCAGTATGTAAGAGGCACCAGACATCGAAAAGGGCGTTATTTTGGTCCCTTTACCAGTGCTGCTGCCGTACGCGAAAGCCTTAACCTGATGCAAAAAATATTCCGTTTGCGTCAATGTGAAGACAGTTTTTTTCATAACCGTCAACGGCCATGTCTGCAGTTTCAGATACGGCGTTGTTCTGGCCCATGTACCGGTGAAATAAGCAGTAGTGCGTACGCTGCCGACGTTAATAGCGCTATTCTATATTTAGAGGGAAAAAATCAGACTCTATTAAATGCGATCGCTAGTCAAATGACCACTGCAGCTCAGTCGTTGGAGTTTGAGCGCGCTGCTGTATTGCGCGACCAGTTATCTGACTTGCGTCATTTACAGGAACAACAGCATGTGGTCTCCGAACGCGGCAATCTTGATGTGTTTGCTGTGGCCATGTCCTCGGCGGGCCAATGTGTGCATCACCTAATGGTACGTAATGGTCAGGTCACTGGCAGTAAAAATTACTACCCCAAATGGACCATTGTTGCCGACAAGGCCGACCTGATGAATGCTTTTCTAGGCCAGTTCTACTTAACTGGCCGGCGCCGCGATATTCCGGATGAAAGTCTCGTCAGTGATCTTGATAGGAGTGATGCATTGGCCGAGGCCATCGCCAGCCAAACGGACCGCTCATACCGTTTAACTAACAAAGTCAGGGGCCAGCGGGCAAAGTGGTTAAAATTGGCTCAGACCAATGCTGACCAAGCCTTACTTAGCTATGTGGCTAATAAGCAAACACAATTGATGCGTATGCAAAGTCTGCAAGAGGCTCTGCATCTGGATCAGCTACCTGAGCGCCTCGAATGTTTCGATATTAGCCATGCCAGTGGCGAAGCCACTGTGGCATCCTGTGTGGTGTTTGATCAAAGTGGCCCGAAAAAATCAGATTACCGCCTATTTAATATTACTGACATCACTCCCGGTGATGATTATGCTGCCATGTCCCAAGCTCTGACCCGTCGTTATACACGTTTAAAAGAGAATAATGGTGTCATCCCTGATATACTCATTATTGACGGTGGCCAAGGTCAACTCACGCAGGCTAAAGAGGTGTTGTCGGAGTTGCAATTGCAAGATGTTTATTTGCTGGGTGTAGCCAAAGGCGAAACCCGTAAGGCTGGCTTGGAAAAACTTATAGAGGGGTGGAGCGGGGCAGAGATAGCACTTTCATCTGAATCGGCGGCCTTGCATTTGCTCCAGCATATAAGGGATGAAAGTCATCGCTTTGCTATTAATGGTCACCGTGCTCAAAGGGGCAAAAAACGTGGTAAATCAGCCTTACAAGAGATTGCGGGAATCGGGCCGAAAAGGCGCCAATCCCTATTGCGTCAGTTTGGCTCCTTGCAAGCACTGTCAAAAGCAAGTGTGGCGGAAATAAGCAAAGTCAAAGGCGTTAACCAAGCTCTGGCGGATACAATTTACCGGTCTTTACGGGGTGAACACTAGTGAGTATTCGGGTATGATTCAATCTACAACTGATACCATCTAGTATTTATACAAGCGACACTATGTTGACTATACCAAATATCTTAACTTTCCTCCGTATTTTACTTATACCTGTTATTGTTGGTGTATTTTATGCCCCTATTGAACATGCCAACCTGATTGCCTGTACTCTATTTGCCTTAGCGGCCTTGACCGACTGGCTAGATGGATACTTGGCACGTAAACTCAATCAAACTACACCATTTGGTGCGTTTCTGGATCCTGTTGCCGATAAGATAACCGTTGCTGTAGCCTTGACCATGCTGGTAGAAGTTCATGCCGTTTGGTGGCTAACCTTGCCAGCTATTGTCATTATCGGGCGTGAAATCGTCATTTCGGCTCTGCGAGAGTGGATGGCTGAAGCAGGCCGACGGGCTAATGTGGCCGTATCCTATGTGGGTAAAATTAAGACTGCGGCACAAATGACAGCCATCGCTTTACTACTGGCTTTTTTGCCAAACCATGAGTATATGTGGACTGGTCTAACCCTGCTGTATATTGCTGCCTTGTTAACTTTATGGTCTATGTTTGTATACCTGCAGGCTGCATGGCTTAGCTTAAACAATGTGCAGAAATCATTTGGAGATGCTGAATGAGTATGCACAATATCAGTGTTTTAATTGTTGATGATCATGAAATTGTTCGAGCTGGCTTTAAACAATTGTTAGGAACCGCAGATGATATTAAGGTTATAGCGGAAGCCAGCACTGGAGAAGAGGCTATCGAATTATCTATACGCCATCAGCCCAATGTAGTTGTCATGGACATTAATATGCCAGGTATAGGTGGTATTGAAGCCATTACGCGTATTAATGCGCGCCTGCCACAAGCTCGTATAATTGCTTTGACAGTGCATGAATCTGAGCCTTTTCCAACTCGTGTTATGGAAGCGGGTGCCCAAGCCTATCTAAGTAAACGCTGTGCCCCACAAGAATTGGTTCAGGCAGTCAGAGAGACTTATGCAGGTGGCTCTTATATCAGCGAAGGTGTGCGCGCAGAAATGGCTAAAGCGAAGCTGGATCAAACAAATCCGCTAGCCAAATTATCCAACCGGGAATTTCAGGTATTCAACCTTATGGCACAAGGTAAAAGTGCTGTAGATGTTGGCAAGTCGATGCATCTTAGTCATAAGACCATTTATACACACAAGGCCAATATTCAAAAGAAACTGGATCTGGAAACACATTTGGGTATTATACAATTTGCTCGTCAACATAATCTTATCGACGACTGATACCGATACCGGTCAAAATAACAGCTAAAGCAAAAAAATCCACCCACGCAACGGGTTCACCCAGAATTAAAGCCCCTGATAAATATGCAATAACCGGGATAATATAGTTATTATTAGATACAAAGTGTGGGCCTGCCTGTTGCACCAGAGTGAAGTATATTACTGATGCAATACCGGTCGGCACCAATCCCAACCACACCAAACTGAGCAAACTATCTGTGCCCACATTATGCCATTGTACATCCCACATTTGGGGCCATATAATAACTCCCATAATAGCTGCACAAATCATGACACCAGCGCTCACCACACTAATATCATGATGCGAATATAACCTGATAAGTATGGTATTTACAGCATAGCTACATGCAGCTAGTAGAATCATAACGGCACCAAACCAACTGTTAGTACCGTTTATCAGGCTAGGCCAGAGTACAAATATAACTCCCAATATACCCATTAAAAAACCGATAATACGATTTCTGTTTAATCTTTCACCAGCGATATACCAGTGCGCCAAAACCATGGTGGTCAGTGGCATTACAGCCATTAATAAGCCAGCCATGCCGGACGTTACCGTCTGTTGGCCATAGGCAATAAGCCAATAGGGCAGGAGATTACCGAGGCAGGCAAAGAGGGCGAATTTCGCCCAATCCTTAAGCGCCAGAGGTAAGCGCTTATTCTGATAAGCAACCACCAGCAACAATACCAAGGCAGCAAATATCAAGCGCCAGGCCACAATCTGCTCAGGGGTAAACGAGCGCAAACTTATGGCGATATTTAGAAATGAGGTACCCCAAAGCAGCGTCAAACTGGCAAACAACAACCAATGGCGTAGACTGATAGATGACATAGAAGCTTAACAAGAAGATATTCGTGGCTATATTGTGGAACAAAGCACTTTTTTTAGCAAAATAATTGGCTGTAAAAGTAGCATAAGGAGTAATCTGGGCTATTCCTATGGCTTATATAATATTGGCTACGAGTGAATTAAACAGTGTCAAACATCTAGTGAATTGCATATTGTTGATACTGCATTTAACATAATATACATTATGCGCAATCAAATATAGCCAAAATATTGCCTCCCCGTTATAATTAGTCCTTGTTTAAGCTAGGAATATAACTTGTGTCTTTGTCTAACTGCCCGGTTGCTCAGCGTATTAAACAGGCCCGCCAGCGTATGGGAATCTCACAACGTAATCTGGGTATTGCCGCTGGAATTGATCCGACCTCTTCCAGTGCTCGTATGAATCAATATGAACGTGGTAAACATGTGCCTGATTTTGACACCCTTGTTGCATTAGCAAGAGTTTTAACCGTACCTGTCAATTATTTCTACTGCATTGATGATGCAGAAGCCGAATTTCAGCTCAATTATCATCAGTTGCGTACCAGCCAACAAACTCAAATTAAGCAATTGGTTCAGCGAATCAACTTTAAATAACTACCAACACGGTAGCAACAGGCACAAAAAAGCCAGCGTTAAGCTGGCTTTTTACGTTATTCCGCAACGCTGGCGAATTATTTGCTTGTCACCTTAATTTTAGCGGCATCTTCAGCCATAAAACGCTTTATTTTCTTGATGCCAACTAAAGTGATGACCACGCATCCTGCTACAACAGCCAGGCTGGCAGATAAAGGTGCTAACGTATAAGTGTCAATGGCGAACATAGAAATACTACCTGAAATTAATTTTGTCTGTTAAACGCTGCTCAGTTTAACAAGAATATTGACAAAAATCAGTTAAATTCATCATATACATGGTCTGTTTGGTAAATAAATACACCATCAGACCCGTGGCTAAGTATTACTTAGTAGCGGTAGTGTTCTGGCTTATATGGTCCATCAACATTAACACCGATATAGTCAGCTTGCTCCTGAGACAATGTGGTCAACTCAGCTCCCAGCTTATGCAGGTGTAAACGAGCCACCTCCTCGTCCAATTCTTTAGCTAAACGGTATACCCCTACTTCGCGATCCTTGTTTTGGGCAATATCAATTTGGGCAATAGTCTGGTTGGTGAAGCTGTTTGACATGACAAAACTGGGATGGCCTGTGGCGCAGCCCAGATTAATCAGACGACCTTCAGCCAATATATAAATACTATTGCCAGTTGGGAAGGTATAACGGTGAACCGGACAATGATAGTCTTTGATTTCTTCTTTAACAACACCCGGCATGGCTTCCAGTTCTGCCATCTGCAGTTCGTTATCAAAATGACCAATATTGCAGACTATTGCCTGATCCTTCATACGGCTCATCTGTTGCGCCGTAATAATATCTTTATTACCAGTGGTGGTAACAAATAGATCGGCCACAGGCAATGCTTTTTCGATAGTCGTTACCTGATAACCAGACATGCATGCTTGTAAGGCACAAATAGGATCTATTTCAGATACCATAACCCGCGCTCGTTCATTGGCCAGCGCCTCGGCCGAACCCTTGCCAACATCCCCATAACCGCAAACCATTGCCACTTTACCAGACAGCAATACATCCATGGCCCGCTTAATACCATCGGTCAACGAATGACGGCAACCATAAACGTTATCAAACTTGGACTTGGTAACAGAGTCATTGACATTGATGGCCTGAAACTTTAATTCCCCTTTCTCGGCCATCTGAATTAAACGATGCACGCCTGTAGTGGTTTCTTCCGACACACCAACAATTAATTTTGCCATGGCAGTCCAGTGTCCTGGACGCTCTTTTAAGACCCGCTTAATCAGGTCAAAAATAACCTGCTCTTCCTTACTGGAAGCTTTACCTTCCACCACACTGGCGTCTTGTTCAGCTTGTGCACCCAAATGAATAAGCAGCGTTGCATCGCCGCCATCATCGACAATCTGTTCGGGGCCAGTACCATCAGGCCAGGTTAAGGCACGATAAGTACAATCCCAATATTCTTCCAGAGTTTCCCCTTTCCAGGCAAAGACTGGCGTACCTGCAGCAGCAATAGCGGCAGCGGCGTGATCTTGGGTAGAAAATATATTACAGGAACACCAGCGCACGTCAGCTCCAAGTGCCACCAGTGTTTCGATTAATACTGCGGTCTGGGTAGTCATATGCAACGACCCCATAATTTTAATACCGGCCAAGGGTTTATGGTTACCATATTTTTCCCGACAGGCCATAAGACCAGGCATTTCATATTCAGCAATAGTAAGTTCTTTGCGACCAAATTCAGCCAGAGAAATATCCGCTACTTGATATTCAGGTGCCATAGACATAGTTAATCCTTAAAATATTATAGAGAACTTTGCAGAACTTCCCCAAAGTTGGTTCAGCTCAAGTGACAATCTTATTCCATCAGTTAATACTAAAACGCGGCTTGTATTGACCGCTACCAACAGTAAACCATTGGTCAATGGCCTCATGCTGTACCGGCAAATTGGTATCAGCCTGTTCCAGATTCTGCTCAGAAACATAGGATTCATGTTCACTGCCGTCGGTTAAGATATGGTAAAACGGCTGGTTTTTGTCAATCGGAGGTTGGCCTATGCTGTGCATAGCTTTACAGGCTTCGTGATACCAGTTTTCATCAAGAGAATATTCAAAATCAACCTCAAAAATCACCCCATGAAAGCCATAGTGCTTGTGCTTCACTACCTGCCCAATATTGAATTTTGCCCGAGGAATTTGCATCGATAATAAACCGTTGTTATAAAAGACGACATTAAGTATAAGTGCTTGCCAGTGATAATCTAGCAAGGGTGTCATTATAGCTGTTATATGGCCTTAATCCAATTGTCCTAAATTTGTAAAGCTGATATAAATACTTGAAAAAACAATCACAAACCACTATAAAGACTAGTGTACTTAAACAGCTGACCTTTTAACCGTGATTGACCTACTGGCCGGCGCGGTTAGTTGGCTGGGTGCCACTTTGAAATATACGAGGATTATTCAGCATGCAAGACCAAGTTCAATATGCATCAAATGCACGTGAATCGGCTTTAGCAACCAACAAATTAATGCGTAATACCTACGCCCTGCTATCCATGACCCTTATTTTTAGTGCTGTTATGGCAGTAGTGGCAATTGCTACTAACGCAACACCTATGGGCTGGCTTGGCCTGATTGGTATGTTTGCCTTATTATTTATTTTAGGGCGTATGCAAAACTCTGTATGGTCACTGCCTTTGGTATTCCTGTTTACCGGCTTTATGGGTTATAGCTTGGGCCCGATTATTAATATGTACCTGGGTATGGCTAATGGTGGCCAAATCGTTGCTACAGCTATGGCTATGACGGGTATTACCTTTCTTGGTCTATCTGCCTACGCTATTGCCAGCCGGCGCAACTTCAGTATGCTTGGTGGTATGCTGAACGTGGGCATCTGGGTAGTTTTAGGCGCCATTATTGCAAGCTTCTTCTTTAACGTCCCCGGTTTGCATTTAGCTATTTCGGGGGTCATTGTGGTGTTGATGTCAGGCTTTATTCTATATGACACCAGCCGCATGATTCATGGTGGCGAAACTAACTATGTGATGATGACAGTAAGCCTGTATTTGAATATCTATAACCTGTTCATTTCTTTACTGCATATTGTTGGGGCACTTAGCTCTGACGATTAATTACGCTAACTAATTCAGGCCCCACTAATGGAAATTTATTAGTGGGGCTTTTTTATGACTTTATGGCAAGTATGAATCCATTAAATTACTGTGTAATTGTTCGCTGTGGACCTGAACAGCAAAGTCAGGCGCTGTCAGCCGTTGATTTTACGCGGGCTCTGCTTGACAAAGGCCACAAACTGGAGCGGGTGTTTTTTTATCAACAAGGGGTGCTTACTGCATCCAGCCTGCGTACGCCAGCTCAAGACGAATTGGATATCACCAAACTATGGCAACAGCTTCAAATAGATTATCAGCTTGAACTTGATGTGTGTATTGCTGCTGCCTTACAACACGGTATTGTTGATAAAACTGAAAGCCAGCGTTACCAACTGGGTGCATATAATTTGGCCTCAGGCTTTCAGCTTGCAGGTCTGGGGCAACTGGCCAGCGCTACAGTTTCCTGTGACAGGGTCGTTACTTTTGGGGCAGCACAATGAGTACACTGATGGTTATGCGTAGCGCTCCTTATGGTAGCACCAATGCCAAGGATGCTTTAGATGTGGCTTTAACTCTGGCTGCATTTGAGCAATCGCCCTGCCTCCTTTATCAAGGAGCAGGTCTGCAACAGCTACTGCTTGATACCAGCCATACCACACCTTTTAAACACATTGGCAAAATGCTTAAAGCTTTACCTATGTATGATATACCCCATATCTATATTGATCAGGCCTCTATGGCCTCACAAAAGATTGCGCCTGAACAGCTGGATAACTTACCAGTAAAGTGTCATATTGTTGATTCTGAGCAGGTTGCTAAACTGCTGCATAACCATCAGCATATTATGGTATTTTAGTATGTTACATATATTACAATCTGCCATCGACCAAACAGACTTCGAACAACTACTAACCACTGTTGAAGCTGGTGATGCCTTGGTGCTTATGGATGATGGGGTTTACCTGCTGGAACAGCTACACCAAGCTCCCTGCCCCGGTTATGTGATACAGGGCCATCGCCAAATGCGCGGCCTAATGGCAACTCAAGGAATAGTAGAGCTGGACATGGAAGGCTTGGTCACATTAACAGCACAACACACTAGTAGTGCTAGTTGGTGAAACTGATATGCAACTTGAACTGGACCAAGATGGTTATCTGTGCAACTTAAGTGACTGGAATGTTGCGGTCGCCGAGTATTTAGCCAGTACCCTAGATATTGAAATGACAGCTGAGCACTGGGAAGTAATCCAGTTATTACGCCAATTTTATGCCGATACGGGTATTTCCCCGGCCATGCGGGTATTGGTAAAAATAATTAAACAGGCCCTTGGTCCTGACAAGGGTAATAGTATCTATCTACTGACTCTATTTCCTGACAGCCCAGCCAAGTTAGCTGCCAAGATTGCCGGTCTGCCTCGGCCAACCAATTGTTTATAATTCTCTGTAGTTAAGTCATAAATATCCGTTTTATCAACTATTATTAAGGCGACTCAAGTCAACTATTGAACGTAAAAATGCCTGCTCCATCAAAAACGTTTCGTAAGTGTTAAAACCCTTTTCTCTGGCTTGTTTTACCAGCAAGAAGATATCCCCCGGGCGCTGATTAATAGCCTCTATATAGTCTGCCAGTGATGCCAGCTTAGTCGTCCTAACAGGCAGCTCCTTGGCGTGAATTTGCTCTAGCATTCTACTGGGAACATTTAGATTCCAACGCTCCATATGAGCCATTAAACTAGCATTAAATTGAGTTAATGAACGGTAATCAAAGCGCTGGCAATTGATATGCTTGCTATGGCAGCCCACTGCAGTAGTTGCATCTACAGTGGGATTAAGTTGACAACCAAGAAGCATGGTTGCCCACAGGGCAAGGGTTAACCACCCTCGTTTAATCATTACAGCTGGCCTCCATAGCTCAACAGTGCAGACTTCTTAATGGTGTCTGACGCCTCGAATTTATCGCCCCGTAATCCAAGCTTAAATTTGTCCCAGGCGATGGCCATGGTCATGGAATAATGATCAGGATTGTCCTTAATATGATTAGGCTGCCTGCTATATAAGCCACTTAGACCAAGGGTTAGCTGCTGATTGATTTCGGTGCGATAATCCACTCCCAAATTTAGTTGCTGGCCGGAGGGTTCAAGGTTGATGGTTTTGTTCTTATAGTTTAGATTACCGGCGGCATCAGCAGGCTGGGGTATGCGTACAGTCATCTGCCCTGCTTGGGCCCGAAAAGGCCGCGTAAGGTTGATTGAAAGCAGATCATCCTTGTTAAAGGCCTGCCTCTTGTTCAGCCTCAGGTCGACATAGTTGGTAACGATGCCTTCGGCACCGGCAAGCAAAGATTGAGAAGATTTATCCATATGGGTTTTACCCATCGCAGCCATCATCTTAAGCGACATATTGGCACTAAGTTTATGCTCGCCAGTAAAGGCCAGATAGCTGGTTTTTGCCGCCTTCTGTTTTAGCCCCCAAGCACCCTGCCCAATACTATTAAGCAAGCTGCCTTGTTCCATGGACAAGCCTGCCACAATTGCACTGCGGGTCTGTTTGTTGGGGTTGGTAGCATAGGCCAGACTCAAAGATGTATCCTGCCCGGTTTGGCTGGAAGCATTATTTAAGGGACGGGTAAAACCATACAGCAAATGCCCATCGGCAATATTAACGGCTCCGTTAATACCGGCACCAGTTGCCGCAGGATTAAGATAAGAGATACTCGGCGCATCAATATTGCTATACCCCTCAAACAAACGCTGCAATGGCAGTGCGGCACCATAAGTGGGCTGTACCATATATTGTTGGCTCAATGATAAGCCAGTGTGTGCCTGGGCAAAACCATCAAGGTGCTGCAACTGTTGTTGCAGAGAAGGTAATTGGGGAGCCTTGGACTGCGGCTTTATTTGCTGCTCCAGTGCATAGGCAAACTCGCCGTCCAAACCATCATAGATTGATATCTTTTCACCTTGCAAGCCCAGTTGCAAAGCATCACCCATAGCTGTAGACGGGGTTAGAAAGGTTTTATGTAAAGCATAGGCCTGACTATTATCCAGGCTACTACCAAATCTGACAACCGCTGTCCCAATAGGTTTTAATGCCATTGCCAAATCGGGAATACCATGGCCAAATTTATAACTGTATTTGTGCGTTATACCGTTACCAAAATTTGTGATCCCATATTCACCATCAATATCTTTAGTGCTAAAGAAAGTATTGTTGGCCGAAGCTAACAAACGATCAACCAATTGTTCTGGTGTATGATTAGGGAAGGCCTCTGCTAGTAAAGCGATGCTGGCAGATATCTGAGGAGCAGCAAAGGAGGTGCCGGTTCCGTGGAGTCTATAATAATCTTCTTCATTATCAAGGTAAGCAGCCCCTGTCAATTTTGTACCATCGGCAACCAGACAATAGGCTGCTGTTTGTCCACAAGGCGCAGACTGGTGGTAAATATTATCAGCATGGGAAGAGCTATAGGTTTTTGTATTATCATCATAGCTGAAGTTGGTGGCATAGTCGTCACCATCCCCCACACTACTATCAGCAATAGACTGACTACCCAAATAATCAATATTACCCACCGCTAGCCAAGCTTCTTCTAGTTGAGGAAAAAATACCGGCAAGCCAGCGCTGATATCAGCATCAGCCATGTCATTCTTATTGGATAATGCCCAAACAATAACCCCCTGTTGCTGGAAATTATCCAATGCGGTGATATAATTATTAACAGAATTTGCATCTACATTAGTCATGCCTGATGTGGTGAAATAGTGCGCCGCCCAATCACTATATGAGTTATAGCCTGACTTAACCATTTTGGCCTGCGCATCCTTAATTGAAATGTCATATCCCCAGCTATTATTTTGTACAACTGCTTCTGCTTTAGCCGCGGCATTGGTAGCGGCCGCCCAATGATCCAGATGGTAATTACTACGATTAGGGCCTATATAATCTGTAATATAAAGATTAGCATTATAAGCCACCCCCATCATATTAAGGGTCTCCCCCTCATGATCCTTATTATAGTTACCGGCAGCAATGCTGGACACAAAGTTACCATGGTAGTTGGAAGAGTTGGCTTGCTCCAGATCTCCAAATGTTGTTATTTTATTAACACTGTCAAATTCGTTATGAACTCCACCTGTAGCGGCATTAACATTAAAATCATTATCCATAATAGCAATGCTCTGGCCCTTTCCTGAGAGCCCATAACCGTGAGCTTTATGGATATTTAGCAATTCATATGCGTTGGTACAATCGTCATTATTTTTGCAAGATCGATCCACATTTTGAAACTGTGTTTTTTGTAGCGATTGCTTTGAAGTTTCGCTTTGATCATGCTTGGACTCAGCAACAACACTGGCCGTTTCTGCAAAAAATGCTGTAGATGGTGTGGGTGATAGGGATGGTTTAGTGTTGCTGGAACCTCCACAGGCAGCTAGTAGGCAGCATAGACTGCCGGTCAGCATTGCTTTTGATATATGTACATTCATCTGCCCTATCCTTATCTGTTATGATCTTTGGCCTCATTGCAATATGGTTTGCAAAGACAGCCCCATTAACTTCAGATAAGAGTCTAGTATCTTTTTTTAGAATTGCTGTTTTTATTATTTTATATGCAAATTATATAATTAAAGAATCGGGAAGAAAGTCCACTTAAAGAAAACAGGCCTCTTTTATGATTCGCATTAAAGCACTGGTGGTAAAAATATAACCGGGTGGCAATAGATGGGCGTGATATAAAGCCTTCAGTGGATAAATATAAACACGCAGATGAGTACTTGGGTTAGCTAAAGTAAGAAGACCAGTAGTTATTCTACTTGAAGCAGAATAGTACAGCACCTAACTGGTGAAGTATAAATACTGTATATATTCAACACGTTAAAAGGCGAATGCACGGTTAACTGCGAGATCTAGGTTTAAGTAAAGGAACCTTTACTCACTTAGCATAGCCAAGAGCGATCTAGCAATCTCTAACCTATTGATTTAGTTGAGTAGAGATTGCTTTGCAAGTAATGACGGCTTGGTGGATTCTTGGCTAGGGTGTTAAAACTGCCACACCACCCATATATGGGCGCAGTACTTCAGGTATTGTTACGCTACCATCAGCTTGCTGATAATTTTCCAGAATCGCCAGCATAGTTCGACCTACAGCCAAACCGGATCCGTTTAAAGTGTGCACAAGTTCTGGCTTGCCTGTGGCAGGATTGCGCCACCGTGCTTGCATACGGCGGGCCTGAAAATCGCCCATATTGGAACAGGAAGATATTTCGCGGTATTTGTCCTGTCCTGGTAGCCAGACTTCCAAATCATAGGTTTTGGTTGCCGAGAAACCCAGATCGCCACCGCAAAGAATGACTTTGCGATAAGGCAGGTTAAGGGCCTTAAGAATGTTTTCGGCGTGGCCTGTCAGTTCCTCCAAAGCCGCTTCCGACTGATTAGGCTCGACCACTTGTACCAATTCAACTTTTTCAAATTGATGTTGACGAATTAACCCTCTGGTATCGCGACCATGACTCCCTGCTTCACTGCGAAAACAGGGGGTATGACAGGTATAACGCTTGGGCAGACTGGTGGCATCAAGAATTTCATCGCGCACCATATTGGTAACGGGTACCTCAGCCGTAGGAATCAAGTATAAATCCCGTTGTTCGCTGGGCACTTTAAACAGGTCTTCTTCAAATTTGGGTAGTTGGCCGGTACCACGCAAAGATTCGGCATTAGCCAGATAAGGAACATAAATTTCCTGATAACCATGGTCACCAATATGGGTATTAAGCATAAACTGAATCAGCGCACGATGCAGTCGAGCCAATTGCCCTTCCAACACCATAAAACGTGCCCCGGCAAGTTTCGTAGCAGCAGCAAAGTTCAAACCAGCCAGACCTTCACCCAAGTCAACATGGTCTTTAATCGGGAAATCAAACTCAGGCTTTTCACCCCAGCTTAATACTTCCACATTATCATCTTCATCGGCTCCGGCTGGTACGCTGGCGTGGGGAATATTCGGTATGCCAGACAAGATTTCATTAAGCTCTGTCTGCAATGCTTTTAGATCATTTTTGCTGGTATCCAGTTTGGCGCCAAGTGAGCCTACCTCAGCCAGAATTTCATCTACGGCTAACCCTTGTGCCTTGAGTTGTCCTATTTGTTTGGACTTGGAATTGCGTTCACTTTGCAGATTTTCTGTGTCTATCTGCAATTGCTTACGTTGATCTTCCAATACAGCCAAACGGGATACGTCCAATGCGTAACCTTTAATACGTAATTGTTCAGCAATCTGTGCAGCTTCATTGCGAATCAGTTTAGGGTCCAGCATTATTTATTCCTAATTCCTAGTATGCTTATGTTTAATATTGAACTCTTTGCCCGCATCGGGGTGTTGTCCTGCGCCAAGGCAAGCATCTGCGCAAAGAGATAATTTTTGTATAATAAATAACTTTTTAACATCGTCACAGGACAATATAACCATCATACTCATCATGCTAAGACCCCAGCATTTATTGACCTAGTAAACGTGTCACGATGATGCCCGTATAGGCAGCACCAACAGATAAGACTACACTCAACAACACATTTGCAAGTGCGGTAACTGGCTGTCCTGCTTCAAGCAAACGGATCGTATCCAAAGAAAAAGTCGAAAAGGTGGTAAAGGCACCCAGTAAACCGATCATTAGTAAAGGCCGCAGCCATTCTGCTAACAGGGATTTTTCTTGCAATAGCACAAACAAAACGCCCATAAGCAATGATCCGATAACATTGGCTAATAAGATCGCCACAGGAAACTTGCCTGCGCCGGCAGGTATAGCGGCTTGTAAAGAGTAACGTAATAACGCTCCTATAGCCCCGCCACAAGCAATAAAAATCAAAGCATTCACAGGCTAACTACCATTGTCATTTTGTATCTATGATATGGACAGAATTATAGCCTAGTTGATGATTATTTATAACGCTTTACCGAGCTATCTTTATTTAATTGCCGCAAAGTACACAGCTTATCGGCAATTTTGCCTTCCAAGCCTCTATTACTAGGCTGATAGAGTTCAATATCAGCCAACTCAGGGGGTAAATAGCACTCGCCCGCAGCAAAGGCCTGGTCTTCATTATGGGCGTAGCGATATTCAGCACCATGGCCCATGGTTTTGGCCAATTTGGTTGGTGCATTACGCAGATGATCTGGCACCTCATAGTCTGGTTCATTTTGCACTAATTCCATGGCGGCTTTAAAGGCCAAATGAACAGCGTTACTTTTCGGGGCACAGGCACAGTACACGGCAGCATGGGCAATAGCTCGATTACCCTCAGCCGGACCCAAACGTTCAAAAGCTAACCAGGCATTGGTTGCTACTTGCAAAGCTCTGGGGTCAGCATTACCAATGTCTTCTGAAGCAATGGCAAGTATACGACGAGCTATATACAAAGGGTCACAGCCACTGTCCAGCATGCGTGCCAACCAGTATAGGCTGGCATTGGGATCCGACCCCCTTACCGATTTATGGAAGGCTGATATCTGATCATAAAAGATATCACCGCCTTTATCATAACGTTTAGGACTGGTTTGCAGTACCTCTGCTACTAGCGTTAACGACAAATGGCCATCCTGATCCTGAGCCAGGTCGCTGGCTATTTCGAGAATATTTAACAGGCGTCGAGCATCACCATCAGCGGCTTTGACCAAAAGTTTAGCCACCTCATCAGCTATTTGCAGATGTAAATGACCAAGCCCGCGTTCAGCATCAGTCAAGGTACGCTGCAATAGCGCCAACAAGTCATCCTCTTGCAAGCTCTTTAGTACATAAACTCTGGCTCTGGACATAAGTGCATTATTAAGTTCAAAGGCCGGATTTTCGGTGGTGGCACCAATAAAGATAAAGGTACCATCTTCGACATAAGGCAAAAATGCATCTTGCTGTGACTTGTTAAAACGGTGCACCTCATCGACAAACAACAAACTGTTTCTGCCAGACTGTAGCTTAACCTGACGCGCCTGTTCGACCGCTGCTCGAATATCCTTTACGCCAGACATAACCGCGGACAGGTTAATAAAATTGGCATCAGTAGCCTGACTCAGCAGGCGCGCCAAGGTGGTTTTTCCTACTCCCGGCGGGCCCCATAAAATCATGGAATGCAAAGCCCCACGATCAGCTACCTGAGACAAACTTTTGCCAGCACCTAAAAGATGTTGTTGGCCAACATATTCAGTTAGATCTCTAGGTCGCATACGTGCAGCCAGTGGCTGATAACCTGATGTTTGCTGGCTGGCGAATAAGTCTTGCATAATCCTAAAAACCTCAGTTGATCGCTTATCTTGCGTAACATATTGAAATACAATTAATATGGCCAGCGATAAACCATGGTTGCTGCTCTTACCAAGGGCCACGGCCATTGCCTGCGAACGGCGCCTTGTTTTGTGGCCCTGTCTCTCAGCGCAAATCCTGTGTTCAACTGAGGTTTTCAGGATAATGGTGTGGGTCTAGCGCATATCGATAACATCAGTGCCAGTGGGTATCTGAAACTGAAAATGCTCATCGGGTAAATCAGCACCCAGTACCAGATTATGAAAGTGCATGGCGGTTTTTTGCTGCAGGGTATCCACCACCTGCATCTGTTTTAATTTGCCGTCTAAAATAAACAAGCGCATACTTTGATACAGGCTTTCCGGATCTTTGGGTAACAAGTCAAACTGCTGCATACCATCAGTGCCAATAGCCAAGCGCACCTTAAATTGTTGCGCAATCATTTGTTGATCACCACTTAGCAACAAGGCAGGCGTTGCGGTTACGCGGGTATCCAGCTTTTGCCAAGTGACCTGCTCCAGATCAGGATCATAAATCCATACCTCTTGACCATTACTAACAATGGTTTGGGCAAAGGGATCTTCGGTTTTCCAATAGAACTTATTAGGCTGCAACAATTGCATTTGACCACGCGTTTCCTGTAATCGGCTGCCACTGGCATCCAGCAAATATTGCACAAAATCTGCTTGCAGACTCTGATAACGACCCAACTGCTGCGTTAGCTGCTGAGCGGCAGAATCGCCCAAGACACTGACCGAAAACAGTAACCCCAAGATACCGCAAATATAAATTTTGGTGCGCTTTATCATACTGATTTATACCTAATCTCTTACGGGGGGCGGGGCGATCACTTCACGACTGCCATTATGGGCCTGACTGGTGATCACACCTGCTGCTTCCATGGCTTCAATAATACGTGCTGCACGATTATAACCAATCTTAAACTTGCGCTGTACCGAGGAAATGGACGCCCGCCTTGTTTCCGTTACAAAAGCCACGGCCTCATCATATAGCTGGTCCATCTCTTCTTCATATTCACCATTGCCAGACGCACTGGCTCCACCTTCTTGGTCAAAAACTCCCTCAATGATGGCATCAACAAAATTCGGTGTGCCACGGCATTTCCAGTCCTCAACCACACGATGCACTTCATCGTCACTGACAAACGCACCATGTACCCGTTCCGGGACGCTTTTGCCAGCCGGTAAATAAAGCATATCACCATGGCCCAGCAAACTCTCTGCACCACCCTGATCAAGTATAGTCCGAGAATCAATTTTGGAGCTAACTTGAAAAGCAATGCGCGTAGGCACATTAGCTTTAATTAAACCAGTTATCACATCTACTGAGGGGCGCTGAGTGGCCAAAATAAGATGGATACCCGCGGCCCGTGCTTTTTGCGCGATACGGGCAATAAGTTCTTCAACTTTTTTACCCACGATCATCATCATGTCAGCAAATTCATCTACCACGACAACAATATAGGGAAACTCTTCTAGACAAGGACGGTCCTCAAGGCTTTCTCCGGCCAGCTCATCTGGCCGCCAGGTAGGATCAGGTATGTACGCGCCCTGCTTACGGGCATTATTAACCTTGGTATTATAACCGGCGATATTACGGACACCCTGGGAGGCCATGATCTTATAGCGGCGTTCCATTTCCGCCACACACCAACGCAAGCCACCCGCCGCTTCTTTCATGTCAGTAATGACCGGAGCAAGTAGATGGGGAATACCGTCATAAATTGACAATTCAAGCATCTTCGGGTCAACCAATAGTAAGCGCACCTGTTCCGGAGTTGATTTGAGCAATAGGCTAATCAACATAGCGTTTACGCCCACAGATTTACCAGAACCGGTTGTACCCGCAACCAGCAAATGAGGCATTTTCGCCAAGTCGACCACTACTGGTTTGCCGGCAATATCATTACCAAGCCCCATGGTCAGTGGACTGCTGGAAGTCTGATAGGTTTTACTGCCTATGACTTCACTGATACGCACCATCTCGCGATTTTGATTGGGAATTTCAATACCAATAACCGACTTGCCGGCAATAACCTCGACCACGCGTACACTCAACACCGCCATTGAGCGCGCCAAATCCTTGGCTAAATTGCTTATTTTGCTCACTTTTGTGCCTGGTGCAGGCTGTATCTCAAAGCGCGTAATTACGGGGCCTGGGTTAACCTCGACTACTTCTGCTATAACACCAAAATCCATCAGTTTTGCTTCTAGCAGTTCGCTCAGATGTTCTAATTCCTGCTTGCTAACACCAGGACTAAGGTTGGCTTCAGGAGGATCCAATAAACTCACAGACGGACACTGTGCAGGTTTAACCAACTTGCCACCCTGAGTCGCTGATGAATCCCCCGTATCCTGTTTATGGGTTTCCTCCAAGGGCACAATTTTGACATCGCGTTTACTGGAATCAGCAATATTTTTTGCTTTACCTTGTGCAGTAGTAGCAGCATTAGCAGGTGTATTGGGCTGCTTTTTAGCTACTGGTGGCGACTGTTGTTTGGTTTTCTTAGTTGCTCCTTTGGGTTTTTTTTGCAAGGCTGAAATCACGTCATCATCACTGATTTGCACATCTTCAGACTGACCAAACAATTCTGCTGTGCGACCAACCTGTATGTTCTGCATAAAAGCTGCATTGCTTGCCTTGCGACGCCACAAACGTTCCCAGCTTTGGCTTACTGAGCGCCCCACACGAGATATTAAACCTGATTGTGATTTTTTGTCCGCCTGGTTTGGCGATGGTCGTGGAGGCTGGGTTTTAAGCCCCCCTTCCTGGTCATCAAATAAGCCCCGCCAGGCCATAATAATGGCGCGCTCTACCCAGTGGCCTGTGCGCTCGGTTATATGGGCCCAATTTATTCCCAACAGATGGCTCAAGGCGAGAAAACTAACGGTCAGCAAGAGCAGATTAGCGCCCACAATACCCAATGCCTGCACGAGTGGTTGGGCGAAATTGGTCCCGACCACACCACCACTGCCATTAGGATAAGACAAGTTGCTATTATCAATATGAATAGCAATCAGTGTGCTGGCACCAAGCAGAGTAAATATCAAGGCAATCAATTTATACAGAGTATCATGCCTCTGCTCACCGCTTATACCTATTACTTGCAGCAGATTACGGGCAATCAAAACCAAGGGTATAACAAAAGCTACCAGACCGAATAACAACAATAAAAGACTGGCCAGTCCAGAGCCAATATAGCCACCCAAGTTATTAACATCAGGCGTATCACTAGCTTTGGCAAAGCTTGGGTCCAGTGGATCATAGCTACTTAGCACGAGTAATAAATACACACCAATAGCCAAGCCTAATAGACGGAAACCATACCAGCTGTATCTCTGATAAAGTGCTTCGAGATTGAATGGGGTTTTCACCTTTGCCACTAATATTTCCTTTATTTATTTTGTCTTTGGTTGGTGTGCTTCAGATAACCTTGCCAAGGTTGCCAGCGACCATTCAATGGCGTGAAATAACAGTAGAAATTATACACACCCAATTTGATAGATGCCTAATTTAACGGAAAAAACCCTAAAAAAGCCAAGTTTTTTTGCTTTCTGGCAGCAGAAAATAAAATTTACGGGGTAAATGAGTATAAACCAATCAATCAGGATATACTGTTACCTGTGTTAACCCAATTTTGTAAACCATGCCTCTTTATCAATTACAGACCGATAATATCGTCTTTCCCCCACTAAGTGAGGCTCTGGAGGACCCTGCCGGTTTATTGGCAATCGGTGGTGATTTGTCTGTTAAACGCTTATTAAATGCTTATCAAAGTGGTATCTTTCCATGGTTTGGTGAAGGAGACCCGATTCTTTGGTGGGCGCCTACACCACGCATGGTCCTCAGGCCTGATAAAGTGAAAGTATCTCGCAGCATGGCCAAGTTAATGCGCCAACAACGCTATCAGATTACCTTTGATCATGCCTTTGAACGGGTGGTAAAACAGTGCGCACAAACACCAAGAAATGGCCAGTCAGATAAACAGGCCACTTGGATTGTGCCAGCTATCCAGATAGCCTATAAGAGATTATTTGCAGCTGGCCATGCTCATAGCATTGAAATATGGGATCAGGCTACCTTGGTTGGTGGTCTATATGGTGTCGCCATTGGCAAGATGTTTTGTGGTGAATCCATGTTTAGTCATCGCAGCAACGCCTCAAAGCTCGCCTTTGTCGCCTTGGCGCAATGGCTCAGCGAATGGCAATTTGATTTGATTGACTGCCAACTCCCTACGCCTCATCTAGCCAGTTTAGGTGCCTATGAAATAGATAGATCAACTTTTGAGGAATACCTGCAGAGCAATGCCCAGTATGAATTGGGCAGTCACTGGAATAATCAGGGTGTATAGTTATGGATGCCAAATTACTGAACCAATTAGTGTTTTTCCCTACTCCAGAGTCGCCCTGCAGCTACTTAACTGAACGTGATTCCAGATCCATCTTTCTGCATCCTGAGCAGTCTATTGATAACAATCTTTACACCCAATTGAACCAGCTTGGTTTTCGCCGCAGTGGCGCCCACTTGTATCGTCCCTGGTGCGACCACTGTCAGGCCTGTCAAGCCGTAAGGGTTAAGGCAAGCGCATTCAAGCTAAGCCGAAATCAACGCCGGGTACTTAAGCGTAATCATGATCTGACTGTTGAATGGTGTCAGGCTGAAAATACTGCCGATTACTATGATCTGTACCAAAGGTATATCGAGCAACGCCATGCTGATGGTGATATGTATCCTCCATCTGAGCAACAATTCGATAGCTTTTTGTGTCAACCACCAAATACAGTAACCAGTCATTTTCTGTGCTTCAAACAGGGCCAAAGACTACTTGCCGTGGCGGTTGTCGACCTGCTTCCAGATGCTGCCTCGGCAATTTATACCTTTTATGACCCTACGGAGGAGTCTCGCAGTTTGGGCAAATTGTCCATATTATGGCTTATCAACTGGGCCCGAACACAGCTTTTGCAACACGTTTACCTTGGTTACTGGATTAGTGATTGTCAGAAAATGAGCTATAAGTCAAACTATCAGCCCATGGAGTATTTTAATGGCCTGCAGTGGTTGCCCATGGAGCCGGATTAAATGTCCAATAATTGCATTGAGTTTTTGCAATTTGTCGCATTTTCGGGCAAACTAGCGCGCTCTAAACGATCTTAATATCACTTTTTGAGGCTTTAATGGCTAAAGAAGACCAAATTGAAATGGAAGGCACTATTGTTGAAACCCTTCCCAATACCATGTTCCGCGTTGAGTTAGAAAACGGACATATTGTTACCGCTCATATCTCTGGCAAAATGCGCAAGCATTATATTCGCATTTTGACAGGCGACAAGGTAAAGGTGGAAATGACACCTTACGACCTTACCAAGGGCCGCATTACATACCGCGCTCGCTAAGACCCAAGCAACAAAGCTAAAATCTTCCTTGTTTGACCTGTGCTCAGGTTATTATTAAAGGGCTTCAAAATACCAGGGTTAACTAAGTTAACCCTGCTTTTTAATGCCTGCTATATACGGGGTTAAGCTGGATCGAGTAACTTCACCTGCCGTTTGGTGGGCTCTGCCTGTAGTTTAATAGCACCATCGTCCACATCAACCTTAAGCACACCGCCAGTCTCAGCTAATTCCCCAAACAGCAGGATTTCAGCCATGGGCTTTTTCAGTTTTTGTTGTATTAAACGAGCCATAGGACGCGCACCCATATCACCATCATAGCCATGCTTGGCAAACCATTCTCTGGCGGCAAGACTGACCTGCATATGGACTTGTTTATCATCCAACTGCACCTGCAACTCTTCCAGAAACTTGTCCACCACACCCAGAATCACGGCTTCAGGTAATTTGCCAAATTGAATAATGTCATCCAGACGGTTACGGAATTCAGGGCTAAATAGCTTCTTTAGCGCCTCCATACCATCGCTAGTGTGATCCTGCTTGGTAAAGCCGATAGAGTTACGGCTCATGGCCTCAGCACCCACGTTGGTAGTCATGATCAGAACCACATTGCGAAAATCCGTAGCACGCCCATTATTATCCGTTAAAGTCCCATTATCCATGACCTGCAAGAGAATATTAAATACCTCCGGATGCGCCTTTTCTATCTCATCCAATAACAATACACAATGAGGGTTTTGGGTTACGGCCTCGGTTAACAAACCACCCTGATCAAAACCAACATAACCTGGGGGTGCACCAATCAGGCGTGAAACAGTATGCCGCTCCATATATTCCGACATATCGAAGCGAACCAACTCCATACCCATAATACGTGCTAACTGCAGAGACACTTCTGTTTTGCCAACGCCGGTCGGTCCTGAAAACAAAAAACTGCCCACTGGCTTATGCGCTGTGGCAAGCCCGGCTCTGGATAGTTTGATTGCGTTCGCCAGTGTGGCAATAGCTGTATCCTGACCAAATACCACCCGTTTTAAATTGGTTTCCAGATTAGCTAGCTGTTCTCTGTCACTGGCAGACACACTTTTGGCTGGAATGCGGGCAATTTTGGCCACTACCGATTCTACTTCCCTTACCCCGATGCTTTTGGCCCGCTGCTCTTCTGCTAGAAGTTGCTGATAGGCGCCAGCTTCGTCTATTACATCAATGGCCTTGTCTGGCATTTTTTTATCAGTGATATAACGCTCAGCCAGTTCGGCAGCAGCATCAACTGCGGCATTGTCATAGCTCACTCGATGGTGGCTCTCAAAACGTGATATCAACCCATGTAAAATCGCCTGCGTATCGCTAACGTTAGGTTCTTCAACATCAATTTTTTGAAAGCGACGGGCCAAGGCATGGTCTTTTTCAAAAATACCTCGAAACTCGGTAAACGTAGTGGAACCAATACAACGTAATTTGCCAGAACTAAGCATCGGTTTAAGCAAATTGGAAGCATCCATGGATCCACCAGAGGTGGAACCTGCCCCGATAATAGTATGGATCTCATCAATAAATAATATGGCATGGGGTTGTTGTTCGATATCTTTTAACAATTCTTTTAATCGCTTTTCAAAATCACCCCGATATTTCGTACCTGCCAACAAGGTTCCCATATCCAACGAATATACCTGAGCATTAGCCATTACCGCCGGCACTTTACCTTGCTCAATCTGATACGCCAAACCTTCTGCTATGGCAGTTTTACCAACCCCCGCATCACCAACCAGTAACGGATTGTTTTTGCGCCGCCGACACAGCACTTGAATAAGGCGTTCCAATTCCTGTTGCCGACCAATCAGTGGATCAATACGATTAGCCTGCACTTCAGCATTGAGGTGAGTAGTGTATTTTAGCAAACCACCGGCATTGGTCTCTCCCTCTACAGCATCATTTTCCAAAGCCAAGCCTTCGTCTTTAGTCACACCATGAGAAAGGTAATTGACTACGTCAACACGCTCGATATCAGCACTATTGAGTATATATACAGCCTGACTTTCTGTTTCACTAAAAATGGCAACTAATACGTTGGCCCCAGTGACCTCCATACGCCCCGAAGACTGCACATGGAATACGGCTCGTTGCAAAACCCGCTGAAAACCCAGTGTTGGTTGCACATCCACCTCTGTCACATCGGCCGGTAGTAAGGGCGTAGTTTCGGCGATAAACATTTCCAATTGCAGCCGCAGATTGGCGATATCTGTGTCACAGGATGTCAGTACTTCAAGGGCAGCACTATTTTCTAATAGTACCAGCAACAGATGTTCTACAGTGATAAACTCGTGCCGGTTATGACTGGCTTGATTAAACGCCTGCGACAGGCTTTGTTCTAGCTCGCGATCTAACATGTTTAATCCTCCACCGGTTCAACTTCGCAAAGTAAAGGGTGCTTGTGCTGACGTGAAAACTGGTTCACCTGAGCCGACTTGGTTTCGGCTACATCTTTGGTGAAGATGCCACATACTCCCTTGCCCTGAGTATGTACAGCCAACATGATTTGTGTCGCCTGTTCTTCGTTATGTCGAAAAAACCGAATTAACACATCAATAACAAACTCCATTGGCGTGTAATCATCGTTTAATAACACCACTTTATACATGGACGGCGGTTGCAGTTGTTGTTCACTGTGTTCCAGTACCTGTACACCAAGATTATCATCGGCTACATCCTGATCGTGGCTATTGCGCATTAGGTCACTCATATCGAAATCATTGTTAGCAATTTATACCACAATTTATTGGGGTTATGGCATTGATTTTCCAGCGTAAGATAAAAAAATTATCAACCTATTAAACCTCAAGCGTATTATATATCTGGTTTGGATGGCGTTGAAAACACCAGAGCAAAGGCAATTATAAAAGTGATTGGGTCTGCTAGAAAAGTTGACCAAGCAAGCTACAATTTGTGCATTTTACTGGTCATAGATTGCGGCTCTTTTTGCCCTGACGGATGGGTATATTTTGCAGGATTTTCTTAACTTAGGCATAATAGAGGTCTTTCCTGCCCCGCACCAGAGTCTCATCGTGCCCAATATACTGGTCTTCAACAAACCCTTTCGGGTTCTATCGCAATTTACTGATCAACAACAACGCGCCACTCTGGCTGACTATATCGGCGACAAGGGCTATTATCCAGCCGGGCGTTTAGACTATGACTCTGAAGGTTTATTGTTACTAACCAATGATGGTCAGGTACAACAGCATATTGCCAACCCTCGTTACAAGATGCCAAAAACCTATTGGGTTCAGGTGGAGGGAGTTCCTGTACACCAACAATTACAAGCACTGCGCAACGGGGTTGAATTAAAAGACGGATGGACCAAACCTGCCAAAGTCAGCCAACTTAACGAAACACAAGTTGCGGCAACTCTGTGGCCCCGCATACCACCTATTAGGCAGCGCCTTAATATTCCGACTAGCTGGTTATCCGTAACCATTAGTGAAGGCCGTAATCGGCAAGTAAGACGTATGACTGCCGCTGTTGGCCTGCCAACTTTACGTTTGGTGCGCGTAGCCATTGGACACTGGCGACTTGATAACCTGAGTCCTGGCCAAATGCGTCAGGATCAGCTTAACCTGCCCAGCCACTGCAATCCGGCCGCACGCAGTAAAAAGTCATACCCATCAGCGCCAAAAAGGCGCCGCTAAAATGCCTATAAATTCCAGCGCTTGTCGGCTTGCTGGTCTGACTGTTTGGCGTCCACCCAATGCTTGCCGTTGGCCGTGATTTCAGCTTTCCAAAACGGCGCATCCTGTTTCAGATAGTCCATAATAAATTCACTGGCTGCAAAAGCATCTTTGCGGTGCCTTGAGGCCACACCAACCAGAACAATTTGATCATGACGCTGCAAAACCCCAACCCGATGCACCAAATGCACCCCTAACAGGGGCCAGCGGGCTCGAGCTTTGTGCACAATCTGTTGTAAGCATACCTCTGTCATGCCGGGATAGTGTTCTAATTCCATAGCTTTAACAGCACTATCGTCCAAATCTCGTACCAGCCCACTAAACATCACTACAGCACCGGTCTGGGCAGGATCCAAAGCCGTTAATTGGGCATAATGCTGGCTCAGATCAAAGTCAAATTCCTGTACCGCAATAAAATCATTGTTGTTTATCATACTAATATAAACTATTCCTTTATCTAATCGCTTCGGCAACCGCCTTGGGACTGGCTAAAAATGCCCGTTTTAGGGTAAAATATACCCCTTGAAATCACTTGCTTCCCGTTCTTAGAACAGAACCAATTACGATCCGTTACCATGAACCAAAATGCTTCTACTCGGGTAATCGTCGGCATGTCCGGCGGGGTTGACTCATCTGTCGCAGCACTGCTGCTATTACAGCAAGGATACCACGTTGAAGGCCTGTTCATGAAGAACTGGGACGAAGATGATGGTACTGAGTACTGTACAGCCAAACAGGATCTAGCCGATGCCCAAGCCGTATGTGATAAATTGGCTATCAAACTACATGCTGCCAATTTTGCCGCAGAGTACTGGGACAACGTTTTTGAGCATTTTTTAGCTGAATATCAAGCTGGGCGCACCCCCAACCCCGATATACTATGTAATCGGGAAATCAAATTTAAAGCCTTTTTACAATATGCTATCACCTTAGGTGCGGATTATATCGCTACTGGGCATTATGTACAGCGTTATGGCACTCAAGCACAAGCCCAACTGGCAAAGGGACTGGATGCCAATAAAGATCAAAGTTACTTTCTGCATGCTGTTGGCGCCCAAGAGTTGGGCATGACGCTATTTCCTGTTGGTGGTTTGGAAAAACCGCAAGTACGTGCCTTGGCCGAACAACATGACCTTGTCACCTATAGCAAAAAGGATAGCACCGGTATTTGCTTTATCGGTGAGCGCCGCTTTAAAGACTTCCTGCAGCAGTATTTGCCGGCTCAACCCGGAGCGATAGTCACCGAGGATGGACAGGTAATTGGACAACATCAGGGGCTTATGTACCATACCATTGGCCAACGTCAGGGTTTAGGTATTGGGGGTTTGGCGGATTATGGCGAGTCACCCTGGTATGTGGCCCATAAAGACTTGGCTAACAATCGCTTACTGGTTGTACAAGGTAAACAGCACCCCCGCCTGTTCAAGTCTGTATTAACTTGTCAACAAGTCCATTGGATTGATGGTTGTGGCCCGGCTATGCCAGCGCAATTGATGGCCAAAATACGTTATCGGCAAGCCGATCAGGCTTGTCAGGTCACGGCACTTGGCAACAACACCTACCAAGTAAACTTTACCGATCCCCAGCGCGCCGTCACGCCAGGGCAGTCGATTGTATTTTATGCCGGTGACATCTGTCTTGGAGGCGGTATCATTGACTAAACTACAATCAGTGGCTTTTAATAGCCCCGCTCAACAACGCATACTGGCTCTGGCTGGTATAGCTCAGGCTGCACAACTGGTGCATCAGGTTGCCAATAACGGTCAACTTGACGAAGCCGCCAGTATTATTTGCTGGCAGTCCCTATTTGTTACCGACCCACAGCATATCAGCGAAATCTATGGGGGCAGTGAGTGTCTGCATAATCTGAGTATGGGGCTTGATACACTTTTATCGGTGCTGCAACAAGACCAACAGGCGCCCGTAGCAGAACTTACCCGTTATATCATTGGCATGCTACATTTACAGGGCAAACTGAGCAAATCCCCATCTCTACTTAATGCTGTAGCCCAACAGTTGGATCGCTCAGCGCAACAAACCCAGCTATACGGCATTGCACATGCTAATGTTACGGCCAGTCTGGCGGAAATATACTCCAATAACCTGAGCCAGTTTCGCTTCCGAATTCAGGTTACTGGCAATCCTGTTTTTTTGCAGCAGGCAGCGAATGCCAATCGCGTGCGAAGCTTGTTATTAGCCGGTATTCGCAGTGCCATATTATGGCGTCAAGTTGGTGGTCGGCGCTGGCATTTTGTGCTTGGCAAGCAAAAATTTGAACAGCATTTACAAACCCTGTTAAACCTATCACATCAATGATCAACTAGGACTCATTATGGAACTGTCTGCTTTATCTGCTCTATCTCCCGTCGATGGTCGCTATGGCACAAAAACTCACGCCCTGCGCCCATATTTCAGTGAATATGGACTGATTAACTCACGCGTCATTGTTGAAATTCGCTGGTTACAACAATTGGCTGCCAATTCCTATATCAAGGAAGTGGCCACACTAAGTGATGAGGCCAATAAATTATTGGACGATATCATTAATAATTTCGATGAAACACAGGCTACCTGTGTCAAGCAAATCGAAGCTACGACTAATCACGATGTTAAAGCTGTCGAGTACTATATCAAACAACAATTTGCCGGTCACAGTGAGCTTGAAGCAATCAGTGAATATGTACATTTTGCCTGTACCTCGGAAGACATTAACAATCTTTCTCATGCCCTGATGTTAAAACAGGGTCTGGAATTTGTCATAGTACCGGAAATGCAAGAGGTTCTGGCACAGATCAAACATTTAGCGCACACCTATCAAGCTCAGCCTATGCTGTCACGCACCCATGGTCAAACGGCCTCGCCATCTACTATGGGCAAGGAAATGGCTAATGTCGCCGCGCGTCTGGAACGCCAAATTAAGCAAATTCAAGCTGTTGAACTACTGGGCAAGATTAATGGCGCAGTGGGTAACTATAATGCCCATATTAGTGCCTACCCAGAGATAGATTGGCAAGTCTTTGCCAAACAATTTGTTGAAAGTCTGGGGCTAACCTGGAACCCCTATACTACACAAATCGAACCCCACGACTATATTGCAGAGCTGTATGATGCAATAGCCCGCTTTAATACTATTTTGATCGATTTCGACCGTGATGTATGGGGTTATATCTCCATGGGCTTCTTTAAACAGAAAACTATAGCCGGTGAAATAGGCTCTTCCACCATGCCCCATAAGGTTAACCCTATTGATTTTGAAAACTCTGAAGGTAACTTGGGTATTGCCAATGCAGTACTGCAGCATCTGGCCGCCAAACTGCCTATTTCCCGCTGGCAACGCGACCTGACGGACTCCACCGTACTGCGTAATCTGGGTGTTGGCCTAGCCCATAGTTTGATTGCTTATCAAGCAACACTAAAAGGTATCAGCAAACTGGAAATCAATAGCCAGCGGCTGGCCGCAGATCTGGATAATGCCTGGGAAGTATTGGCCGAGCCAATTCAAACGGTCATGCGTCGCTATGGTATCGAAAAGCCTTATGAGAAGCTCAAGGAGCTAACCCGAGGTAAAGATATTGACGCCGCAACTATTGCCGACTTTATCGATGGCCTAGATATGCCACAAGATGCCAAAGATAGTCTCAAACAATTGTCCCCGGCAAGCTATATTGGCAATGCTGTTGAACAGGCCAAGTCCATCTAAACCAAGGCTTTGCTCAAGTTTGGGTTCTTGTCCTGTGGCATAAAAAACCATGTATAAAGGGATTTAGGTATGATAAATCACCACTTACAATGGTATTTTCGCTGTTGCAGGACACCATAACCCTGGTGCAAAATCGCAAAGAGATTAACGGATCATGCTACCTCTAACTCACCTTGGCGACCTGCCAATCGAAGAATTCTTACGCGATTACTGGCAACAAAAGCCCGTTTGCATACGCAATGCTTTTGCCAATATGGAACCACTTATTGCAGCTGACGAGCTAGCAGGTTTAAGTTTGGAACCAGAGGTCGAATCTCGTCTGGTGGAAAATGAGGGCGATATTTTAGACTGGCGTTTACACCATGGTCCTATGCAAGAACATGACTTTGCCAAACAGCGGGATTACCCCTGGACGCTACTGGTACAAGGGGTAGACCATTTTGTACCTGCCGCTTTTGATCTGGTTGCCAAATTTCGTTTTATTCCTGCTTGGCGCTTTGACGATGTAATGATTAGTTATGCTACCAAGGGAGCTGGTGTCGGTGCCCATTATGATCGTTATGATGTATTTTTAATTCAAGGCGAAGGCCAACGGCGTTGGCAAACCGGACAAGTGTGCAATAGTGAGTCAAAATTGGCGGCACATAAGGACCTATGTTTGCTGCAAGACTTTGTCACTGAGCAAACATTTGATCTGCACCCCGGTGATCTACTCTATATCCCACCACTGGTCGCCCACCAAGGGGTAGCGCTATCTGATAACTGTATGACCTACTCCGTAGGCTTTCGTGCCCCCTCCCATAGCGAAGTAATGGGTGGTTTCGCTGACTTTATTGGTCAACAGCTTAGTCCTGACTTGCGCTTATGCAATAGTCTGCAGCCCCAGCCAGCGGGAGAAATTTCTGCCAATGACCTTGCTAATTTGCGCGCGGTAATCAACCAGCAACTAAACGACGAAAATCTGGCTCAGTGGTTTGGTTGTATGACCACAGAACCAAAAAACTCAAGTCTGGATTACTCAGAAGAGGCAATGGATAAGGCTGAATTAGCGACCATTATGCAAGACGCTTATGGCGTAATAAGGGTCGCTGAAGGCGTTCGACTGGCCTATACCTGGCAAGGTGATGGTGGCATGACCTTGTTCGCACAAGGTGAAGCCATTGCTTGCCCGCCGGAGGCCACAGATCTTGCCATGGCCTTAGCCAATCAATTGGTAATCGAAGTCACCGACCTAGCCTGTTTGATAACCACTGAGGCCAGTCAGGCCTTGTTATTGGTACTGCATAACCAGGGCTGGATTTATTTCGACGACGAATAAGGCGGCATTATCCTAGATTCCGCATAGTGCTTCACCCAACTGGCGAAGGGTACTAACGAATGCAGGCTCAACTGCGGAAGCTAGGATTGTTATTCTGACCAGTTCAATTTGCTATCTGATACCAGTATGCCATTATTGTCAGCATACAAATATTCACCTGCCTGTATAGTAACCCCGGCAAAAGTGATGGTTACATTGACATCACCAAGCCCCCGTTTATCCGTTTTTACCGGGTGTGTAGCCAGCGCTTGCACGCCAAGGTCTGTTTCCCCTATGGCATTCACATCCCGGATACAGCCATATACTATAATGCCCTGCCAGCCATTTTGAGCCGCCTTTTCTGCCAGCATATCACCTAACAGAGCGCATCTAAAGGAACCACCACCATCGACTACCAGCACCTTACCATTGCCATTTTTAGCAACCTGCTCACGTACCATGGAATTATCTTCAAAGCACTTTATAGTCACCACCTCACCATAAAAGCGCTCTTTGCCACCAAAATTTATAAACATCGGTTCCAGCACCCGTACTTTATGCGGATACTGGTCACAGAGTTCAGGTAATAAGTCTTGCATATTCATCCTTTTTGTTGGAGCACCTATGCCACATTCGTCATTACCGGCAGCCTAGCCTCTGTAGACAATTGATTATATTCCCACAGGATTGCCTAGCTTAGCTCGCCATAACAACTTTGTAGATAAGCCAGAGATGCCTTGGCTATATAACTACCACTTAACAGTTTAAAATACCAGACAATGGGTATGCTAGCACTGCTTGATTATGACCATTATTGATGGCTATTATAAACGCCAGACGGTATGCCCAATATCATAACAAGAGCACTGTCTTAGACCCACCAAGAACGGACTAGGTCAGAGCAGAATAGAAATGTTCTGGTAATACAAAGCGCCAGGCTTGAGTCCGGTTATCTATCCAGGCCAGTTCACTGCACACCAGAGCCAAATCTTCACCATAAGGACCCGGATGGTTAAGCCGATCGCCAACAATGGGATGCCCCAAACCGGCCAGATGCTGGCGTATCTGATGCTTACGACCAGTTTCGATAATCACCTTGACTAAACTTCTATCAGGACCAGATTGCAGAGGTTGAATATGGCTTAAAGCCGGCTTGTTATCCACCTCAGCAGTACAGGTGGTGGGTTTTATTAATTGGCCTTCTACCTTGGCCAAATAGGCTTTATGAATTTTATGCTGGGCAAATAAACCACTTAATTGTCGCGCCATGGCTTTGCTATGAGCAATCAACATCAAGCCTTGTGCGGCACGATCCAGACGATTAACAATAACCGCTGTTCTGGCTGGTGTGATATGCCCTTCGACCCAGCGATTAATGGTGCAATGATCACTCCAGCGCGAACCTTGACTGAGCATACCGGTCGGCTTATACCAAACACTAAACTCACCCTCATCGGCTAGCAGCGTAGCGGCTGGACATACCTGATCCAGCACCGTCCGGTGATAATACAGAAACAGCGTATCCTGAGCTTTTAACAAGCGATCCTGACGCCTTATGCGCTGTGTTTTTTTACCTCGCTGGAGCCAAACTGCGCCCTTTTGCATCGCCTCCTTAAGCACCGAGCGCGGCAACCCGGAAACGCTGGTTAAGGCGGCAACTGCCGTTTGCGGGCAGTCGATAACAACAGAAAATGTTTGGGGGGCATTCATACCAGTCATTATACCTTGTAGCCTGATAGTCGTCAGTATGGACTAGCACTAGTCCCTAAAAACTGTCACCTGGAATTCTGACCCAACCCTCCATCAAAACTCGGGCACTGCGACTCATTACCGCCTTCTTTGCCAACCATTCACCATCAATAACAGTCGCCTCTGCACCTACACTAAGGGTGCCAGAAGGATGCCCAAAACAGACACTGGTGCGTTCTCTCCCACCGGCTGCCAGATTAACCAAAGTGCCGGGTATAGCAGCGGCTGTAGCGATAGCAACTGCCGCCGTACCCATCATGGCGTGATGCAACTTACCCATAGATAAAGCTCGCACACAAAGGTCAATATCATCTGCTGCCACCTGCTTACCACTGGAGGCAGTATAGGCTTTAGCTGGCGCCACAAAGGCGACTTTTGGCGTATGTTGCCGAGCTTCTGCTTCACCTAATGCCTGTATTAAGCCCATTTTTATGGCACCATGGGCGCGAATATTTTCAAATAGTGCCAGCGCAGCAGGATCACTGTTTATCTCTGTTTGCAGTTCTGTGCCCGTATAACCAAGTTGCTCCGCATTTAAAAAGATCGTTGGAATACCGGCATTGATCATAGTCGCTTGCAACTTGCCTACCCCGGGAATAGTCAGCTCATCCACCAAACTACCAGTAGGAAACATAGAGCCTTCGCCAGCGGCTGGGTCATAAAACTCTACCTGCACTTCAGCCGCCGCAAAGGTCACCCCATCCAACTCAAAATCACCTGTTTCCTGTACTTCACCATTGCTGATAGGCACATGGGTAACAATAGTTTTACCAATATTAGCCTGCCAGATACGCACCTTAGCCAGGCCATTGCTGGGCACACGGCTTGCCTCCACTAAGCCATTAGCAATAGCAAATGCCCCTACTGCTGCCGTTAGATTGCCGCAATTACCACTCCAATCAACAAAAGCTCGCTCAATAGCTACCTGACCAAATAGGTAATCGACATCATGATCTGGCCTACTGGAAGCTGAGACGATTACCGTTTTGCTAGTACTAGAAGTAGCAGCACCCATACCGTCAGTCTGTTTGCCGTAAGGGTCTGGGCTACCTATAACGCGCATTAACAGATCATCGCGTGGCTTGCCGGGCACCTGACAGGACGATGGCAGATCAGTTAAATTAAAAAATACACCTTTGCTAGTGCCACCCCGCATATAGGTAGCAGGCACTTTTACTTGCGGTACAAAGTTCATAATATCACCTTAAACTTATGCATTTTCTGCTAAGAAATCCTGAGCAAAACGCTGTAGCACGCCACCTGCCTGATATACAGATACTTCTTCCGCAGTATCCAGACGACAGGTTACAGGCACCTCAACAGACTCGCCATTACGGCGCTTAATAATCAAGGTTAAGTCAGCACATGGCTTTAACTGACCCTCTACATCATAAGTTTCTGTGCCATCAATAGCGTAGGTATGGCGATTATCTCCTGCTCTAAACTGCAAAGGTAAAACGCCCATACCGACCAGATTAGTACGGTGTATACGCTCGAAACCTTCGGCCACAATCACTTCCACGCCTGCCAAACGCACTCCTTTGGCAGCCCAATCACGTGACGAGCCCTGCCCATAGTCAGCACCAGCCACAATAATCAACGGTTGTTGACGCTGCATATAGGTTTCAATCGCTTCCCACATGCGAGTTTGTTGGCCGTCTGGCTCAATTCTGGCCAAAGAGCCTTGCCGTATATTCCCCGCAGCATCACGGCACATTTCATTAACCAATTTGGGATTGGCAAAGGTTGCCCTCTGGGCGGTCAAATGGTCACCACGATGAGTAGCATAAGAGTTAAAGTCTTCTTCGGGCAACCCCATCTTGGCCAGATATTCCCCCGCCGCACTGGACGCCAGAATGGCATTCGAAGGTGACAGATGGTCGGTAGTGATATTATCTCCCAATACCGCCAACGGGCGCATACCACGCATGGTCCGCTCTCCGGCCAGGGCGCCTTCCCAATAAGGGGGACGACGAATATAGGTACTCATCTCGCGCCAGTCATAGAGGGGGCTTGCAGCTTGCTCGGCCTGCCCCAAATCAAACATGGGAATATATATCTGCTTAAATTGCTCAGGCTTTACGCAACGCTCAACAAGTGCATCAATAGCTTCGTCACTAGGCCAAATATCAGCTAGGCGAATGGCTTTGCCAGCAGTATCATACCCCAAAATATCCTGTTCTATATCAAAACGCATAGTGCCCGCTATAGCATAGGCAATGACCAAGGGTGGTGAAGCCAAAAATGCCTGCTTGGCATAGGGATGAATACGACCATCAAAGTTACGATTACCTGACAATACGGCTGTTGTATGCAGATCGCGGTCAATAATTTCCTGTTGAATCACGGGATCTAAGGCACCGCTCATACCATTACAGGTGGTACAGGCATAGGCAACAATACCAAAACCCAGATTTTCCAATTCAGCCAATAAGCCTGCTTCTTCAAGATACAGCTTGGCTACTTTGGAACCAGGTGCAAAAGACGATTTGACCCATGGTTTGCGCACCAAACCCAGTTCGTTAGCACGCTTGGCCAGCAAACCGGCCGCTACCAGATTGCGTGGGTTGCTGGTATTGGTACAAGAGGTAATAGCAGCAATAATTACAGCGCTATCAGGCATTTTACCCTGGGCTTCTTCGGCCAGTGCCTTAGGCAAATCAACAGCAATACCACGCTCGGCCAAGGCAGCGGTCGGCAAACGGCGGTGCGGATTAGAAGGCCCGGCCATATTGCGCTCAACGCTCGACAGGTCAAATACCAGTTCTCGCTCATACTCAGCTGCTACCATATCATCAGCCCAGAGTCCTTGCTGCTTGGCATAATCTTCTACTAGCTTTACCTGCTCTGCATCGCGACCGGTGAGTTGCAAATAGTCGATGGTTTGCTCATCAATATAGAATAAACCGGCAGAAGCACCAAATTCCGGTGTCATATTGGAGATGGTGGCCCGATCACCTATAGTAAGATGCTTGGCACCCTCACCAAAAAATTCCAGATAAGCCGACACCACACGCTCTTGGCGTAAGAATTCAGTTATTGCCAAGACAATATCCGTAGCGGTAATACCGGGTTGACGCTTACCGGTCAACTTCACCCCGACTATATCGGGCAAACGCATCATGGAGGCCCTGCCTAACATGACATTTTCGGCCTCCAAGCCGCCAACCCCAATGGCAATGACCCCCAAGGCATCAACATGAGGGGTATGGGAATCAGTGCCTACACAAGTATCAGGATAAGCAATGCCATCAGCTACCTGAACGACCGGCGACATCTTTTCCAGATTGATTTGATGCATAATACCGTTACCGGCGGGAATAACATCTACATTTTCAAAGGCTGTTTTGGTCCATTCAATAAAATGAAAACGATCTTCATTACGACGATCTTCAATAGCTCGGTTCTTGGCAAAAGCCTGAGCATCATAACCACCATGTTCTACCGCCAGTGAGTGGTCAACAATCAATTGGGTAGGCACCACCGGGTTAACCTTGGCTGGATCCCCACCCTGTTCGGCAATCGCGTCCCTTAGACCAGCCAAATCAACCAAGGCCGTCTGTCCCAAAATATCATGGCAAACAACACGTGCTGGATACCAGGGAAAGTCCAGATCACGTTTGCGCTCTACCAGCTGAGCAAGTGAATCATGCAAGGCTTCTGGGGCACAGCGCCGAACCAATTGTTCAGCCAACACCTTGGAGGTATATGGCAGCTTGGCATAAGCATCGGTTTGTATAGCATTGACCGCCGCCGCAGTATCAAAAAAGTCTAGCTTATGACCCTTTAGGGCAGTACGAAATTCAGTATTCATAAAATATCCGGATAGATTAGTCACGCTCTTCTATAGCAACCCAGTGTGCTTGTTCGGGGCCGATATAATCGGCAGATGGACGGATAATACGATTGTTAGCGCGTTGTTCCATCACGTGAGCAGCCCAGCCAGTCAAACGCGACATAACAAAAATAGGAGTAAACAGTTTGGTTGGAATACCCATAAAATTATAGGCAGAGGCATGGAAGAAGTCAGCGTTACAGAATAACTTTTTCTCGCGCCACATAACCTCTTCACAGCGTACCGATACAGGATATAAACGAGTATCACCAGCAGCCTCCGCAAGCTTTTCAGACCATGCCTTGATAATAGTATTGCGTGGGTCAGAGGTGCGATAAATGGCATGCCCAAATCCCATAATCTTGTCCTTGCGCGCCAACATGCCCATAATCGCCTGCTCAGCTTCGTCAGCTGTTTGCCACTGATCAATCATATCCATAGCGGCTTCATTCGCACCACCGTGCAAAGGCCCCCTCAACGTACCAATAGCACCCGTAATGCAAGAGTGCATATCAGACAAGGTGGAAGCACAGACCCGAGCGCTAAAGGTTGAGGCATTAAACTCATGTTCGGCATATAAAATCAACGATACATTCATGACTTTAGCATGTAATTCACTGGGCTTTTTTCCATGCAGCATATGTAGAAAGTAAGAGCCAATAGAGTTATCATCCAGCTCCGTCTCAATACGCACACCATCATGACTAAAGCGATACCAATAACAGATAATCGCGGGCAATAAGGATAACAAGCGATCAGTGACATCCTGCTGCTCAGAAAAACTCTGCTCAGTCTCCAAATTGCCTAGCACAGAGCAACCCGTACGCATGACATCCATGGGATGTGCGTCAGCCGGAATTTGTTCCAGTACGGTTTTTAAGGCCTCTGGCAACTTACGCAAGCCTGCCAGCTTGTCAATATAGGCAGTTAATTCGGTCTGCGTGGGCAAGTGGCCTTTTAACAGCAGATAAGCCACCTCTTCAAACTTGGCCTTGGCCGCCAGTTCGCTCATATCATAACCACGGTAAGTCAGGCCAGTACCGGTCTTACCCACTGTACAAAGGGCTGTCTCGCCCGCAGACTGGCCACGCAGGCCAGCTCCAGATAGTTTTTTGTTCGCCATAATAATGTCCTTTCCAAATATCGTGTTGGTATTCGAGTTATAAATTCTTGCCAGCCGAAAAAAGCTGAT
>JASMLZ010000057.1 GCA_030748435.1 Gammaproteobacteria bacterium | reverse complement strand
ATCATAAAATCATTGTGTTAGGAGTTTTTGTGTCATTTTGCTAGCACAAGGCAGCCCACTCCTAAGTTTCTCTTAGCTGGTCATATTAAGACCACTGCTACATATGCTCTGCAGCCCCCAAATTAGCCAGCTGATCAGCTATCTCATTTTCTTTATGGCCACTATGGCCTTTTACCCAGTGCCAATGCACTTCGTGTTTTTGCACTTGGCTATCCAATTGTTGCCAAAGATCAGCGTTTTTTACCGGTTTGCGGGCGGCATTCATCCAGCCTTTGGTTTTCCAGTTATGTATCCATTCAGTAATACCCTGGCGCACATATTGTGAGTCAGTGGTTAACTGCACGACACAGGGGCGCTTAAGTGCAGACAAACCTTTGATCGCAGCCATTAACTCCATACGATTGTTTGTGGTCACAGGTTCACCACCATGCAGCCGTTTTTCTTGCTGCTTATAGCGCAATAACACCCCCCAACCACCAGGCCCTGGGTTGCCCTTGCAGGCCCCATCAGTAAACATTTCGATATCATCCATTATTTTGTCTCGACTGAGCATGCCCATCTAAGGTGGCCAAGCCTATATGTGAGCGCCTTATTTTGGCTCGCCATAAAGGTTTATGATTACGCAAGCGGGTTTCCTGTTTGACTGCACTCATAACGTAAACTGCCCCTAAATGCTTCGCAAAACGCTGGCTATGGGCGCCTATTGTATCAGCAGACTGCAACCATTTGTCGTTGTTTATAGGCAATCGATAAAAACTTGAATCAAACTGTACAACTTTGAAGTTAAGCAAGTTCAACCAATCCTGTAGACGCCGTGCAGCCAGAAAACGGAACTGCCAGGGACAGCCCTGCTTTAAACGTATCATGCGCCATAGGCCCCAGCAACTATAAGGATTAAAACCACATATAATCATACGCCCCCCTGGCATGACCACCCGCGCAGCATCACGTAATAAATCATGAGGGTCTTTAGCAATATCAAAAGCATGTTGTATTATCAGTGCCTGCACTGAGTCATTGGCCAAGGGAAGATTATGTGGATCCATAATCACCTGAGTCCCTTCGCCCGCATGGGCTCCCAGTAAAATAGTGCGCGGCATATTAGCCACTTCCTTAGCCGTGCTGTAGGCACCTGGACCAACATGCACTCGATACACGCCAAAACACTGTTTCAAGTGTTCAGACAATACTGCATTTTCGGCGCGCAATAAGGCCGCCCCCAAAGGGCTAAGAAACCAGTCCTCCAAGTTTAATTGTGCCTGGTCATAGCTTTTAAGACCATGAATTTGCATACTAATAAAGGTTCCACTTGCCTGTAGGCAGTTGCAGCTATAATGTAGTTGCTGTGATAATCAAAAAAGATCAAGGGATCTATCTATAATGACAAACAGTATTACACCACTGCAAGCATTTGACGACAATTATATCTGGTGTATCAGCAATGCACAGCAAAAAAAAGCCCTCGTTATTGACCCAGGAGATAGCCAGGTTGTACTTAACTATTTAGCCAGTCATGCCTATCAATTATGCGCTATTCTCGTTACCCATCATCATTACGATCACACTGATGGTATCAATGGGCTTTTACAGCGCTACCCGGATACCCCCGTCTATGGTAATGGGGATAGCCCATGCAGCGCTATTAGCCAGCCCCTTGACGATGGTGACCATATTACTATTATGGGACAAGAGTTCCAACTTCTCACTGTACCGGGACATACTTTGGATCACGTAGCCTATTATGACGCAAAAAACCAGCAGCTATTTTGTGGTGACACCCTTTTTTTAGCAGGTTGCGGAAGGATTTTTGAAGGAACGGCAGCACAAATGCATCAGTCTTTGCAAAAACTCATGGCATTGCCATCAGCAGTTCAAGCCTATCCAGCACATGAATATAGCTTGGCTAATCTCGCTTTTGCTGCCGCAGTGGAACCTGACAATAAAGACATTACACAAACTATCAAACAGGCCCAACAAAAGCGGCAACAAGGTGAACCTAGCGTACCCTCGAGCTTGTCACAAGAAGCACTTGTTAATCCTTTTGTACGCTGCCACATACCAGCGGTTATTGTTGCAGCTAACCAAAAAGCAGAACGTCAACTAGCCAGTCAAACAGATGTTTTTGCCACCCTGCGCGAATGGAAAAATAACTTTTAGAGGTCTTGTTGTAGTTTAGGGTAAGGCCAAAAGAAAGCCAGACAGGCCGTGTAAATAGGTTACCAGTACAGGCTATTTAGGAACATTTGACCAAAAAGTAGAGTTTAAAGGAGAGCAAATAAGTATCGTACGAACATCACTTCCAGTAAAGACACGGTGCTTTTTGTAAGCAAACACCACTGGGATCAGGCCAAAACCTTGCAAAGTCGCCTCCTCCTGCCTACAATATCCTGCTTTGCCCCAGTTGCCTTTCTATTGCCTATGTTCTGGTCTTTACCGACACTTTCCAAACGCCTATCCATACCTACAGTAAGATTATTGTTGGCACCACCTATGCTCTTACTATTTACTGCCTGCCAACAAGTCGGAGTGGTACCAGAAACACAACAGGCGGCGATCGAAACAAGCCAGCAAATACCATTAGCTGAGGTGACAGCTGAGGCCCCTGATTCGATACAGCCAATGGGTGAACCAACAACCTTGGGGACGCTACAAACCAGCTTAACAGACAGCCCTGTACAGTCTGATAATTTACAGCCTGATAGGGTCCAGCCAGAGCAACTCTCAGACCAGCCCATAACGGCGCTAGCCAGCACACCAAGTGAGGACAAAGCTGAGCCAAACAGTGATAATCAGCTTGACCCACTAGCAGCTGTCTCGCCACAGCCAGATACAACTGTTGTTGCTAACCATACCCCTGTTACTAAAGCATTGCTCAAACCAGCTCCGCAACTGAATGCCACAGCACCCCCAGCCAGTGAACATATAACCAAAGTCGATGCCCTGGTCGAAGCCCAGCCACTGGTTGTATCTGCTGCACTCACACCGCCGCCACCTGCTCCGGTATTAGATCTGTGGCAACTAACTGTTGCCAGCTATAATCTAACCCGGCACACCAACCCACGTATAAAAACTCATGTGGCCTGGTACAGTAAACATACAGAGTATATGCAGCGCGTAACCAAACGTTCCAGCCGCTATTATCATTATGTACTTCATCAAGTCTTAGCCGCTGACATGCCCGCTGAAATAGCCTTACTGCCGATCGTAGAAAGTGGATTTGATACTTTTGCCTATTCACATGGTCGAGCAGCCGGCGCCTGGCAATTTATCCCATCAACCGGACGTATGTTTGGTTTAAATCAAACATGGTGGTATGACGGTCGCCGGGATGTGGTTGCTTCAACAGCAGCCGCCATTAAATACCTACAACAGTTACATGCTATGTTTGATGGTGATTGGCTATTGGCTCTGGCCGCTTATAATAGTGGCCCAGGTACAGTCTCTAAAGCCATTAGAGCCAATACCAAACAAGGCAAGGCCACAGACTATTGGTCCTTAAGTTTGCCCACAGAAACAATGCATTATGTGCCTAAATTATTGGGATTAAGTCAGGTTGTCGCCACTAATGCTGGCACAGACAAGCTGACCAGTGTAGAGAATAAGCCTTATTTTGCTATTGTGGATACCGGCTCACAAATAGATCTAGCACAAGCTGCGGAACTGGCGGACATATCGGTTGAGGAGATTTATCGTTTAAACCCCGGCTATAATCAATGGGCAACAGATCCACAGGGGCCACACCGTTTATTAGTCCCTATGACCAGCGCCAGTAAATTCCGTCAGGGTTTGGCAGACCTGCCAGCAGATCAAAGGGTTGCTTGGCAACGCTATATTATTCAGCCTGGCGATAGCTTACTTAAGCTAAGTAAACGTCATCACGTGAGTGTCGATCTTATACGCTCACTGAATAATTTGCAGGACAACACTATTATTGCTGGTAAACCATTAATGATTCCTATGGCCAGTAAAAATGCCGAAACTTATAGTTTAAGTGCTGCACAACGTATCCTTAAACGCCAACAACAACTCTCTGCTACCCATGCCAGCAACCGG
>JASMLZ010000056.1 GCA_030748435.1 Gammaproteobacteria bacterium | reverse complement strand
ATATTGGCTAAGAGTTATGTTTTTCTGTTTGTGCTGATTAAGGTGGCTGCGACTGCCTATTTACTTTTTTTGGCGTGGCGTTTTTGGTATGCCAAACCACAAGTTTTGGTGGTTAATAAAACCCCTAGCAAGCGTGATCTACTGTCGTCTTTTCTGGCTGGTTGGCTGGTGACTATGGCGAATCCCAAAACCATCACTTTTTATCTGGCGCTGGTGCCTATGGTGATTGATCTTTCTCGCATTACTTTTGCCCACTGGGCGTTCGGTTTGGTACCTATCTCGATTGTGGTATTACTTGGGGTGGGAGGGTTTTATATTCTGGCGTCTATCAGTGCCCGCCGTATTTTGTCTAGCACTCATTCGCAGAAATTAATCTATCGCTGTGCAGCTACCGCTATGGCGGCTGCAGCTGGTTCTATGGTGTTAAAAGGTGTGTAATACCCACCGCTGATAATAAAGGACATAAATATGCAGTTGCAACAAACGATGCTAGACACCTTTCAACGTGATGGTGTGGTGTTGATCAAAGGCTTGTTTAAAGATCAGGTTGAAACGATCCGCGCAGGTATTGAAGCCAATATGCAAACACCAGGCCCTTATGCTTCAGAAAATTTGGCACCGGGCCATACGGGGCGTTTTTTTGATGATTATTGCAACTGGCCGCGTATCAGCCAGTTTCAGCAAGTGATTTTTCAGTCGTCCATGGCGCAGGTAGCGGCCCAGTTGATGCAGTCCCAGTCGGTACAACTATTTCACGACCATGTATTGGTCAAGGAAGCGGGTACTTCACTGCCCACACCATGGCATCAGGATAGTCCTTATTATTTTGTTGAGGGTGAGCAAACCATCAGTTTTTGGTGCCCAGTTGATCCTGTGTCAGATGCCACCTTGCGCTTTGTAGCGGGTTCCCATCGCTGGCCCAAACCAGTGCTACCTATCCGTTGGGCTTCGGCAGAGGATTTTTATGCCAGTGAAGACACCTATATGCCTATTCCTGATCCTGATGCCGAAGGCATGCCGGTATTGGAGTGGGATATGCAGCCGGGTGATGCGGTGGCCTTTGATTTTCGTACCTTACATGGGGCACGAGCCAATGCTTCCAGTCAGCGCCGCCGCGCCTTTTCGGTGCGCTTGGTAGGTGATGATGCCCGCTATGTGGAGCGCCCCGGGCGTACGTCTCCTCCCTATCCGGGGCATAATATGCAAGCTGGCCAAAGGTTGCGTGCCGACTGGTTCCCTGTGGTCTATCCTCAGCCCCAATAGTATAGCCCTGCTGAATCACTTAATCCGGCCCTTTTGCTCGTTGAGCAACGGCCATCATGGTGGCGCTCATGGTGGCGATTAATGTCCTTTGCTGGTCTGCTATTGCATATGCCTCGGCTTCCACAAAGGTGAGGGTGCGGCCAGCCTTTTTAACCTTGCCGGTAAACACAAAACGCTGGCCTTGGGCTGGTGCCAAAAAGCTGGTTTTAAATTCAATGGTTAGTACCTCGTATTGATCAGCCATAAGAGAAAAAGCTGCATAGCCGCAGGCATTGTCCAGACCTGTGGTAATAATGCCAGCGTGCACAAAGCCGTGCTGCTGGGTGTGGGTTTCGGCAAATGGCATAGCCAGGCTGATCTGCCCCGGTTGTATTTCATCTATGCTCATACTCAGGGTAGAGGTAATAGTTTGTTGGGCAAAGCTGTGGTGCACTCGCTTTTGGTAGTCCGGATTTTGTGGTGTAAACATGACGGCTTCCTGTATTGGGGTACCGCTAATCTAACCAAAAGCCGCCCGCTTAGCCAGTTTAACTGGCCGATAGTTGTTAAGCCTTGTGTTGGCTTTTAAATGAACGGGTCATTAATTCGGTATAGTGTTGGTGGCGGGCAACGGATTCAGTGTTGGCCTCTCCACTGGCGGGAATTTCGTCGACAAAGTGGCCATAGGTATCCTCCCCGCGCAGTAAAATGGACGGCACCTTGATGCTATTGGTGGTATTGACCGACGGTGCCACATACTGAACATTTAACCCTATGCGCCGGTCCTGACTGCGATTGGGCAGGGATTCGTGCAGGGTCCAGCCGTGGTGCAGGGAAAGTTGGCCCGCTGCCAAGGGACAATAGACGCCCGCATCCGGGTCAAGATCGGTTACCGTTTGGCCCATAAACAGTACATTGTTGTCGGCATCGGTGGCATGGTGTTTAAGTTGCCCGCGTTGGTGACTGCCAGGGATCATCTTCATACAGCCACTTTCGGGTGTTGCTGGTGAAAGCGCCAGCCAACCGGTAACGATCTTTTCACTATCATCCAACCCCCAATAGGTCAGGTCCTGATGCCACGATACAAAGGCGTCTGAGCCCGGTTCTTTAATAATAAAGGTGGCGCAATAGAGACGGATGTTGGGGCCTATCACCTGCTCAACGGCATCCAGTATTCTACTGTTTGAGGCCATCTCAAAGGCTGAACGCAGCAATGTATGCACATTCTGTTCATAGTGCAAGCTACCCAGACGTGCTTCAGCTGCTTCCAGCGCTTGCCGATAGTGGGTCACTTCTTCTGGCTGGAGAATATCAATGGGCGCGGCATAGCCCTGCCTTTGGTATTGTGTAGCTATGGACATGAAACGGCTCGGTAATTCTTATTATTGCCATATGGTGGCATGGATAAGGCCAAGCAGGCCAATTAACAATCTATAGCCAGAGGTCATAAATTATTAAGGCCCTGTTTGTTGTTCCAACTTTATTAGGTCTAGTCGCGATTTTTGAGGCGCTTGTTGATCTCTTTACGCTCCCATTCAGGGCCAAATAGCTTAAATAAATTAAACACGCTAATGGCGTGGAGGGCCAGTCCCAGGCCCCAACCCAAAGTCGGCCAGATAGCCCACCAGTAGGCAGTGCTGGTAACAAAGTTTATGATCCATAAGAAAGTGATAATGACGATAAAAGATAAGGCGTGTTGATAAAAATCTTTAAGGGCCTCTACTTCACGCATAACGCGCTCTTCTTCAAGACTTAGGGAAAGTTTATCCATGGTGTGCTGCTCCTGAATGGCCCTCTTGTTTGAAAGCTGTGGGTGATGAGTGTAGTAATTCAGGATATCCTGAGATTCCACACCAAACACCGCACCCAGGCACTTTGCTGTTTCTTCGCTGGGTAGCTGACCTTTTTCAATCCGTTGTACAGTACGAATACTGAGGCCGCTATGCTGGGCCAACTCTTGTTGGGTCCAACCCTGCTCCAATCTGAGCTTGCGAATAATCATATAAAGTCTCCTGTTTGCGGGGGCAGCAAGTTAAGCACCATGGCTACCAACAGTATACGCCATGACGTGACAATCACCGGATGGCATATGCCATCTGACGCATCATAGCGTCTTGTGATTAGCGCAGAAAGCGGGCGAATACCCACAGGGGTCCAATCAGGAGGAATTTTATATCGGTAAAAAAGCTGGGCTTGGCACCTTCAATCTTATGACCGATAAATTGGCCCACCCAGGCCAGAATAAAGATTAACAGTAGTATGGGGTTGGTGATTGACAGAATCCTGACAATTGCCACACTGATGCCCAATATAGCCCAAAATAACAGTAGCGGCTTTATACCCAGACGCCAGTAAAAAACACTGACCAGCAGACTGATCAGCAGAGCAAAGTTGAGGTTGAGGTTAAATAAAAAGCCCACAATGGTCATAAAAATCAGTGGGACACAGATATGATGGATACGTTTATTGGTAGGATGCTGGTGCGATTCCGCATAGCGTTGCAGCCATACTTGCGTTGAAGTCGTCATATTAACCACTCCTTACTTTGTTATTATGGGGGCAAGCTTAGCATATTTTTTACTCGACTTGCCTTAATCTTGTTCCCCTTGGATATTTTCTTTTGCGTTCTTAATTCACGATTCTCCCACATTCTTGTAGACATAGGTGGTTGGTTTATATGTATTTTCAATAAGCATTCTTTGATGGTTCCTGCTCGAAGTTATGGGCTCTTTATCTCTTTAGGGACAAGAATTATTAGGATTATTTAATTTAACTTTGCATAACATAGTACTTGGTACTAAGTTTATAGTTATGGAAAATGATCTGTTTCAAAAATGGCAATCTCAACTGCGCAAAGGTTATCTGGAGCTTTGTGTATTGATTGTACTGCGACAAAAGCATACTACCTATGGCTTTGAGCTGCTGCGCCTACTTAATGAGGCGGGTATTAGCCTTAATGAAGGCACCTTGTACCCTTTGTTGAATCGTATGCATAAAAATGGGTGGTTGGATTCATATTGGATTCATCCAGAGGACAGCGGTCATCCTCGTCGTTTTTATCAGTTAAGTGACACGGGAGTGGAGCAGTTGCCTAAAATGCTGGATGCCTTTCAGCAAAACGAATGTGCGGTAAGCAAATTAATGGAGTTAATATGAATAACCAACAGTATTTAGCTCGGCTAAAAAAATTATTGTCATCCATGCCTCATCAGGTACGAGATGAGGTGTTACGTGAAATCCAGAGTTACCTAAATGACTGTGGTGATCAGGATATGGCATTACTGGAAAAATTTGGCCCACCAGAAAAGCTGGCTCAACAGTATCTGGATGGTGAAGTTGTGCACCTTACGTTGCTACAAAAGCTCAGTAGCAAAGGTCGGCTGGGTTTGTCCGTTTTTGGTGCTATTGTGCTTGTGTTAGTGCTGATTGTTACCGGCTTGGCTTATTACTACCAACGTGATGCATTTAACTATGCGGATCCACAAGCTTTGGCAGGTGCGACACGTGATACTAAGTGGCTTTCAGCCCCGTGGGATGGTGTTTCACTGATCAAGGTAAGTCAGGCAGAAGTGGTCTTCTACTGGCATCAGCAGCAACAGGTCAGATGGACATGTGATGGTAATTGGTTGGCACAGGATCAGCTTATCCGTAATGGAACCATGGTATTCCAGCAAGCTGAATGTCTGGTTTATCTTCCTACACGCCCTGCCAGAATAAATGTTAATCAAAGTAAGGTAACACTGATTCGTCCTGCAGATCATGTTGATGTAAAGGTATCCCAATCGAACATAAGAATTGCGCAACGTTCCGAAGGTTACCAATACAATATTCAAGGTATTGATAATGTTGATGAAGTGCCATTATCAACGCAAGGCGCAGCGATTAATATTGATATTAATGCCTTTCAGTCTTCTCTGGTACCTTATGTTTATTAATTATTTTTTAGGAGAGATATGGCTGTGAAACAACTATGGCAATATGTACCAAAAAGATCACAAATTGCAGCTGCCTTTGTTGCGGTAATACTGGGGTTGTCAACGGTTCATGCTGCCGGATTTCGTAAGCTCGATGCCGAAGGCCTGCATATGGGCGTTTGGTACCCCAGTGATACACCCACCACGCTCCAAAGGTTGGGGCCTTTTGAAACCAAGATGGCCCGCGACGCGCCTGTTCAGGTGGGTCAACACCAGCTAGTGCTACTTTCCCATGGTATTGGTGGCCGTTATCGTAACCACTATCTTACAGCTCAGGCATTGGCTGATTCCGGTTATATGGTAATTGCGCCCCAGCACGAGGCAGCTAACTTGGTCTTTGTGGGAGGGAGTAGGTTGGCTCAGGCGCTGGATCACCGCTATACCGAGTTGGCCAAAGCATTGCAGGTGGTGCGTAAGGATGCCGAGTTTCGTGATCATATAGCCACCTTGCCGGTGCACGGGGTGGGCTATTCCCTTGGTGGAGCTACCATTATGCTGGCATCAGGGGCGGGGTTTTCTTCGGAGCGGGTTACTCAGTATTGTCGTGAGAAAGAGGACCTGGACCCTGAGTACTGCGAGACCCCCGCATTTATTTATCGTATGTTCCAGTCCTTTCAGAACGATTCCAATCTGCGCCCCAAGCGTGACCCTTTTCGCAATCCGCCACTGGTGACGGGCAAGGCCATTTTAGTGGCACCAGCATTTCAGGGGTTAGATCTGGAGCAGCCATTAGCGATGGCCGATTTAACGGTTATCGCCATCGGAGGTGACAGGATCGCCAAGCCGGAGTTTCACGCCAAGCCACTGGCCGAAGCAGCAGCACAACAGGTCCCTACGCGCTTTAAAACTGTGCAAGGTCACCACTATGCTTTTATAGCACCCTTTCCAAAATGGCTGACGGATAAAGAAGATATACCAGTTGCCAAAGATCCTGAAGGATTTAACCGTCCGGCGTTTCTGCAGGCAGTGAACGAGATAATTCTTGATGTACTGCCTGGCAGTTAGAGTAGGGTGTACTAAGGTAGCAAGACAATTTTGCCCACATGCTGTTTGCGTACAAAAGCCTGTTGGGCTTGAACAATATCCTTTAGTGCATAGGTAGCAGCGACATGGGGTCTCAGTTCACCGGCTTCAATATACTTGATCAGGTTACTAAATACGGGTTCGGCCCAAGCCGTGGTGCCCACTATGCGGATATCTTTCAGGTAAAGATCACGCAGGTCAAACTGCACCATGGGGCCGGCAATAGCGCCAGATGACACCAAACGGCCACCTTGGCGCAGGATCTTAAGCATATTGGCAAAACCTTGCCCCGCTACATTATCCACTACCAGATCGACGCTTTGTTCACCCAGGGCAGCAATAAGGTCGGTATCGCGCTCCAAGACAATATCAGCACCGGCGCTAAGTACCTGTGGGTGCTTGTCCTTGCCCGCTAGAGCAATAACCCGAGCGTTGCGGCACTTGGCCAGTTGTACCGCTGCCAGTCCAACACCGCCCGAGGCGCCTGCTACTAGTACGGTTTCACCCGCCTGCAATTTGGCCTGGTGGAGCATATTTTCTGAGGTGGCGTAGGCGCAGGGGATACTGGCCAGTTCGGTGTCCTGCCAATTACATTCTACGGGGAATACTTCCGTGGCAGGCACCTTAACATATTCGGCAAAGGCACCATTGGTGTTGCTGCCCATCCAACTGCAGGCCAGATTGTCAAATCCATTAGTACGCATGCAGGCACGCACCAGTGCGCGCTTGCCTAGCAAGTGTTTATGGGTAGGGCCGGTAGCAACAACCTGACCGCAACAGTCTGTACCCTGAATTAATGGGAAGGGGGTCGCTCCGTCCCAACCACCATCTTGCTGTTGCTCAGCCAGATGGCTTTGCTGATTGCCGGTATCTGCGGTCGCTTTGGCGATGCTGGCTGAATACCAGCCCAACCGGGTATTGATTTCCGTATTATTGACCCCGGCGGCCAGAACTTTGAGCAAGACCTCGTGGGGCCCGATACCGGGTACCGGGTGGTCCTGATAGCTTAGTTGCGTATAGTCACCATGACCCAGGGTAACAACGGCCTTCATGGTTGTGGGGATAGACAAAAAAGGTCACTCCTAACGGGTAAAACAGAGTGCGTCATCATAGCAAGAGATAGGCAGCCAGTGCTAGCTGTGCATAATTCTGGCTGGTTGATGCAACATATATAATTTCCCTTGGGTGCAGATTTAGTTATGCATGGCTGATTGTTTCCTTGGGCAATTTCTCGTAGTCTACGAATACACTAATATTGCCAATAACAATAAATCCCCTATGTTGACTGATAAACAACCATGGTTTCCCCTATCGTGCACCACCGATGATGGTTTGGGTCAGCGCGCGCGTCTGGGGGTGGTGGTCTTGCAGACTGACCAGACTGTGGAGCATGAACTGCGTATCTTGCTGGATATTCCTGGGGTGGACTACTACCATGCCCGTATTCCCAATGCCATGGAGGTGACACCACAAACTTTGGCGCAAATGGCAGCTGATTTGCCCCATACTGCGGCCTTGTTGCCGGTAGAGTTTAATTTTGATGCCATCGCTTATGGTTGTACTTCAGGCGCCACGGTGATTGGTGAGCAAGAGGTTGCCGCAGCGGTGCAGCAGGCCCACCCTAATACCCCGGTTACCAACCCATTATCGGCTTGCAAGGCGGCATTTGCGGCTTTAGGTATGCAGCGTATTGCTTTTTTGACACCTTATAATTTTGCCGTAACGGCACTTATGCGCCAGCATCTGCAGGACGCTGGTTTTGATATTGTAAGTACCGGCTGTTTTCAGCAAAGTGATGATTTTGTTGTGGGGCGCATCAGCCCCGCAAGCATTTTGCAAGCCATGCAGCAGTTAGAGGCGCAAGTTGACTGTGATGGCGTGTTTGTTGCTTGTACCAGTTTGCGCGTAGCACAGATATTGCCTGAGGCCGAAGCCTTGTTGGGCAAACCCATTACCTCCAGTAATCATGCCATGGCTTGGCATCTGTTGCGGTTGGCTAATTATCAGCCCCTGATAGCAGGGCGTGGACAACTATTTATGCAACCTTTGCCGGTCTAACTGCCATTTCTAGCTCAGTTAGGCCCTCTGATCAGGATAAAAATAAAGATGAATAAAACGCTTCCTCAGCATGCTCGTGTAGTCATTATTGGTGGTGGTATACATGGTTGTTCTGTGGCCTATCATCTGGCCCAGGAAGGCTGGCGAGATATAGTGTTATTAGAGCGTAAACAACTTACTTGTGGCACTACCTGGCATGCCGCCGGTTTGGTGGGGAGGCTGCAGGGTGGTCATGCTACCACCGCGTTTGCTCAGTATGGTTCTGATTTATTTCCACAACTGGAGCGGGAAACCGGCCAGGCCACGGGCTACCAATGCCCGGGATCCATTTCTATAGCCACTAATTTTGAGCGTTTGGCCGAACTTAAACGACAAGCTGACTTCGCCTTGTTGCATGGTGAGCAAGCGCGCTATATGGAAGTTGATGAGATTATACAAATGTGGCCCATGATAAACCCCGATGGGGTTAAGGGAGGGATATTTGTTGCTGGCAATGGTTATATTAACCCCATTGATCTGACCATGGCATTGGCTAAAGGGGCGCGGCAGAATGGCGTGCAAATTTTTGAGCAAACAGCGGTGCAACAAGTTCTGGTGGAACAGGGTAAGGTGACTGGGGTAACCACCAGTAAGGGGACCATCAAGGCCGACTTTGTGGTCAATTGTGGTGGCATGTGGGCACGGGAACTGGGCAAACAAAATGGTATTGGCGTGCCTTTGCATGCTTGTGAACATTATTATCTGGTAACTGATCAAATCCCGGATTTACCCAAGCATTTGCCGGTGTTGCGTGCCTATGATGATTGCACCTATTTTAAAGCCGATGCGGGTAAGCTGTTGTTTGGCTTTGCCCATAACAAGGTGAAGCCCTGGGGGACAAAGGGTATTCCCGAGGAATTCTGTTTTGATTCATTGCCCTTTGTTGATGAAGATGTCATGGATGTGCTGGAAATGGCACTTAATCGGGTTCCCCTATTGCAGGAAACCGGCATACGAACCTATTTTAATGGCCCTGAAAGTTACTCATATGATGGTCGTTTTTGTCTGGGGGAAGCCCCGCAAGTGCAAGGCTATTTTATTCTGGCGGGGGTAAACTCGACAGGTATTCAATCGGGCGCAGGGGCTGGCAGGGCACTGGCGCAGTGGATTGTTAAAGGTTATCCACCCTTGGATCTGAATGATATGGATCCGGCCCGTATTGAAGAATTTCAGGCGCGGGATTTGTATTTACAGCAGCGGGCCCCGGAAACAGAAACCCATACCTATGCTATGCATTGGCCCAACGTCCAGCGTAATAGCGTGCGGCCACTACGTAAAACCCCCTTCTATCATCTGTTTAAAGAACGGGGCGCCTGTTTTGGCGAAGTGCAAGGCTGGGAACGGCCGGCCTGGTTTGCCCCTGCTGGGGTAGAGCCAGTGACCGAATATAGTTTTGGGCGCCAAAACTGGTTCGACTATGCCCAGACTGAACAAAGGGCCGCTCGTCAGGGTGTGGGTTTGCTGGACTACTCCATGTTGGGCAAACTGTTGGTGGAAGGCGCGGATGCCGAGGCGTTTTTGCAACGTATTTGTAGCCAGAACATGGCCATGAGCAATAGTCAGGTGACTTACACCTTGCTGTTAAACGCTCGTGGTGGGGTTGAAAGTGATGTTACTGTGGCGCGCTTTGCCGATGACCAATATATGTTAATGAGTTCCATGGCGCGCACTCGCCGTGATCATTTGCATCTGCAAAAATATATGCAAGCTAATGAAGATGTGCGTTTGCGTGATGTCACTACAGCTTATGGCGTAGTATCTCTGGTAGGTCCGCACAGCCGCGAGCTCTTGTCACGAGTCAGTGATGCTGATTTTAGCAATCAGGCTTTTCCCTTCCAGACCTGGCAATCCTTCTACCTTGGCCACGCTCCGGTGTGGGCCCAGCGGTTGTCATTTACTGGTGAATTGGGCTGGGAGATTTTTGTTACCCCGGATTTTGCCGAGCATGTTATGGAGCAGTTGCTGCAATATGGCAAGGACCTGAACTTGCAGCTTATTGGCAGTGAAGCACTAAATGCTTTACGCATTGAAAAAGGCTTTTTGCATTGGGGCCACGATATGTCCTATACGGAGGCACCGCATCAACTAGGCTTAAGCTTTCTCTGCAACAAATCACAGGATTTTATTGGCAAGCAGGCGGCTGCTGAACGTAGGCAAACGGCTCTGGGGCCCTACCTGTGTTCGGTAAAATTATTGGATCCACAACCTTTGCTGTATCACAATGAGCCCATTTTGCAGGACGGCAAACCCATCGGCTTTATTACCTCCGGGGCTTGGGGGGCATCCCTGTCCAGTGCTGTCGGTTTGGCCATGGTTGACTTGCCACCTAAGCAGACTGATCTGGATAAAACCACTTTTGAGGTGCTGGTGGAAGGCGTTGCCTATGCGGCACAATTAAGCTGGCAGCCCTTTGTATGATGCAAAAAATACTTGTTCCAAGGTCTGATTTTTTGTTTTAAGCAAGTGGGCCTGGATGTTGCTAAAGCCAGATAATTATTGTTACCATGTGGTAAAATTACACGCAGCCTATAAAGCTTAGCTGTGGACCAAAATGTAATGTCAAATCTACCCGATAAATCTGTTAACAATAAACCGCGCCGCCAATCTCGAATCAGGGAAGCCCATGCCGCTGCCATTTTGCGTGCGGCAGAAGATCTTTTTTCACGTAATGGTTATAACGGCACCGCTTTGGAAGCCATAGCTGATCATGCCAATATGTCGAAACAAAACCTGCTATATTACTTTTCATCGAAAGAGTTGCTATATCATCGAGTGTTGGAAAATGTCCTTGATATATGGGTAGATAAAATGGCCCTGCTTGATCAGGAAGGAGAGGATCCTGCTGAAATGTTGCGTAATTATATTCGCAGGAAAGTCGAGTTATCACGCAGCAACCCTAATGCATCAAAGGTATTTGCCATCGAAATTATCAATGGTGCACCGCATTTGAAAGACTACTTGAAAGAGCGCTTGTTGCCTGTGTTGGAAGCCGATGTGCAGCTAGTGAGAACCTGCATTGAAGCAGGCAGAATGGATCCCATTGACCCATATCATCTGTTTTTCCTTATTTGGTCATCAACTCAGACCTACGCTGATTTTTCTTCACAGATAGAACTTTCTTTAGGTAAGGATGAACTGGAAGCAAATGACTTTCAGACGGCGACTGATTTTCTTACCCATGTTATTATTAAAGGTATTGGCCTGAAGTAATTGCTGTCATTGTAAAGACCACACCAAGCAGTACCCCACCCTTGCCAGGAGCGTGGTAACCGCCTTAGCCCGCTCCTTATTATTCCTCCAGTTTTTCTGCCTAAGCTGCCTAAATCATATCCAGAGCTGTGCGACCGGTTTCCCGGGAGCAAGTATTATGCACATAAAAAATATTGACCATTCGGTAAAATTTATACTAGTATTATTTTTTACCGAATGGTAAAAAATATTGATACAAGCTTTATACCGTAAATAAAAATAAAGATGGAGCGCGGGTTTGGTGAAGGTGCAGATGGATTTGGCTTACTTGTTGGCCGTATCTGTCGCAGCCAAAAATATCAACCTGTTGATCACTCTTATTGTTACTGCAGTTATAAATGCCTGTCTGTATTGCCTTGTTATAGAAAACATCACCTTTTTTTAACTTGGTATGACAACAGGATTAAGGAAACAATTATGAATGCTTCAAATACACCAGACCAGTATCACCAAACAGCAGAGCAACGACTGCGGGGTAAGCTTCTAGCCGCCATCGATAGTGATATCAGTGCTATTTTGGGTCGTGCGATGGATGGTGTTGAACTCACTGAAGATGATGCCATTGCTCTGTTCCAGACCACGGGTAAAGAGCTGGATGCACTGGTCGCAACGGCCGACTATGTGCGCTACCAGGCTAATGGCAATGCAGCCAGCTTTGTTATTACTCGCAATATTAACTTTACCAATGTTTGTTATATGGGCTGCAAGTTTTGCGGCTTTGCCAAACGCAAGAATGATGCTCTGGCAGAACTTCTTACTGTGGATGAGGTTGCCAACAGAGCCGAGCAAGCATGGCACAAAGGTGCTACCGAAGTATGTATACAGGGTGGTCTGCATCCGGATATTGATGGTAGCCATTACCGCAATATTATTAAAGCCATCAAAAGCCGAGTGCCAGATCTTCATATTCATGGCTTCTCGCCCTTTGAAATCTGGTTTGGGGCGCAAAAAAGTAAGCTTTCCATTGCCGCATTTATCCAAGA
>JASMLZ010000055.1 GCA_030748435.1 Gammaproteobacteria bacterium | reverse complement strand
TGGCTTGTGCTCAGATTGCTGATCTGGGTGATATTCGCTTGTCTGCCAACTGGATGTCGCCAGCTGGCTATGCGGGCGAAGACGCCAAATTATATGACACCGTAAAAACCGTGGGCATGGAGTTATGCCCTGCTCTGGGTATTTCCATTCCGGTAGGTAAGGACTCTATGTCCATGCGCACGGTGTGGCAAGATGGTGACCAGGACAAGAGCGTGACTTCTCCGGTGTCGCTGGTTATTTCCGGTTTTGCACCGGTAGTGGATGTGCGCAAGACCCTAACGCCACAACTGCGCACGGATAAGGGTGCAACAGATTTGATTCTTATCGATCTGGGCAATGGTCAAAACCGTTTGGGTGGCTCCGCTTTGGCGCAGGTGTTCAAACAACTGGGTAATAGTGCGCCAGATCTGGATGATGCGGAAGATCTGAAAGGCTTGTTTAGTGCTATTCAAGGCCTTAATGCGGATGGCTTATTGCTGGCTTATCATGACCGTGCTGATGGTGGCTTGTTGACCACGCTAGCAGAAATGGCCTTTGCCGGTCATACGGGTATTGATATTGAAATGGGAGCTTTGGTCACTCGTTCAGAGGAACTGTTAAGCAGCCTGTTTAACGAGGAACTGGGTGTTGTTATACAGGTGCGTAAACAGGATAGCGCTGAAGTCTTGCGTCAATGCAGTGCTGCCGGTCTGGCTGAGCAAAGTCAGGTTATTGGTAGCCTTAATGATGATGACCAGATTCGCTTTACTCTGGAAGGAGAAGAAGTGCTGGTTGATTCCCGTACAGACTGGCAGCGCACCTGGGCAGAAACCAGTTATCGTCTGCAAGCCATGCGTGATAATGCTGATTGTGCCCAACAGGAATTTGATCGCTTGCTGGATGCCAGTGATCCGGGCCTGAATGTCAGTCTGACCTATGCTCCAGATGAAGATATTACCACTGCTGTCGCTACTGGCGAGCGGCCCAAAGTAGCCATTTTGCGTGAACAGGGGGTGAATGGACAGGTGGAAATGGCGGCAGCATTTGATCGTGCCGGCTTTGCCTGTACTGATGTGCATATGAGCGATATTCTCAGTGGTCGCCGCCAGTTAAGCGAGTTTGTTGGTTTGGTGGCCTGTGGTGGTTTCTCCTACGGTGATGTGCTGGGTGCTGGTGAAGGCTGGGCCAAGTCCATACTGTTTAATACCAGTGCACGGCAACAGTTTAGAGATTTCTTTGCCCGCCCTGATAGCTTTGCTTTGGGTGTGTGCAATGGCTGTCAGATGCTGTCCAATCTGCATGAGTTGATCCCCGGTGCCGAACACTGGCCACATTTTGTACGTAATCAGTCAGAACAGTTTGAAGGTCGTACAGCCTTAGTGCAGGTGCAAGAGTCTGATTCTATCTTTTTGCAGGGTATGGCGGGCTCACATATGCCGATTGCTATCGCTCATGGAGAGGGGCATGCAGAATTCGCCAGTCCGGCTGACCGTGATGCTTGCGCCGCAGCTGGCCAGATTGCTTTACGCTACGTGGATAACTATGGCCACCCCACAGAGGCTTATCCAGCCAATCCCAATGGTTCCACAGGCGGTATTACGGGACTGACGGCAGCCAATGGTCGCGTGACCATTATGATGCCCCATCCGGAACGGGTTTATCGTAGCTTGCAGAATTCCTGGACACCGGAAGAGTGGGGTGAAGATGGAGCTTGGATGCGCATGTTCCGTAATGCCAGAGTATGGGTCAATTAAGTTGCTGGTTATGCTTCGCAAGGTTGCGGTTATATAAGGATTATTCAGATGAGCTTAAGAATTGAAATTATCCCCGTTACAGCATTTCAACAGAACTGCTCTTTGGTATGGTGCGATAGCACCAACGAGGCGGCCTTGATTGATCCGGGTGGCGACACCGAGTTGCTACTGGAGCGCGTAGGGCATCATGGCCTTAACTTAACCCAGATTTTTATTACCCATGCGCATATTGATCACGCCGGTGCGGCTGCTGATATTGCCGAAGCCAAAGATATTCCCATTATTGGCCCTCATCGGGCAGATCAGTTCTGGATAGATAAGCTAAGTGATCAGAGTCGTATGTTTCAGTTTCCAGAAGCGCGACCTTTTGTACCCCAGCGCTGGTTAGATCAGGGCGATGAGGTACAGGTTGGCAAAGAAACGATGCAGGTTTTTCATTGCCCGGGTCATACCCCAGGTCATGTGGTGTTTTATCATCCCACTATTGGCTTGCTGTTTGTTGGTGATGTGCTATTTCAAAACTCTATCGGCCGCACAGACTTCCCCCAAAGTGATCATGGCGCACTTATTCAGTCTATTCAAAACCACCTGCTGGTGCTGGATGATCAGGTGCAGTTTGTGCCCGGTCATGGTCCTGTGTCGACCATTGGGCAAGAGCGCAAGCATAATCCGTTTTTGACCTAAATTCCTGTATCCTAGATTTAGCATTGCTTCTGCTACCTGAAGCATAGAGCGGCAATCTGTGGCGTTAAGTGCTTATTGCCACAGATTATGGGTGCCAAGATTGCCATGCCGCTACTTCCCTTGCAATGTCGCGTGTTGCCGGGATTAACTAGTGCTCGCGTGTATACCGATATACTTGCTTATCGCCTTCACCATAGTCAAACAGGCAGTCAAAGCCATGGTCGTTGATGGCTACAAGCGTGCAGCTATATTGACTAGGTTCGCTGGCTTCCATGGTGTCTTCACAGGTCTCGCGGGCCATGGCATCTTGCTCTTCGAAGGTTAATGTGGCACCCGATTGCTGCCAGTTATATTCTGCTACAAACAGATCACACTGGTCCTCGATATCGGTGATAGCATAGCCGCCGATGCCATTGGCAGACAGAGTTTCATAGCCGAAAAATTCCCAAACACAACCTTCACCAAGTTGTTGCACACTATAGTCGCCAAGTTTAGATAACTGGCGTGTCTGGTGTTTTTTGGTATGTAACGTGGAGCTAAAATCAAAGCGTAGACCTGCCGGGGTAAAGGTTTCTGTCAGGGTTACTTCGGCATCAAGATCGTTGAAAACTGCCAGACTGCTATATACGTCGGCACAGCTGTTGGCATCAGATGCTGTCATCTTGCCAATCTGTGGTAGTGATTTTTGGGCCACTGCGCCAATTTTGGCATAGTTTGCTGAGATAGCTAATAGACCCTTACTATTAAGAGGCTCAAGGGCCATGGAGCGGCTGGAAGAAGCGGCCTGGTTACCGTCAAAAATAACCAGTTGCTTGCCTTTGACTGCTAACTTGGGACTTAGTCCCGGTGGTAGATCGGGCAGATTCAGAGGCACCGATGAGCCATCCTCTGGGATGACGATACCCGCCAACTCAGGTATTAACCCGGCAAGGCCAGCTAATAGGTAGGGGTCATTGGCGGCAATGGAAACCAGTCCATCAATAGTAAATAGCCCTGCTGCAAGATCATTTATGTCAATATTGTAGAGTGCCAGTCCAATACCATTTATACCTTGCGCCATAGCTGTTGCCATGGCGAGTGCTGATGGGTCCATAGCTGCGGCTGACATCTTTAGTTCAGCCAGTTGTTGGCAGGCAAAGTCGGTTTTTAGCAGGCGAGAGCGTAAGTAGTTGAAAACAGTGTTTACGACGGCCACATCCAGTCCCAGAGCTGCTGCAAACAGTGTATCATCGGCGCTGTTTGTATAAGCGGGCAGATGACCATTAAGGTGGGTCAATTGGGTGGCAATGGGTTGATCATTGATTTCCAATAGGGCATGGCCATCCATCGTAATAGTAGTGCCCTGCTGATTGATAGTGTCATAGCCAAATACCATGCGTGGTACGCCAGTGGCCAGTGCAGTGAATTCCTGGCGGCAGGTTGGAGAAATGTTATTGGCGGGGGCGGCATTGCCAAACAATTGCATCATATCGACACTGGTTTTACTGGTGGCATTATTGCCCAATGCCCGAGTCGCTTCTAGCAAGCTGAGAAAGCCAGCCATATAGTCCATATATCCCTGTTGCTTGCGCAGCTCGGCCATGGCACCCGTATCAGCCAGCGAGGTTGTCTCAGGCAAAAGCCCAAGGGCATCCAGGCGACGTGATTGTGAAAAGTTTGCTGGTAGCAGGGCAATAGTTGCCAAGGTTTCTTGCAGAGACAGGGTAAGCCACACATCAAAGCCCAGTTCCGAGCCTGTATTCAGCGGCCAGTAGTGCACCTGATGGTCACCCCACATATCCGTGTAACTCTGCAAACCACTTTCGCGGCCAGCTTTATCAAAGGCCTGTAGCATTGGCTCTGGTTGCTCAATAGCCAGTTGTATTACTGGCACCACACCATCCAGATAAAAGGCACTGGCCATATCCGTGGCCAAACCATACTGGGCGGCAAAGGCTTTATTATCACCTGAGGCCATGGTGTCCATCATATCGCGCAGTAAAATAGTGAAAAAAGTGACTTCGGGCAGTGACACTTCGGCCGCAAAGGCTTCCAAGTCGGCCATGGTCATTTCCATTTGAGAAAATGATGTTGTGCTGTATATGTCGATTGAGCGAGTACTCCAGTCCAACTTTCCATCAGCATAAAACAAGGTGTCGGCAGGTGCCTGCTGTTGAAAATGCGCCAGCTTATTATTACCAACCATAGTGGCTTTTTTGGCTGTCGCCGTCGCTGGTATCAATAGGCTTAGTAGCAACATCAGCACTAGGTGGGGATACTTCTTCATATTAGTCTCCAGATTAGGTTGCCTTAACAAACTTATTTATACACTTTAAGGCGGGCGTCAAAGCTTAGTTCAAAATATCCAATTATCAACTATTGAACTTGTCCCTGAGTTGGTTACCTTTAAAGCTATTGATCTTATTAGTCGGGGATGGCTGTGTTCACCATAGCGGATTGCTGAGTTATTCAGACTTTTTTATGCCGTTTGTTGAGGGTTTCAACAAAGTATAAGCCTTATTAATTTAAGCATAACTGATTAAATTAATTTTAACACCTAATACAATAGCTAATATATCGATTTCGACCATTAGATTTTTTTCACTGCCTTACAAAGGCAATAATATACCTTGTTAAGACAGTCCCTAACATGCCGTGATAAACAGTTTTTTCCAATGTTTGTTCTGCGGATTTTCTCTTTTGGGGGTGCAAAGGGCTAATAGGCTGGTTTCTAGACATATGTTTGGGCTTATTGCTATGATATTTTGCACAATATACTGCTTGGAACTTTTGATAACTGAGATGGTGATGTTTTGTAGTTTTGCATCCCGGT
>JASMLZ010000054.1 GCA_030748435.1 Gammaproteobacteria bacterium | reverse complement strand
GTAGCAGTCATGCCATTAGCCAGTACTTCAGAAGCAGCAGCATTGAACTCAGTAGTAATAGTAGGTGCCAAGTTTCCACCCAGAGTAGACTTAGCTTCAACAGAACCAGACAGAGTTACGTCAGCTTGAGCAGCAACAGGCAGAGCAGCAGCTACAGCCAGAGCGATCAGAGATTTTTTCATTGAATTTCCCCTTCAATTTAAAAAGATTTAACTTGCAAGTTAAACATTACATTACAGCATTGATGATTCTTTATTTAACGAATCATTCAGCGCCATATTGTAAACCATTATGTTTGTTTTAAAAACAAACAATTGAGAAAGATAACCAAAAAACCTGAAACTTGGCGTTATTAAACACCTTTTTCTTATTATTTTTTTGGTCTCAGCACTATTACTAGTGCGATAATCTTTGTCAATTGTTCTCGATAATTATCATCATCGAAATCATTGTTTTTAAAGCCTTTATGCCACCTAATGTGGTTTCGGGCGCGTCAAATTTAACACCCCTATTAACTTAACACAAGGGGTAATTATTGATTTATTTAACAAAATCCATTTTCTCTCCATTATTTATAATTTTATATTTAATATGATATACAATATAATAAATGTGATACTTTAGTTTTATTATTATATTAATAATATAACCATATCTGCTTATTTATATTGAATTAAATTTTAAAACCAGATTAATTTTAGATCGCTAAGTTGGTTTATTGGTACAAGCAGGCAAGGAGGGGGTGAACAATTGATAAATCTGTCTTTGCGGGCCTGATAAATTAGTCTTTTTCTTTAGGTGCCTACTGCAAGAAGTTGTCGCGCCCCTAGACTCCTCACCATAATAGGTTATCTTTGGTGTCTCGCCATGTAGGATTAAATTTTGGGGCCTCGCAATCACACCATATCACTCCGTCTTAGGCACCAAACAAAGCCATCTCTGTCAGCAGGTATTGACAGCATAGCCACAAGGTTGCTGGTCTGCTTTAATATAAAATGCATATTGTTTTATCAGGAACCCAATTATGTCTTCTCCCGGTCCCCTTAGCGGTTATCGTGTTATTGAGTTAGGCCAACTTATTGCCGGGCCTTTTACTGGCAGTATGCTCGGTTACTTTGGCGCCGAGGTGATTAAGATTGAACCACCTCAAAGTGGTGACCCTATTCGTCAATGGCGCGTGGTGGAAGATGGTACCTCATTATGGTGGCATTCCATTGGCCGTAATAAAAAGTCGGTAACGATCGATTTAAAGACCAGTGCCGGCGTGGCTCTGGTAAAACAACTTATTAATACCGCCGACGTGGTGATCGAAAACTTCCGGCCCGGTGTGGTAGAAAAGTGGGGGCTGGGACCAGACGAATTTAAACAGTCAAATCCCCAACTGGTATACACGCGTATTTCCGGCTATGGGCAAACTGGCCCCAGGGCTCACCAAGCCGGTTTTGCTTCCGTATGTGAAGGCTATAGTGGTTTTCGTTATGTTAATGGGCATCCTAATCAGACTCCCGTGCGGCCGAATCTTAGTATTGGCGATACCATTGCCGGCATCCATGCCACCTTGGGGGTGACTATGGCACTGCTGGAACGGCAAACCAGTGGTCAGGGCCAGGTGGTTGATGTGGCCCTGTTTGAAGCCATGTTTAATTTACTCGAAGCGGTAATTCCGGAATATGATGGTGCTGGTGTGGTACGTGAACCCTCAGGCACTACCGTTACCGGCATTGTGCCGACGAATACCTATATCTGTAAAGATGGCAAATATGTGGTGATTGGTGGCAATGGTGATTCTATCTTTGTCCGCCTAATGGCGGCCGCAGAACGACCAGATCTGGGTCACGATAAGCGTCTCGCCAATAATACCGGGCGCGTGACCCATGAGCAGGAAATTGATGTTGTGCTAGCCAACTGGTGTTTGCAATTTGATAGCGCGACTATTTTAGACAAGCTAACTGATGCACGGGTACCGGCCGGCCCAATCTTAAATGTGGTCGATATGATGGCCGACCCCCATTATCAGGCCCGGGAACTATTTGAGCAGGTGGAGATTAATGGTAAAGCGTTAAAAATCCCCGCCATTATCCCCAAACTGCAACGTACACCGGGGCAAACCCGCTGGTCTGGCCCCAGCCTTGGACAACATAATTCCGAGGTACTGGAAGATATATTGGGGCTGGACAACAAGGCTTTGGCAGCGCTGCGCGAACAGGGTGTAATTGACTAGTACACCACAGGATAATATCTAAGTGGCCCTATAAGATGATTTTGTTTTTGACCATCAAGCGGTGAATTTTTTTGGCTGTTTTGCCCAGTTGTTGTAGATCGCCAAGGGTAGGTATTTGGCCATTTGCCATAGCCTGTTCCCAAGCAGCCACTTCATCTTCTATAAAGGCCATCACTTTTTTTGGACACCCCAAACACAAACCACTGCACAAGTGCGCCTCAGACTCCCCAAAAGGCAGCCCTTGCTTAATTTCAGCAAGCATCCGCTGCATCGCCTCAGTAGTGTTGGGTTGCATCAGCAATAGGCCTTTAGGTTCAAAAATAAGGGCAAGGCAGGAGCAAGACAGAAGCAAAGGCACCCCCCAAGTGGAGGTGCCTTGTTAATCTATATAGCCTGTGTTTTCTGTATGTCTTCTACACAAGCCAGAAGCTTTAGTGGCTATGGCTCATCTCTGAATTAGCATCTGCATTAGTCATATCATGGCCATGCTGCATTTTCTTCTCGCCTGCTTTTTTTACCATAAACATTTGTTCAATCTTGCCCGCATGCTTAAATTCCATGGTAATCGTTTGCATATCGCCTTCAACAACGGCACCTGTTAGGCCAATAAACATAATGTGATTGCCGCCAGGGGCAAGCTCTAAAGTTGCACCCGTTGGAATCGCCCAGCCACCTTCTACAGCACGCATTTTCATCACACCATCATCCATCACCATGGTATGCAGTTCTGTCTTCTTGGCAATATCCGAATAGGCAGCAATAAGATGATCGTCATGCTTACTCTTATTGGTAATAGTGACAAAGCCACCGGTCATTTTAGATCCAGGCAAAGAGGCTTTGATCCAACTATGGCTTATTTCCAGATGGCCATGACCATGGGCAAACGCCATAACTGGCATCACTATTGAAAACACAATGGCTGATGATAGTTTACTGATTAAGTTCACGCTTCGACTCCTTGTAATTTAAAGCACGCGTACTCTACCACAGAACCAAAGCATTTGTGACCTGTTATAAGCAAACCATATACCTATGTAAACACAGGGCAGCAGTCGCTTGCCAATAACATCAATAGGTTAGAGATTGCCGCGTTACCAGGCTCTTTACCATGACGACTGTTGTAGACTTTTCATAAGGCAATCAATGGTTATCGAACAAACACTCCTGTGATAAACCATATAACCATCCCACAACTATATGGAGCTTAACAAGGCTTGTATCATGGGCCAGGTTTACTTTCATTTGTAACAACCCCTTATGTTTTCTGGGATTAAAGAGCTTATTCACATATCCTGTGGATAAGTCTGTGACTATTGTTTGGAAACCTAGCCCAAAGCCCACTAAACAAGGTCTTTTCACAAATTGGTTATTTTTTAATCATCTTATTTTTTTCTTATTTTTCAATGATTTAAAAAAGACAATAGAGAAAAGGCTATTTATTTATAACTTTTTGCTACTAGGTCGTTATATTTTTATTACATGTGAACAACTTATTTAAAAGCCGACAAAGTCAAGCAGTTTTTTTGACTTTTTTTCCATCTACCAAGCCCATAAGGCTTGCCATTGCCCTAGCCCACAGGTGGCGGGACCCTGACACACCCCATGACTCTTATGACAGTAAAAACTGGGGGCGTGATGAGGTCAAAGAAATGATATTTTGCGCCAACTGTTGCACGATCGTTTGACGTGCCGTGCGACTGGCCCATGCACTGTGTGGGGTAATAATCAAATTATTATGCTGGTATTGCAACAATGGATGATCCGCCGGTGGTGGTTCTACACTTAACACATCGGTAGCAGCACCAGCAATTTGCTTGCTAATAAGGGCCTTAAGCAACGCCTGCTCATCAACAATGCCACCCCGGGCACAATTGATCAACAAAGCTGACGAGCGCATGGCTTGCAGTTGTGGTTCACCAATAAGGCCTTGGGTGGTCGGGGTCAAGGGGCAGTGCAAACTCAAGATATCGACTTGCGGTAACAGTTCTGCTAAAGCGATACGACCATTCTGGCTTGGTTGCCCAGGGCGAGTGGCAACCAGCACTTGCATACCAAAAGCAGTAGCGAGTCTGGCGACACCTTGGCCCAGTTCACCATAGCCAACAATACCCAGCGTTTTGCCAGCCAGACTTTCCACTGGGTAATCTAAAAGACAGAAATGACGGCTACGGCTCCACTCTCCGGCCTGTATGGCCTGTCGATAATCCAGCAAGCGTGTACTCAGGGCCAACATCAGCATTAGCGTGTGCTGTGCCACGGAATCGACCCCATAGGCTTGACAGTTCTGTACACTAATACCCAGTTTTTGTGCATCAGCCAAATCGATATTGTTGGCCCCCGTGGCCGCGATAATAATATGCTTTAAGGCAGGCAACTGGCGCAATATTTGTGCCGACAACACGACCTTGTTAACCACCGCAATATCGACGCCCTGGAGGCGCTCTAGCACCTCTTCTGGCGCCGTATGGTCATAACATACCAAGTCATCCACACAATCCTGCAAAGGCGTAATATCAAGATCACAGGGGCTTAAACTGCTTATATCCAGAAAGGCTGCCCGCATGGCTTATAAACCCTGTTTTATATGCCACAGAATCTCTTCTGCGTGAGCTTTCGCTGCATAGGCTTCTGTGGACGTTAACACCTGCACATAAACCCCTTTTAGGGTAGGCGTCAATATAAGCTGATAATTGCCTGTATAAGTG
>JASMLZ010000053.1 GCA_030748435.1 Gammaproteobacteria bacterium | reverse complement strand
GGTATCTCATATTCTCTCCCGGTGGGTCAGATTAAACCAGCTTGTCGTTTGATATTTTTTAATGTTCCCAAGGTTACATCCTGTTTAATGCTATCGTTATACTTGTATGCGCCTGCACTTCTCAAGGGTTATACATACTGGCCAACTGCTTTGTACGCAAAACGCACACAAAGTAACATGCCAGAATGTTACGCTTCGGTTTTTTGTCTTACCAACCCCGGGTGTACTGGGCTGGGGAAGCCAGAGATTCTAAAAATTTAAAATTTGATTTGTGCATACAAAACAATTAAAGTTTACTCATTACTACTTTAAGTGGTAATTGCGGCTAGATGTTTGTTCCTAAAAGCGAGCTTCTCAATTGAGACTAGTCGTTCCGAATCTCTAAGGCCAGCGCTGGATATAAATGTCCGTGCTGGCCTTTATCTTTTGCCACATATCAAAAAGTTGTTGGTCGTGCCATTTGCTTGGGCGAGTGGTCATATTTTCATATCTGCCTGCCATAAAAATCAATACATCGGATATTTGAAGAAAACGACTATGATGGGAATGGGTAAAATATACCGTATCGACTAGTGGTCCCAGTTCTCTCCCACCGTACATGGCTGTACGTCCAGATTCTTTGAATTCGGAAAAATCTAGGATGGCCTTGGAAATCTCATCCTTTTCATAGTCACCAAATACGGTCCCTATATCATCTATTGCCTGTAAGTAGTCACAAAACCTTTCAAGAATTAGCATTAAACCCAGACGATATTCTTGAGCTGGGTAAGCGTACTTGGTTCGATGGGCATTAACATCAATACACACCATTCTAATCGGCAGTTGGTTATCAATAATAAAGTCCGTGATATTCTGGAATAGCTGCACCCGCTCGTTTAATTTTCGTTTCTTGTAATGTGCCTTGCCATGCAGTATGTCTTTGCCGTGGAATTCTGTATCTGTGCGAAGTGATGTGGTACCAAAAAAGTTTGCTTGTATTTGCATCAGCGTTGATTCAAGCTCAAGGGCTTTGGTGTCAGATACAAGATAGCCGCCGATAAAAAAGAAGGGGCTTTCTTTTGAGTATTTGTTTTCATCAAAGTACGCGAGGTGCATAAAATTTCTTTTTTATGTTTATGTCTAAAAAGGCTAGCAGACTTTTCTGTTTTTACTCGTATGATCTTGAACGCTTCACCACAAACTAACCTACAACAACCGAAACCGATTATCCCGCCACTCACTGCCATCAATAACGCCATCACCATAAAGTCCACCCCAATCATAGAAAAAGGGATACCAACCGGTATAAATAGTGAACTGAATAAGTAGCGCACAGACGGCCACCACCCCAAAGGCAATGGCATATTCTAAGGTGAACTACAATTCTTATATAGGAATCATCAAATTTAGGAGCAGTGGATGCTGGCCACAAAAATTATCATTGAAGGAATAACAGAGTTATATCACCACAAGAAGGCTATCTTTAAAACACTATTTATACCCATACTGGTGATTTTTATTTTAGGTATACTGGCTGATAAAGTATCTGTTAGTATCCCTTTTATAGTGGCATTACTGATAATCAATACACTGTTTGGGGCATATATAGCCATAGCTATGCATCGCACCATCCTGTTGGCAGAAGTACCTGTTGCCTTAAAGCCCCGTCACTTTATTGTTTATATCCAGTGTTTATTGGGTATGTTAATCATCTTCGCTCCGGCTATCGCATTACACCTTATTCCTTATATTAGTCTAGAGCTGGGGTTCATCCCGAGCAAAGCCAAGGACCTTGTTTCTGATATTGGTCTGGCTTTGGCAGTTATTTTTGTCAGCCTCGCCATGACTGGCTATTGCTTGATTCTTCCCAGCGTTGCCATTGATAAGGATCTACCATTTGCAACCACCTGGGAAATTTCAAAAAAACATTTGGTCACATTATTGATTTGCGTGGCTATGGTGGCCATAGTGACCAGTATTCCGGAGTATTTGCTCAGAGATTTATTGGGTCTGAATCTTATCGCTAATTTATATTCCTGGCTGGTTTTTGTGGTTGAAATTGCCATACTTTCCGTAGCCTATAGAACCATTGTAAACCCAAATTGCGGTACAATAACCCCTCAAGTCAGGGGCTAATATGCCCTGGCCAAAAACAGGTAGCTAATCTTGCAATAAATCAGGGCCCGTTATGCAACAAATTGAAATTAATCGTGAACCCATAGAACTGTTTAAGATTCTTAAATTTGAGGGGTTGGTCGATAGTGGCGCCCAGGCCAAGCAGGTGATTGCCGAGGGTTTGGTGACCGTTAATGGGGAATATGAGACCCGCAAAAGCCGCAAAATGTATAGCGGCGACCAAATTGGCTTTGCGGGTCAGGAGTTTGTTTTGCAGCTTACGCTGGCTTAAGCCCGCATAACTTGTCCCTGAGGGTCATAAGGTGAGGTGGCAACTACCCGACAGGGGCGTTCCACACCAACAATATGCACGCTTAATTGTGTCCCCGGGCTAGCCAGATCCCGGTCCACCAGGGCCATAGCCAAGGATTTTTGTAGGCTATGGCTATAGGCGCCTGAGGTCACAAAGCCTACCCGTTTGTCACCCTGCCAAACCGGTTCATAACCGCCCGCATCGGCATCCACAGCATCCACTTCCAGAGTCACCAGAACCTGTGCCGCACCGCCACTGTCACGTTCTTGCAGGGCAGCATCACGGCCAATAAAGTCACCCTTGTGCCAATCGATCCAACGGTCCATGCCCGTCATACCTGCCGTATAGCCCTGGGTAAATTCTGCCGACCAAATACCAAAGCTCTTTTCCATACGCAAGCTTAACAAGGCATTAAAGCCCACTTCCTGCATGCCAAACTCGGCTCCTGCCGCCAGTAGCATACGCCGCAAGGCAATATGCTCAATGGCATGGCAGTGAATTTCATAGCCCAATTCACCGCACACCGACAAGCGCCCCACTCTGGCGTTAATCATACCCACATCCATGGTCTGACAAGCCATAAATTTAAAGCCTTCGTTGCTGATATCCTGATGGCAAAGTTTTTCCATCACCTTGCGTGCATTAGGGCCGGTAACAGAGAAGCCCACCATGGTATCAGAGACATCTTCCACCCTCACATCACCTTGCAGATGGTCATTAAACCAGCGCATATGCCAAGCCCGCAGATAATAGGAACCGGTTATCCAATAGGTGCCATCACCCCAGTTAAAGATAGTAAGGTCACCTTTTAATTTACCGTTGGGGGCCAGCATGGGCGCCAGTTTGGCCCGCCCTGGGGCCGGTAGTTTGGACGCCATTAGCTTATCCAGCCACTGCTCTGCATCCGGGCCACTTACCTGAAAGCGTGAAAAGGCAGAAATATCCAACAAGCCTACCCGTTCCCGTACCGCCTGACATTCGGCAGCCACAAGAGCATGGGCATTGGAGCGCTTCAGGGTCAGGTTTTCAACAAAGTCTTGCGGGGCAAAGTATAGGGGCACTTCCAGCCCCCAGCTTTGGCCCCAACGACAGCCAGCCGCGGTCATACCCTCGTAAGCAGGTGCCATTTTTACATTGCGGCCAGCTGGTAATTGCTCATTAGGATAAGACATCACAAAGCGTCGGGAATAAAACTGCCCCGTGGTTTCTTTGATATATTGTTTGTTATTGGCAAACTCACCATAGCGCGCCACATCCATGCCATATACATCAGCTTCCGGCTCACCGTAAATCATCCATTCCGCCAACGACTTGCCCACACCACCGCCCTGCAGGAAACCCGCCATCACCGCACAGGCGACCCAATAACCCTGTTTGCCTGGCACTGGGCCTACTAGCGGGTTGCCATCTGGCGAGAAGGTAAAGGCACCATTAACCCAGGTTTTAATACCAGCTTCGTTAAGACAGGGATAACGATTAAATGAATAAGCCAGCTCATTTTCTATGCGGTCAAAGTTTTCCTGTAATAGTTCAATACCATAGTCCCAGGGCGCCCCGTCCATCATCCAGTGCTGGTGTTGCAATTCGTATATACCTACCAGCATACCGTGCTGGTCCTGACGCATATAGGTAAAACCATCCGGGTCTACAGTCATGGGCAGTTCTTGCTCCAGAGCCGCTACTTCAGGAATATTGTCAGTAATTAAATAGTGGTGTTCCAAAGGCGAAACCGGCAATTCCACACCAGCCATACGGCCTACCTGCTTGGCCCACAGGCCGGCGGCATTAACCACATGCTGACAATGTATTTCACCCTTGTCGGTCAACACCTTCCAGCCATCAGAAACCTGCTGCAAACTTTCAACTTTGGTATGTTCAATTACCTCGGCACCGTGTTTTTTTGCCGAGCCTGCATAAGCATGCACGGTACCCGTAGTGTCCAGATAACCTTCCCGGTCAGCCCATAAACCGCCCAAAACATCATCCACATTCATGGCCGGGTTAAGTGCACCACATTCTGCTGGCGTCACTAGGCGACAATCTTCAATACCAATGGTCTGAAATACCCGATAGGCTCCTTGCAACCACTCCCAACGCTCCGGCGTTGTGGCAATGGTTAAGCCGCCGGTCATATGCAAGCCGATATTCTGGCCTGAGACAGATTCTATTTCTTCAAACAGGTTGATGGTATAAGCCTGCAAAGCGGCAATATTAGGGTCGGCATTTAATGCATGAAAGCCCCCGGCCGCATGCCAGGAAGACCCGGCTGTGAGTACAGAACGTTCGATCAGGCAGACATTGCTCCAGCCAAACTTGGCCAGATGGTACAACACAGAAGCACCAACCACGCCGCCACCAATTACCACTACACGGTATTCAGACTTCATATTTTTGGATTCCTACAAACCAGACTATTGTTATCATTCTCAGATACGGAATATATATGAGCATAAAATAACCTGTCCATAACTTGTTTAACTAGGGCAACAATTTATTCTTGGTCATTGCATTGGCAAATACTAATAGGCACAATGCGAAACATGCTCTAATTGGGAACAATGCATATGAAATATTGGATATTCTTGCTTATTGCGGTAGCCTCAGAAGTGGTAGGTACATCGTTTCTTAAGACATCAGAGGGCTTCACCAAACTGGGCCCATCCTTGGCCGTTGTAGTCGGCTACGGCTTAAGTTTTTACTTCCTGTCCTTGACTCTAAAAGTGCTTCCTGTGGGTATTGCCTATGCAGTCTGGTCTGGCTTGGGTATTGTCTTTATTTCCCTTATCGGGCGTTATATATTTGGCCAACAACTCGACTGGCCAGCCATTATTGGCATCACCTTTATTCTGGCAGGGGTGCTGATTATGCAGATATTTTCTACTGCTACCCATTGATATATGCAGAGGCCCATTAAACAATCTCTGCAAAGGTCGTCAAAGCAATGTATACAGGGTTAGGCATATTTTACCTATAACATATCAGCATGCCGAAAGTCACAGCCTTATATCAGCAAGGAGATGATTGATAAGCCGTGCATTAATTAGATTGGTATAACAACCAAACAAGGATAAAATTGCCACATTGCCCCAAGGAGTACTAATTTATGTTGAAATGGAAGTTGATAACACTGACACAATTCCAGAAATGCCAGACCACTGGCGCCAACTAAAAGAACAAGTGGCAGAGTAAGTTGCCTAACGACTATTTCAACTATACAAACAAAAATGAAGTTACATTCCTTAGACGGTTACATTCAAGAGATTCTACTAGCCGAATACCCAGACAAGCTATTACTATTAGATGGTTGTAGCAGAGCTGATGTTAGCGTCATTAAGCAGTTTATCACGCAAACATTAAACAGGCCCATCTCAGATTTAAAGGTCGTGGTAGTTACCCACATGCACCCAGACCATGCAGGTGGAGCCAATCAGTTACGTAAAATATCAGGCTGCAAAATTGTTTGTGCTAACAATAAAAGTCAATGGTATAGGGGTATTGACGGAAAACTGATGCATATAACTGATATACTGTTAACTCGTTATGTGGCGAAGAAAAAACACAAAAAACAGCGTTGGTTGTGGTACCCCAGTAATTTAAATGCTGATTTACATGTTAATGATAAAGACAAGATGCCTTGCTTTAGCGACTGGCAAGTATTGACTACTTTTGGTCACACCGATAGAGATATATCCTTACACCATATACCTAGTAATATCGTTTATGTTGCCGATCTTATTGTCGCAACAAAGAAAGGCTATATTGCTCCTTTCCCAATATTTTATCCCAATCAATACAAAGCATCGCTAGCTAAGATAGCTCAGTTAAACGCGACAAATATTATTCTTGCTCATGGCGGAAAGGTGAAACTATCTAAACAAGAGTTTCAACAGCTAATAGACAAAGCACCAACAACTCCTATGACTCATTGGCGCTTAATAAAAACCAAACTTAAACAACTAGTCTTTGGCTGGGACAGGATCACCACAAGACCAGATTAGAGAAACTTGGCCAGCAATCCGTACTGCATAGACTCCATATCCAAACTGGCGGCATCTACCGGGAAACGAAATTTCATCCCCCCACCAGGAATTTTCTCCAGTTCAGCGCCATTGAGTTTTTGTAACTCGTTAACCGTTATTTCACGGTTGCCCTGAGGCAGGATAAGCTCTACCCGGTCACCTTTGAGTAATTGGTTTTTAGACAGAAACTCCAGCATTCCTGCTTCACTATCATAGCCAATTACCTCACCCACCAGCTTTTGCTGGCTTTCTTTAGAGTGCCCCTGCACATAATTTTGGTATTCATGGGTATGGTGCCGTTTAAAGAAGCCATCTGTATAACCACGGCTAGCCAGATTTTCCAGTTTACCAAACAATGCTGGGTCAAATTCACGCCCGGCCACGGCATCATCAATGGCCTGACGGTAGGACTGGGTCACTCTGGAGACATAGTTAATGGACTTGGTACGGCCTTCAATTTTGAGGGAATCCACGCCTATTTTCACCAAGCGCTCCACGTGTTCTACGGCACGCAGATCCTTGGAGTTCATAATATAGGTGCCATGCTCATCTTCTTCCATCACCATGGCTTCGCCGGGACGACCTTCTTCCTCTACCAGAATACGGTCAATATCGCCTACTCCTTTTTCTACCCCCGCGCCGGCATCATCATATTGCAGCGCCTGAATATCACCGCTTTCGTGCTCTTGGCCTGCTACTTCGTTATATTTCCAACGGCAGGCATTGGTGCAGGTTCCCTGATTGGGATCGCGGTGATTAATATAACCAGACAACAGGCAACGACCCGAGTAGGCAATACACAGAGCGCCATGCACAAACACTTCCAGTTCCATATCCGGGCATTGCTGGCGAATTTCTTCGACCTCTTGCAAGGACAGTTCACGGGATAAAATAATACGTTCCACACCCATGGTCTGCCAAAACCTGACCGTAGCATAATTCACGGTATTGGCTTGTACCGACAGATGAATAGGCATATCAGGCCAGGCTTCACGGGCCAGCATCATCAAACCGGGGTCGGCCATAATCAACGCATCAGGACCCATTTCAACCATGGGCGTCAGGTCCTTTACAAAGGTTTTGATTTTGCTGTTGTGAGGCAGAATATTGGCGGTGATATAGATCTTCTTACCCAAGCCATGGGCCTTATGGATGCCCGCTTGCAGATTCTGCATATCAAAATCATTTTCACGTACCCGCAGGCCATAGCGAGGCATACCTGCATACACAGCATCGGCACCATAGGCGTAAGCATAATCAAGATGGGCAAGGGTGCCGGCTGGGGCCAGTAGTTCTGGGGCTTTCAAGGCATTATCTCGGGTAAAGTTGCAGGACGCGCATTATAACCCAGCAAACTAATCGGGTAAATTCTCAGCATTGGGTGTCTGTTCACTTCGACCCCATAATACTTTTGCCAGCTGTCCATTTATTTTATTTGTCTAAGTCCCTGCGCAGGGCAACAATACTGGCCTATAGGGGTTGGTAAAAAGCCACTGATATTTGCCTTGTCGCGTACATATCCCGGCGCCGGCAAAACGCTCACATAATAATTGAGGACCTGTCTATGCACCCTGCAGATATTATCGATTATCAAAGATTTCCCTTAGACCAACCGGACTCGCCAGCCTATCAGGCCGCCGTACAAACGGTACGTGCCAGTCTGAGCAAAGATGGTTGTGCTGTTGCAAAAGATTTTTTAAGCCCAGAAGGCTTGCAAACCATGCTTGATGAGGCAAAAGAGCGTCAACATCTGGCTTACTACGCTCCCAAAAAATACTGCAATATATATTTGGCTAACGGTAATCCGGACGAGCCTGATGACCATCCACAAAATATCTTTATGGCGCGTACCAATGGCTTTATTACCGCCGATTTGCTGCCCGCTGGCACCGCCGCTCACAGCCTATATTACTGGCCACCTCTGCGCCAATTTCTAGCCCACTGCCTGCATAAAGACCAGCTGTTTATCTATGCTGACCCGATTTCTAATATGATCATTAATGTGGCCCAGCAAGGTCAGCAGTTTAACTGGCACTATGATACCAATGAATTTACCATAACCTTTCTGTTACAAGCCGCTCAGGCTGGGGGACATTTTGAGTATGTGCCTAACCTGCGTAATAAAGAGGACGAATGCATTGCCGATGTCAAGCAGGTATTAGCCGGTGATCGTAGCCGGGTTAAAAGGCTGAACTTACAAGCTGGCGATCTGCAGTTTTTTCTGGGCCGATATTCCCTGCATCAGGTAACCGCCAATCAGGGCCCAAGGGAACGACTGCTTTTAATTCAATCATTTTGTGAAGCTGAGCATGTCACAGGCAGCCCGGTACGGGTTAAAGACCTGTATGGTAAAACCGCGGCGGTGCATCAGCAAAGCCGCATAGTCTCAGACCAGCTATTGGACTAGTCGACCAATTAGGGCCGCACCGGCTTGCCGGTGCGTTGCTGGTTCTGCCAATTATCATCTGTCCACACATCAGCTTGCAGAGGCACCAATGGCGCCTTACCCAATATTATGTCGGCGGCCTTTTCTGCCACCATAATCGTGGGCGCATTAAGGTTGCCATTAGTAATGGTTGGGAAGATAGATGAATCAACTACGCGCAACCCCTCGACACCCCGCACTCGGCACTGATTATCCAGTACCGCTAAAGGGTCGTTATCAGCGCCTATTTTACAGGTACATGAAGGATGGTAGGCACTTTCCACATTGGCCTTTACCCAGGCATCAATCTGCTCGTCAGTTTCAATATCCAGACCAGGTTGAATTTCGTCTACCTTAAAGGCATCAAAGGCAGGCTGATTAAGAATTTCCCGTGTCAGCCGAATAGTATCCCGCCAATCCTGCTTATCCTGCTCGCTGGTAAGATAATTAAACACAATCTGTGGGGCTTGTTCCACCTGACTGGACTGGATATGCACATGGCCTCGACTGGTTGGCTTGTTAGGGCCAACATGCACCTGATAACCATGCCCGCTAAATGCTGCCTGACCATCGTAGCGCATGGCTGCAGGCAAAAAATGATATTGAATATTGGGCCACTGCAAGCCGGCACGGGAACGAATAAAGCCACATGACTCAAAATGATTGGTAGCACCCAGACCCGACTTAAACAGAATCCACCGCGCCCCAATCAAGCCCATGCTAAAGTAATTTAACTTGCTATTCAGGCTAATGGGCTGCTTGCAGCGGTACTGAAAGTAGACCTCCAGATGATCCTGCAAATTCTCACCAACACCCGGCAAATCGTGTAACACAGGCACCCCAGCCGCACTCAGCACCTGCTGGGGGCCAATACCGGAAACCTGCAATAATTGTGGTGAACCAATGGACCCGGCACTTAAAATAACCTCTTTATTGGCCGTTACGGTGACATCTTGCCCACCCTGTGTAAAGGCTACACCCACGGCACGCTTGCCCTCAAACAACACCCGTTGCACCGTCACCTTGCTTAATACAGTCAGGTTTATCCGGCGCTTGGCAGGCTTTAGATAGGCATTAGAGGTAGACGCTCGCACACCACCATCCACGGTCATATGCATAGCGCCAAAGCCTTCCTGCTGCTGACCATTAAAATCAGGGGTTTTGGGGTAACCGGCTTCCGCACCCGCATCGATAAACGCCTGGTAAAGTGGGTTAAGGCGCATATTATTGCCACCACAGGTGCCCACAGGACCACTGCCGCCACGATAGGTATCTTCACCATCCTGCCAGCTTTCAGCACGCTTAAAATAAGGCAAACAATCGGCATAGCTCCAGCCTTCAGCACCCTGCTGTTGCCACTGATCATAATCCATGGCATGGCCGCGCACATATACCATACCATTAATGGAAGATGAGCCTCCCATTACCTTGCCACGCGGGCAATGCATGGCACGGCCATCCAGTCCGGGCTCTTGTTCAGTATGAAATTGCCAGGCATATTTTTCTGTATTCATTGGATAAGACAATGCTGTCGGCATCTGGATAAAGATACTGCCATCACCACCACCTGCTTCCAGTAATAGCACACGATAGCTGCCACAAGCCGACAAACGGTTAGCCAGAACACAACCAGCTGAGCCTGCTCCAACAATAATAAAATCATAATCTTGCGCCATTTCTTAGCTCCTTAGAGAACTGCAGCGATACCCCAAAATAGACCATCGATGTTAACAGTAACATTAGATTATTTCTGACAAAATCTGTCTTTTTTCACTATTTTTATTGAATACTCATTCAATAAAAATAAAAGTATCCCTTATAATGCAAGATTCTGTCAATGTAAATTGATCTATTTATAAATATCTTTATTGATCAGATATTCGATTTAAATTTGACTTGATGGAACCAACCATGCCAGAATCAAGACACCTCTGCACAGCTATAGCAGTATCTATAAGAGACCAGCCTTATGCCCAAGGTAGGCATGTCGGAAATTCGCCGCCCACAACTTATTCAAGCCACCATGCGTGTTATCCATGATGTTGGTTTACCCAATGCCACAGTCGCCATGATTGGCCGCGAAGCCGGTGTTGCACCAAGCATTATCAATCATTACTTTGGTGGCAAAGCAGGTCTACTTGAAGCCACTATGCGCACCGTTTTAGCCGACTTGTCACAAGCTGTCATGAGTCGTCTGCAACAAATCCATAAGGATGATATAGCAGGCCGCATTGGGGCCATAGTCAGCGGCAACTTTGACCGCAAGCAAATTCATCCTATGGTAGTCAAAACCTGGCTCGCATTCTGGGCTCAAGCTATGCATGACCCGGCCCTGAGCCGTTTGCAAAGAATCAATGAACAACGCTTATTATCGCACCTGCGCAACGAATTAAAGCATCTGATGCCAACCACTGAAGCAGACTTTATGGCCCACACCATTGCCGCTTTAATTGATGGCATTTGGTTACGCGGTGCACTTAGCCCAAACGGCATCAATAGCCAGTTGGCACAGCGCATTATTCAAGACTATCTGGTAAGCAAAAGTATTGTTCAGCCAACCTAGTTGGCCAAAAATATTAAGCAGGTGATATTATGACCACAGGATATTTTACCCACCCCCTATGCGAACAGCATGATATGGGTGCTGACCATCCGGAAAGCCCCAAGCGCCTGCTTGCTATCAACAACACCCTGCAGGCCACCGGCCTCAGGCAAGACCTGATAGGGCTTACCGCGCAACCAGCGCAAATGGCCGATTTAAGCACAGCTCACAATCAGCACAGTATTGATCTGGTGCATAACACCTCACCCCAGTCAGGCATTGCCAGCATCGATGGTGATACCAGTATGAATGCCTTTTCTCTGGACGCTGCCCTGTTGGCAGCGGGTGCTGGTATTGCCGCTACCAAAGCGGTACTAAGTGGTGAACTAAACAATGCTTTTTGTGCCGTACGACCTCCCGGACACCATGCTGAACATAACCTGCCCATGGGCTTTTGCCTATTTAACAATATTGCTATTGCTGCCTTGTACGCACTGCAACAAGATGGTATTGAACGCGTAGCCATACTTGATTTTGATGTCCACCATGGTAATGGTACTGTGGATATTTTTGCCAAGGATCCGCGTGTACTGGTGTGCTCCAGCTATCAGCACCCCCACTACCCCATGCGCCACCATGACACCTATGCTGAACATCTGGTACATTGTCCACTTGCCGCAGGCAGCGGCAGCCGCGAATTTCGGCACGCCATCGAACGAAAATGGCTAGATGCCCTGCAGTGGCACAAGCCTGATATGATATTTATCTCGGCAGGATTTGACGCCCATCATATGGACCCTTTGGCTGATCTGAACCTGCACGCAGATGATTATGCCTGGATCACCGGGCTAATAATGGACCAAGCCCGGTGCCATGCACAAGGCCGACTGGTGAGTATGCTCGAAGGCGGGTATCATCTACAGGCTCTGGCTGCCTCAGTCCAGCAACATATACAAACCCTACGCGGAGTTTAACCGCCATAATGGAACCCACAAGATGCGCATCATAATACTAATAGCCGCCGTAATACTTGTTCTAATTCTGCTCCTGACAGCTTTGGTATGGAGTATTACTTTCCATCCCAAAGATCGGCAAAACGAAGTTGTTCACAACCATCCTGACGCGCCCATGCTACAAGGCGATCAAACCCTAAAGGTGCTAAGCTGGAATGTGCAGTATATGGCCGGCAAAAATTATGAATTCTGGTATGACCGTCTCGATGGCAGTGGCCCAGATACGCGCCCCAGTCGTGAGGATATAGAAGCCACCTATAGAGAAGTGGCGGACGTTATCGAAGCACAAAATCCAGATATAATATTGCTGCAGGAACTAAGTGATGGGGCCACGCGTACAGATCATGAAGACCAGCTCCAGCGTTTGCTAAGCATGCTACCACCTGCATACAACAACTACACCGAGGCCTTTTATTGGCAAGCTGACTTTGTTCCCTTGCCCCAAATCATGGGTTCTGTCGGTATGAAACTGGCGGTGATTTCCAAATACCGTATTGATAGTGCCATACGCCACCAGTTGGCAAAGATCAAGACCTTCCCATTATATGACGAATTTAACTTTAAGCGCGCTATTCAGGAAGTACAAATACCGGTTTACGGTGGTCAACCATTGATCCTAATGAATACCCACTTCGATGCCTTTGCCCAAGGTTCAGATACCATGCAACGACAGGTTGCCTACCTGCAACAGTTGCTAACCCAAAAAACCGCTGCTGATGAGTCATGGTTAATTGCCGGTGACTTTAATCTACTGCCGCCCGGCCAATATAAGCTGCTACCAGATGATGATCGGAACTATTATCAGCCTGACTCGGAACTGGCTACAATCTACTCACACTTTGCAGTAGTACCCAGCATTGACCAGGCCACTGGCAGCGATGCCAAACAGTGGTTTACTCATTTCCCTAATCGCCGTGAAATCAGCGCACCAGATCGCACCATTGATTATTTTATACACTCACAAAAGCTAAGTGATTTGCAGGGGCATATTGTGCAGGACAATACCTGGCATATATCCGACCACCTACCCATGATTGCCAAATTTACCGTACCCCAATAATCGATTAAGCCCGTCTGGGGCCACTGTAATGGCCCCCAAGGACTAATTTTATGTACCCCTAAGGCCTAATCTGCTATATTGCGCGCCATGGAACAGTCAGAGCTTTTTAGCGCCCCCAGCCCCTGCATCGGCGTTTGTGAAAACAGCCCCAAAGGCTATTGCAAAGGCTGTATGCGCTCGCGCGATGAGCGTTTTAACTGGCATCAGTTCAGTATCACGCAAAAGTTACATATTATGAAGCTGTGTGCCCGACGTTATCAGCGCATGCAGGAAAAACGCCGCCAAATGGGCGATCAGAATTTTGAATTTGATTTTGATGATCCCACCCCACCCCAACTCGACCTTTGGTAACAGGCCCAAACCGGCAAGGTGATATTGTGGCAGGTCGGACTCAGCGTGCCCCGTGAGCGTAGCGAATGCTTTGGGTATTAGTCCGACATTGTCGGGTTAAAACCCGATCTACAAGGGTTCAATGGCGTCCACTATTAGTTGCAAGCTCTGGCGACCACGGAATTCATTCACATCCAGTCGATACACCAGTCGCGCCCTAGTATAGTTACCCGGCCAAACGTTTAAGTCGATATTAAAACAGATAGCATCAAGTAAATTGCCCGTAGGAATTTCTGCCAACACCAGTTTTAAATGCTTCTGACCAACAATACGCTGCTGTACAAGATCAAAGTCGCCGTGAAAACAGGGTTCTTCAAAACCCTGCCCCCAAGGACCTGAGTTAGCCAACATCTGCGCCTGTTGTAGCTGCAGGTCAGACGCTGGCAGGGTACCATCTGTACACCAACTGCGCGCCAATAAAGCAGGATCCAAATGCACCTTCGCATAGTCATTTAAGGCTTGCTCAAATACACCAAGACGATCTGCTGCCAAACTAAGGCCTGCAGCCATAGCATGTCCACCAAAGCGCTCTATCAACCCTGGATTTCTCGCATCCACATTGGCCAGGGCATCACGCATATGAAAACCTGGGATACTTCTAGCCGAGCCTTTGAGCAAACCGCCCTCACCCTGAGCAAATACCAGGCTCGGACGATGCCAACGCTCCTTAATACGGGAGGCAACAATGCCTACCACACCTTCATGCCATTCAGGCTGGAACAGGCATACACAAGGTGGCAGTTCAGCATCCTCTGCCTCTTGTAGCTGGCTCACAATAGTCGCCGCCTGCTCCTGCATATCGCCTTCGATAGTACGACGCTGCTGATTCAGTTGATCCAACTGCTGGGCTAGCTGCTGGGCCCGCTCGGCATCATTGGTCAGCAGGCACTCTATACCCACCGACATATCATCCAAGCGTCCCGCCGCATTGAGGCGGGGTGCCAGAACGAAGCCCATATCGGTAGCCTGCAAGCGTTCCAGCTGGCGGCCAGCCTGCTGTACCAGAGCAATAATACCCGGCCTTGCCAAACCACGGCGAATACGTGCCACCCCCTGGGCTACCAAAATACGGTTGTTGTGCTCCAACGGCACCAGATCAGCAACCGTTCCCAAGGCAACAAGATCTAAAAACTGGGCCATATTGGGCGCAGCAATACCCGCCTTGTCAAACCACCCTTGCTGCTGCAAGTAACGGCGTAAGGCACTCATCACATAGAAGATAACCCCTACCCCAGCGGTGGATTTATGGGGAAATTCACAATCCGGTTGATTAGGATTAACGATGGCATCAGCCTTGGGCAAGGTGTCGCCTGCTAGATGGTGGTCGGTAACGATCACCTGCAAACCCAGGGCGTGGGCACGCTCTACCCCTTCATGGCTGGCAATACCATTGTCAACGGTAACAATCACCTCGGGCGCCATCTCCATAGCAGCATCAACCAAAGGCGCACTCAAACCATACCCATAGGTAAAGCGATTGGGTACCAAATAACTGACCTTGTGCGCACCCATGGCAGCCAAGGCCAAATAAGCCAGGCTGGTACTGGTAGCACCATCACAATCAAAGTCACCCACAATCACTATATGTTGTTGCTGGGCGATGGCCTGGGCCAGGATGGTGACAGCCGTATCAATACCGGCCAGAGAGTGATAGGGCGTCAAGTGTTGCAGCCCATATTCGAGCTGCTGCGGGTCGTCTACCCCACGCTGGGCGTAAATACGCGCCAACAGAGGGTTAACAGCAGCACTCAGGGCCGGGCTGGGTTGGCCCTGTCGCTGTTTAATTTGCATCATCCTAAATTCCGCAGTGGCAAGCTTATCGGATTAATAGTAGATGATAAATTCATAAATATTAAACGTTTTCCATACAGTCATTAGACTAAGCAAACTCACTGTAGCCCTGACTTACTTATCGGCTATGCTCAGCAATAAACTCTTGTACCGCCGCCAGATCGTTGGGCAATACATCGTACTGTTCAGGGCGCTCTAACAGATCACTTAGATGCCTTGGTAATTGTGGGGCATTCTGCCCAGCCCTAAGCACCGCATCAGGGAATTTGACTGGGTGTGCCGTAGCCAAAGTAATCATGGGCACCTCAGGGTGCTGATTGCAGGCGCGGCCGGCTTCCACACCAATAGCACTGTGAGGATCCAGCAAGTAATTATGTTGTTCTGCTACCTGCTTAATCACCTCACAGGTAAGCTCATCATCGACCTTATGACTGGCAAAAATCTCCCGGGCTTTATGCCAACGCTCAGTGGCCAAACGATCTGCCTTGCCGACATTAAGATCCGCTACCAGTTCGGCCAGCTCGGCACCGTTGCGGTCGTAAAGATCAAACAGCAGGCGCTCAAAGTTACTCGACACCATAATATCCATACTGGGTGACAGTGTCTTGATCAGGTTGTGCTTAACATAGTGATTGGCACTGATGCAGCGGTGTAAAATATCATTGGCATTGGTGGCCACAACCAACTGCTTAACAGGCAAGCCCATTTGCATGGCAATATAGCCAGCATAAATATCGCCAAAGTTGCCTGTTGGCACACTGAAAGATACCTGACGATAAGGCGCACCCAAGGCTGCACCAGCATAAAAATAGTACACAATCTGGGCCATAATACGAGCCCAGTTAATGGAATTGACAGCACCCAATTGCCCACCGTGCAAAAACGCTTGATCGGCAAAACTCTGCTTCACCATCTGCTGGCAATCATCAAAATTACCGGTCACGGCAATATTGTGAATATTATCACCCATTAGCGTCGTCATTTGGCGTCTTTGTACTTCTGATACCCGCTCATGGGGATGCAGAATAAACAACTGCACATGCTCGCTATGGCGACAGCCTTCAATGGCTGCAGAACCTGTATCACCCGAAGTAGCGCCCATAATCACTAGCTTCTTGTTGCGTTTGCCCAACACATGATCCATCAGACGACCAAGCAGTTGCAAAGCAAAATCTTTAAAGGCCAAAGTAGGACCATGGAACAGTTCTAACACCCATTCATTCTGATCCAACTGCACCAAAGGTGCCACGGCATGATGGCTAAAACCGGCATAGGTCTCATCAACCATAACCTTTAATTCAGCACTGCTTATATCCTCTTCCACAAATGGCAAGATTACCTTATGAGCCAATTCTGCATAGGACATGTTGGCCATGGCCAGCATCTCATCCTGACTGAATACAGGCAGACTATCTGGCACATATAGACCACCATCACTGGCCAAACCAGTCAATAAAACATCGGCAAAACCCAAGCTGGGTGCCTCACCACGGGTACTGATATAACGCATGGGTATTCTCTCTTTAGTCCTGCTTAACCATCTAAATTTTCAACCCTGATGCGGGTAACCTGACCACTAATATCATCCAGAGCCTCAATGGCTGTGATGGCATCGTTCATTTGTCCTTCCACCACCCGACGAGTAAGTATGATAACGGGCACCTGATCAGCAGCGTGGCCTTTCTGCTCAATCGCTTCAATACTGATACCCCGTTCACCCAATAGTTTGGTGACCTTAGCCAACACGCCCGGCTTTTCGTTTGCCATCATACGCAAATAATAGGCCGTCTCTACCTTATCCATAGATAATACCGGCATATCTGACAAGTGCTTCTGAGCAAAGGCTAAAGAAGGCACCCGGGTGCTATTTTCCAGCCCTATATCACGCACCACATCAATAATATCGGCTACCACAGCAGAAGCCGTTGGTTCAGCTCCTGCACCAGCACCATAATACAGGGTGGGACCAACAGCATCACCGTCTACCAGCACAGCATTCATAACACCATGCACATTGGCCAGTAAACGTTTCTCGGGAATCAGGGTTGGGTGCACCCGCAGTTCTACCCCCGCATCCGTGCGACGGCTAATGCCCAGGTGTTTAATACGGTAACCAAGGGCCTCGGCATTGGCCACATCTTCCTGAGAGACCTGGCTGATCCCTTCGGTAAAACAGGCATCAAATTGCAATGGAATACCAAATGCCAAAGAGGACAAAATGGTCAATTTATGGGCAGCATCAATGCCTTCCACATCAAAGGTCGGATCGGCTTCTGCGTAGCCCAGGGCCTGAGCCTCTTGCAATACATCGGCAAAGTCACGCCCCTTGTCACGCATTTCGGTGAGAATAAAATTGCCAGTACCATTGATAATGCCCGCCAACCAATTAATCTGATTAGCCGCCAACCCTTCTCGTAAGGACTTGATAATGGGGATACCACCTGCCACCGCAGCTTCATAAGCCACCACAACATGATTGTCACGGGCAGCAGCAAAGATTTCATTGCCATGCACAGCAATCAGAGCCTTATTGGCAGTAACAACATGTTTGCCGTTGCGAATGGCTGTCAGCACCAGCTCTCTGGCTGGCTCATAGCCACCAATCAACTCTACCACCACATCAATTTCCGGGTTGGTGGCAACAGCAAAAATATCATCGGTAATCTGCGTGGATCCCATATCACAGTCAGTATTGGGGCGCCGCTGGGCAACCTGCTCAACCATGATCGCACGCCCCGTGCGACGGGCAATTTCATTGCCGTTGCGCTGTAATACATTGAAAGTACCGCCACCGACAGTACCCATTCCACAAATACCTACTTTTACCGGTTTCAAAATGAACCCCATGCCCCATATAAATGGCTGAAAAATATTGGCCAAAAGCGACCGACGAAAAAGGAGGTTATTGTAGCCTTAGGGCACACAGGCTGCAACGAATAGGCGCACTTTAGGCAGCTAAACCCAAAGCCTACGACAACAACACCTTACCAAAGTCCCTAGAAATGATATTCCAATTCAGCACCTATGCGCTGTAAACCGTCCATTGAGGCATAAGCCGTATCGGCACTGGCCTCCAGACCAGCCAGAAAAAAGCGCCACTGCAGGTTATCAGCATAGTCCCAAGTCAGCTCTGATATTAGCCCCGTCATACTGCCATTGACGGCACCTATCAGATTAACACTCCAGCTAAATTCATCATTAGCAAAGCTATCACTAACCCCTAGCCCGTAGCTAGTATACCACTGCGATGTTGGTAACCACGAAGGCTGTAACGTCAGTGGATCAATAATGACCGTTTGATAATTGGCTGTATGCTTGGGCAGGTAATTACTTGCTATGCTCAAGTTCCATTGCCGATCACCAGCATTTATTTCTGCTCCCAGCGCCATATCCAAGCGCTCCACCTTGGTCAGCCCACTGCCAACCTGCTGCCCCAAGCCCTGTTTCCAGGCCATGTCCCATTTCAGCAGATTATCACCACTGGCTCGATTATAACTAAAACCCAATAAATCATACTGATAGGCAGTTAGCACTGGTAGCCCATTAGCCACACCAAGAGTCGGCGCATTTTGTATAAACTGACCAGCATACAAGGCCCAGTCAGAGCCACTACCTGTGACCTTATAGCCCACTCCCCATTCACTGGCAGCCTCGACATTGGCAGTCATGCCCGTTACTTGTGCCACATCTGGCTGCACATTGGCCAGCACATGCAGCTCGCGCGCCCCCATATAGTGACTATAGCCCAACAACCACTGGGGCTTAAAGTCACGATCCGGATCGGTCAGAGCCGGGGCCAGATTAATGATATCAAGCACCCCTGCACCTTCCACTTCACCCCAACTGTTAATATAGCGACCCAGTTTAAATGCGCCCTGCTCAGTACTAATTTGAATAGCTGTACTATATATTTCAGCATCGAACTCACCAGTGTTCCAATTCTGGCTGGCCTTGATATCTACCTTGGCAAAGCCCGTAAGACCAAGGGTTGTTTCAGCCTGCAGATGCATATCAGTAAAGCTATCAGTGGGTTCGCTCAGAGATTTAGGGTCATACACCAGACCCTGCTTAAGCCACCACTGATAAGGAGACTCTTGTAACAAGGTATCCGTATCCTGGTTGCTAAACTCACTGTCATCAAAAATAAACTCACCATCAAAATCATCATCCAGAAACAGATCATCTGCCAGTGCCGGTATGGCAGATACCAACCCGGCAAAGCATACTAGTGTGCATAGTCTAATTAGCATGATTTATTGTGCCTGTGCTCGTAGCTTGTTTAGGTGAGCTTCACGAAAAGCCGTATCGGTTAAGGCCCGCTGCGATAAAAACGCTTCATCAATATCCACTCCAAAAGTAATGGCATCCAATTTCATATTGGTCAGACGCTGGGCCACCAAATTAAACATGGTCAAGCTGCGCGCCACCCAAATACCATCAATCTGATCCAACTTACTAACCTGCATACGTTTGGTTAAATTGCCTTGCTTATCATATAACTGCACTTTTAAAGCCACAAAACGCTCCGCGTCCACCCAGGTTTGTGACTTGCTATAGCGGGTTTTACGTTGCCGTTCAGGCGTGGCTACCGATTCAATCACATACACTGGGCGGCCTTTATACTCGCCCTGCTCAACAAGGCGATAAGTATAGTCATCAAGCTTGCCTGTTTCCATATCCTCGGTGGTGATTTCTGAGCCAAACAGGCTGGTAGGTTCACTGTCCTCATCAGACCCGGCAGCAATACGCTTAACCTTGCCCAAAGCAGACAGATACAACCAGGTCTCGTTGTCTTTAGCACTGTCATCATAGTTCCATGACAGCATACCAATACCCTTTTCACTGGCTGGTTGCAAAACAATGGCAATGGACTTGGTATCCTTGTTATCAGCACCCATATTAATTTGTGCTGACTCCAGCAACTTTATGCGCGGCTTTTCCACACACTTGAGTTTACCGTTCTTAATACCATACTTGCAGGTAATCAGTTGCATGCGGTTAAAAGCCGATTCGGTGGACGCCCGCCGCATATCATCCATCTTCTGAATAATATCCCTGGCACTCAGATCGGCAGCTTGTACAGATGTGTATCCAGTTACCATAGCAAGCATAAAAATCACGCTGATAAATAATCGACCAGTCATTTGCTAACTCCTTTAAAATCCAAATTATCCTTGACATTGTGCTGACCAAAACGGGGTTTAAACAACATAATCAAGGCTGGGAAAAACAACAGATCACACAACAGGGCAACAAAAATAGCCAGAGAACCGAACATACCTACCTTGGCCAACCCCAGATAATCACTAAAACTTAACATAAAGAAACCACAGCCTAGAATAAGACTGGTAAAGGTCACTGCCTGACCCACTTCCTTGATAGTATTGACCAAGGCCAGCTTCATATCATTAAACTTGGCCAGCGCCATGCGATAATGGGTGATAAAGTGAATCGTATCATCCACGGCAATACCAATAATTAATGGCGCAATCATCAAGGTATCACCATCCAGTGGAATGCTTAACAAGCCCATCAAACCAAAGGTTAAGGTGGCCGGTATCAAATTAGGAATAATGGCCAGCAAACCGGCTTGCAAAGAGCCCAGAGTCAATACCATCAAGGCAGAAATAATCACCACCGCCAGAGTCAGACTTTCAAATTGGCTACGGCTCAGATCATCCATCAGGCGCATCATCATGGCCAGAGTGCCTGTTGCATGCACATCCATATCAGGGTATTTACTCTGCAAAGGCGCAAAGGCGGCAGCAATATCCTGCTGCAAAGCAGCAAAGAACGCAGAGTAATCACTGGAACCTGCATTTAATAAGGTAAAGTTGATATGACTGGCCGAATAGTCATCATTCACCAAAGCTCGGCGCTCTTCCGGATTGGCACTATTAAATAGATAGAGCAACTGCGCCACGGCAATATCAGAATCCGGAATAACACGATACTTATCACCACCGTCCTGCATGGTAGCATGGGTCTCTTTAACTATATCGGCCAGAGAATTACTGGTCACCACAAACTCACTATAGGTTTGCTCCACATGCTCCTGTAAGCCTAGCATAGTGTTTAGCACTTGGGGATCATTCAGGGCATCAGAAGTGCCCATATCCACCATCACTTCTACCGCGCCGGTACCTGACATATTGCTATCCACCACTTTATAGGCGGTACGCAAGGTTGTTCCTTCACGGTACAGTTCAGCAAAATTGGAATCAATTTTTACCTGCGTTGCCCCATACAAGCACAAGGCAAAGGTAGCAATAAAAATACCATTGACCAGATGGCGATGACGCTGCACAAAGGCTGGCGTGCGATCCAGTATAGGCTGTAACCAATGCCGCTGGGCAGCTTCCTCATGGCTTTCACCCGGTTTGATTTTGATACGCGGGTGCCATAGATCCAACAATACAGGTAGCAATATCACCGTATAAATAAAGGCCATCAACACGCCTGCGGCAGAAGACAGACCAAAGATCACAAACTGGGTCATACCCGTAGCGGCCAAGGCAGCCATACCAGCCATGGTGGTAATAGTGGTTAACAGAATAGGTAAACCTGTTTGACCATAGGCCTCGGTCAAGGCCTCCTGATGCCCCAAACCCTTGCGCAAAAAGTACTGATAGCTACTCATCACATGCACGCAATCTGCTACCCCCACGGCCACCACCAGCATCACCGTCAAACTGATTAAGCTACTGGCATCAACTCCTAACCAGGACATGCCTCCCACCACATACAGAGCGCTTAGGCCAATGGCTACCAAAGGCCATAATACGGCACTAACCGAGTGGAACAGGCGCCACAAGAGGACAATAATGACTAGCACTGTGCCCAAAGATAGCACCCCGGCCATCACCATCGTATCCATGGCCAGATCAACCATGGCGGCACCACCAATGGGGTAAAAATTAAACTGCGCCTCCATCTCCGGCGTGTTATACAAGGCTGCCACTGGTTCCATAAAGCCCACATAAAGAGCCGAATCCATATCCTGAAAACGCACTTCCGTGACACTGGCTGTCAGATCGAGTTCAGCAGTAAAGTCATCGGCAAAGCTATCCAGTTCGTCTGCGGCCAACAAATCATCCGTACTGTCCTGCAAGTCTTCGGCCACAGGCATCGCCCCAAAATCCGTGGTAACCATAACAGCACCAAAGCGGAAATCTTTGGAAAACAGAAATAAGGGCAGATTATTTTGCGCCATTGCCTGGGCTTTTAAAGCATCACGCTCGGCATCGTTCATACTGAGTTTTTTAACCAGACGCGGCGAGCTAAGGGAATCCCCCGTATTAACCTGAATACGAATATTGGTCAGGGACCGCACGCGTTTGATATGGGACAGAAAGTTAACCTGCTCTTGGGTCAACCCCATACCAGCAATGGTAGCAGCGTCCAGATCCTGCCAGTTTTCCAGCCGTTCAGTCAGCTGGTCAATCAGGTATAAAGACTGATCAGAAAATACATCGCCATCTTTGGCTTCGTAAACAATATAAAGGCCATCATCACTACCAAACTGACTGCGAAATTCATCCAGAGATTGCAATACAGGATCATCTTCCTGAAACCATGAATCCATGGTTACATCCATGGCAAAACGGCTCAGGCCCATAGCCATAAATACACTAAGCAATATAGCGCCAAGCAAGATGGCCCAGCGATAGGGCCGCAAAGCATTAGGCACGCGGGCAAACAACAGGCTGAGTTTGGTTAATACTGATTTCATTAACGGCTCCTTACTATGCTGAGCATTGTCGTCTGACTAAGGGCTTCGACTAACAACTTTTTCCAGCCACCTTATAGGCAACAATACCCAACCATTCCTTGTAAGCTAAATTCAAATTATATAAGTGTCTGGCAAAATCCCAATCCAAGCGCCATAACTTATCTTTACGACTACGAAAATCAACCGCATAAGCCTGCATTGGCCAATCGGCCTTACAAAACACCGCCATGGCACGCGGCATATGAAAGGCACTGGTGACCAACAACCAATTTTCAGCAACTTGCGGTTGCACTAATGCCTTGGTCAGCACGGCATTTTCCAGAGTATTACGCGACTGATCTTCAAACAGAATACGTGATAATTCGATACCATGATCCTGCAACAACATAGCGATCACCTCGGCACCTGACATGCCCTGATCACTCATTTTTCCCGTACCACCGGTAAATACAATGGGCACGGAGGCGGGTAGCTGCCTGGCTATTTGTAATAATACCATAGGCCGCTCAGCGGCATCACCCAGACTGGCCTGCCCCCAGGCAAAGGATTGGGCATTGCGTTCACCACCGCCCAACACCACCACACCATCCACTTTTTCCACTTGCAGAATACCTGGTGAATACTGCTTTTCCAAACTAAACAACGCCCATTCACCGACCGGAAACAGACCAATACCCAATAACACCAACAGCAAACTGCCGGTTAAACCCTTAGCCCAAGGCAACCTGCCCCAGTACCAACAAACCACCGCCAAAGCCAACCATATTAGCAACAAGCTATCCACAGCAACCAGCAACCAGGCCAATTTGGCAATATAGTAGAACAGGCTGTCCACGGGCTAATTAATACCCAAACGTCTGGCCAGTTCATCTGCTGGCAGATAGCCTGGCCACAATTCACCTGAAGCTAAAATAATGGCAGGTGTGCCAGTCAATCCCATTTGCTGACTTAAGGCATAATGATCTGCCACTGGGTTATCACAGGCTGCCGGAGAAGGCAGAGCAGACAAACGATCGTGTGCACGTTGTTTGGCTTTGGTCAGAAAAGCATTAGGATCTTCCGCACACCAGGCATCAGCCAGTACTTGATGGGATGAAGAACCAAGGCCGGCACGGGGAAAGGCCAAATAACGCACCTCAATACCCAGGGCATTAAGCGCATCCATTTCCTGATGCAGCTTCTGACAATAGAAACAGTCAACATCGGTAAATACACTAATACTGGCTTTGGTTTCACCTACGGCTTTAAATACCCAGGCTTGCTGCGCTGCTTCACTTTGCATACCCAGCGCCCGGTCTTGTTGTTTATCCACCTCGGTCAAATTTACCAGTTCACCACCCTGCAGGTTTTGATACATATTACCCACCAGAAAGTGCTGGCCATCTGTGCTCATATAAAGGGTTTCGCCGGTGCTGATCACCACCTTATAAATACTGGACATCGGAGTTTCACTCACCGACATAACCTGTAAATTGGCATCCAGGCGCGCCACACTGGCACGCAGATTGGCGTAGTCATCTGCCCATACTGTTAAGCCTAATAATGACAAGGAAATAACACTAAATAAACGCTTAAAAAACATAAGAATTAACCCCGGGGGTGATGTTGTTGATGAAGTTCCTGCAAACGGTGGTTTGCTACATGAGTATATATCTGTGTGGTGGATAAATCACTGTGCCCAAGCAACATTTGAATCACGCGCAGATCAGCACCATGATTTAACAAATGGGTGGCAAAAGCATGGCGCACCACATGGGGAGATAAAGGCTTGTCGATACCTGCTGTTTGAGCATGCTGCTTGAGACGATGCCAAAAGGTCTGCCGGGTCATCTGACCACCACGCTGACTGGGGAAAAGCACGCTCTTTACCCCTGCTCCCAGCAACTCCAAACGGGCACCTTTTAAATAGCGTTCGAGCCAATCCTGAGCTGCTTGACCCATGGGCACCAGACGTTCCTTGGACCCCTTACCCATAACCTGCACAAGGCCCAGATTAAGTTTTACCTGACTGGTTTCCAAGCCCACCAGTTCACTCACCCTTAAACCACTGGCATATAGCAGTTCCAGCATAGCCCGGTCGCGCAATCCCAGAGCGGTATTGGTATCAGGCGCGGCCAACAAGGCTTCTACTTCGGCTTCGGTCAGGGACTTGGGTAGTGGCCGGCCCATTTTTGGCGCCTGCACCAAGGCAGTTGGATCCACAGACAAGCAGTTATCCCGCACCTGCTGGCGAAAATAACCTTTTAAACAGGACAAATGCCGGGCCACACTGGCTGGTTTAGCACCTGTGGCACTTAAATCAGCCAAATAACCCAGCACATCCATATCTCTGGCCTGCATTAAACCCCGACCATGGGGTTGCAACCACTTGCTAAACCTAGTCAGGTCGCGACCATAGTTTTCCAGCGTATTATCACTTAAGCCCTTGGTTAACCACAGGGACTGTAGATAATCCTGAATATCAGGGGCGAAGTTGGTTTTCAGGAATTTTCCTCATTAAAAAGGGGAGCGATGCTTTTTGTCCAGTGTATGGTCAAATAAGATCCGCTCCCCCTCTTGGTTTTAGGCAAGTCTAAAACCATAGACTTGCATTTAACTCTTAATTTTACTGCACCTTGGACTGCCCAAGGTATTTAAAGAACTCACTGTCAGGTTCTATCAGCATCATATCGCCGCCGTTACCAAAGGTATTGCGGTAGGCATCCAAACTACGATAAAAACTGTAGAACTCAGGGTCCTGATTAAATGCCTGAGCATAGGTAGCTGCTGCCACCGCATCGCCATCACCGCGGATCAGTTCCGCATCACGATAAGCGTTGGCCATAATTACCGTGCGCTGACGGTCAGCATCGGCCCGAATACCTTCGGCCTTTTCCTTACCTTCAGAGCGCAACTCACGCGCTTCACGCTCACGCTCGGTGCGCATACGATCATATACGGACTGGCTGACTTCCTGAGGCAAATCAATGCGTTTAACCCGCACATCTACCACTTCGATGCCCATATCGTCAATGACTACCGTGTTCAACTCTTCACGCAATTCGTTCATCAACTCATCACGCTGACCAGACACCACCTCGGTAAGAGTACGTTCACCAAACTGGTTACGCAAACCCGTATCCACACGTGATGCCAACAGCTTGGCAGCGGTATTTTCAATGCCCGAGGTAGCCGTATAGTAATCCGCCACATTCTGAATACGCCACTTAACAAAGGAATCGACAATCAAACCTTTCTTCTCCAGTGTCAGATAACGCTGGGGACGGGCATCAAGGGTTAAAACCCGGGCATCAAACTTGCGCACGGTATTAACAAAGGGGATCTTAAAATGCAGACCCGGTTCAATATCAAACTGCACCACTTCACCAAAACGCAGCATAATGGCACGTTCAGTTTCCTTCACTACAAAAAGAGAAGAGGAAACAATCAGCAGGGCAATAAACAGGCCTATAAGGCTAAATAAAGTACGAGATCTCATATTAACGGGACTCCCTAGTGCTGATGCGAGTAGAGGTACGCGTGCCCAGTTCCTGAATAACCTGATTGGTAATCTGGTCAATATCAGCACTGCTTGCCGTGTTACCGCCAAAGTTCGTTGTACCACGTTTGGCGCTATTCATAATCTGATCCAGTGGCAATACCATCATATTGTTACCACCTTCAACATCTACCAACACCTTGGCGCTGTTGGATAAAACATCCTCCATGGCCACCAGATACAAACGTTCGCGTGTCACTTCCGGAGCTTTTTGGTATTCAGTTAGCAACTTGGTAAAGCGCGTCGCCTCACCTTCGGCCTTGGCAACCACCTCTTCACGGTAGGCACTGGCCTCTTCCATCATACGCTGAGCCTTACCGCGGGCCTCAGGCACAATGCCATTGGCGTACGTTTGCGCTTCGTTCTTCACCCTTTGCTCATCTTCCCGAGCCTTAATAACATCATCAAAAGCGTCCTGCACTTGTGAAGGGGCACTGGTATTCTCAATATTGACCTTGCTTACTTCCAGACCAGTCTGATAGCTGTCCAGATAGGTCTGCAAACGGGCTTGCACCTGATCAGCCAAAATAGCTCGGCCTTCGGTCAATACATCATCCATCTTTGAGCTACCTACGACATGACGCAGAGCTGACTCAGTAGCCTGAGCCAGGCTATTTTCAGGGGAGCGCACTTCCAGCAGGAAATCTTTAGGATTGGAAACCACATATTGCACGGACAAGCCAACCTCAACAATATTCTCGTCCTTGGTCAGCATCAGGGACACGTGATCGTGGTTACGCACCGCTGTCACATTGACCTTGGTAACGTCATCAACCAGACGTGGATTCCATTGCAAACCTGGCTGCACCGTTTCCAGATACTTACCCAAGCGCAGCACTACTGCACGTTCCTGCTGGTCAACCGTATAAAAACCCATACCGGCCCAAACCACAGCAACCACCGCCAGTATCACCAGTATCAGTTTGCCGCTGGGTGCGGGTGCGGCAGGTTCCTGGCCACCGCCACTGCGTTTGCCACTATTCCCACCAAACAGGCCGTTAATCCTATCTACCAACTTACCCAGGGCCTCATCCAAATCAGGTGGCCCCTGATTTGAACCACCTGAGCCACGATTTCCCCAAGGATCTTGATCCTTGCCGTTATTACCCGGTTCATTCCAGGCCATAGTCGTCTCCTTTAGAGGCTAACAATTAATCTAGTGTTCCCAAGGCTGTTTGGGTTTGCCCACAAACGGCTCGGGATCTATACTCAGTTTATTCAGTATTTGTAAAAATTCTTTTTCCGGCAAACGGACATCCAATACCATATTGCCATTTTTATCAACATTTTCTTGCAGCACCGCATTATGAGCATACATTTGTGCTCGCATTTGACCCTGCTCGGGCTGCAGACTTAATTGCCCAGTGTACATTGTATCACCTAACAATTCCTGTATGGCCTGCAACAATAATTCACTGCCCACACCAGTCAAGGCAGATAACCACACCCGTTCCGGCTTACCTTGAGCATTATAGTCAATCCGCGGCTGACTATCCTGCAAACGGTCTATTTTGTTGTAAACCAGTAAGGTTGGCAATTCCAAGGCGTCAATTTCCTGTAATACTTCATTGACTTCCGTAATATTGTCATCGCGCATATCATCACTGGCATCAACCACATGCAACAATAATGATGCCTCGGCCGTTTCCTGCAAGGTAGCGCGAAATGCGTCAACCAGTTTGTGAGGCAGGTGACGAATAAAACCGACTGTGTCCACCAATATAGTGGGGCCCACATCAGCAATTTCAAGCCGCCGGAAAGTCGGGTCCAAAGTAGCAAATAGCTGATCCGCTGCATACACATCAGCAACCGTGATACGATTGAACAGGCTGGACTTACCGGCATTAGTATAACCCACTAATGACAGGGTAGGCACCTCGGCGCGCCGCCGCGACCGGCGTCCCTGCTCGCGTTGTTTACGCACTTTATGCAAGCGTTTAAGTATAGAAGTGATACGTGCACGCAGCAAACGGCGGTCAGTTTCCAATTGCGTTTCACCTGGACCACGCAAACCGATACCACCTTTTTGCCGTTCTAAGTGAGTCCAACCACGCACCAGACGGGTAGACATATGCTGCAACTGCGCCAACTCAACCTGTAGCTTGCCTTCGTGCGTGCGTGCACGCTGAGCAAAAATATCCAGAATTAAGCCCGTACGATCCAGCACCCGACACTGAAACTCCTTTTCCAGATTGCGCTCCTGGCCCGGACTCAGGGTGTGGTTAAAGATAACGATCTCAGCCTGATGCTCACTTACGGCATGGCTTATTTCTTCAACTTTACCAGAACCAACATAGGTTTTTGGGTGCGGGTGTGAACGTGCACCACCAATCATAACCATCGGTTCGGCACCCGCCGACAAAACCAGTTCTTTTAATTCGTTGGCATCTTCACGCTCACCTTCCTGTCCCATTTCCATGTGAACCAGTATGGCGCGCTCGCCTCCATCATGACGTTCAAAAAACAATAGTTTGACCTAAATGTAATCGAGCACCCTAAGGTGCTCGTTTAGCAACACGAACACCAGTAAGCAGATGTTCACTGTAGAGTCTGTGCACTGAATTAATTTAACCCACTTCTTCTTCAGTAGGCACCTTTACAGGACGTGCAGGTACTACGGTAGAAATAGCGTGCTTATATACCATTTGTGAGACGGTATTTTTCAATAAAATAACGAATTGGTCGAAAGACTCAATCTGGCCTTGCAGCTTGATACCATTCACCAGGAAAATGGAAACAGGTACTCTCTCCTTGCGCAGAACATTCAGATAAGGGTCTTGTAGGCTTTGCCCTTTTGACATTAGTAACTCCTTTATATTTAAATTTTGCACCTATCAGAGTGCATGCAGCGATTAAAAAATCTGGCTGCCACGGGTGAAATTAACAACCCAACATTGGGGGTCAATTCTTATCTGGACATTCTATCGAATAATTGCGCTACAGTGAATGCCAATTTGTCGTCTAGACTGTCAAAATAGTGTAAATCCGGCCAACTTCTGAGCCAAGTCAGTTGCCGTTTAGCTAATTGTCTAGTGGCAACCACACCTTTATGCACCATAGTGTCATAATCATAGTCACCATCCAGATATTGCCACATTTGCCGATACCCCACACAACGCATCGCAGGCATGGACAAGGCAAGATCGCCACGCGCGCGTAAAGCGGTTACTTCCAGTTCAAATCCCTGTTCCAACATCAGTTGGAACCTTTGTGCAATCCGCTGGTGCAAAACAGCCCGTTCGGGAGGCCAAAGTCCTATGGAAGTAACATTATACGGTAAGCTATACGCCTGCTGTCTGGCCCAATGACTACTCAGAGTTTCGCCCGTTAACAGGTAAACCTCCATAGCACGCAGTACACGCTGGCTATCCGTAGCATGCAAACGTTGGGCGGCAACTGGGTCAACCTGTGCCAATCTGGCATGCAAAGCCGGCACTCCCTGGGTCGCCACCTCTGCTTCCAGTTGCTGCCGAATGGCAGCATCTGACTCCGGCAAATCAGCCAAACCCTCCATTAGTGCCTTGTAGTACATCATAGTACCACCCACCAGTAAAGGAATATTACCACGGGCGGTAATTTCCGCCATAAGTGCCAAAGCATCGGCACAAAACTCGGCCACCGAGTATGCTGCCGATGGATCCCGTATATCAATCAAGTGGTGGGGTGCAAGAGCCAAGGTTGCCGCATCCGGTTTGGCGCTACCAATATTCATATCCCGGTAAATAAGGGCAGAATCGACCGATATAATTTCGCAATTTTTGTGTTGTACCAACGCCACTGCCAGATCCGTTTTACCTGCGGCAGTTGGCCCCATAAGAAATACAGCTGGTGGTAACTTGTTGGTCATTATTGTCCCCGCAAAAATAGCTTATCCAGCTCGGCCAGGCTTAACTGAGTCCAGGTGGGGCGACCATGATTACACTGACCACTGCGCTCTGTACGTTCCATATCACGCAACAGGGCATTCATTTCGGTAATTGACAGCTTGCGCCTGGCGCGTACGGCACCATGACAAGCCATGGTCGCCAACAATTCATTATGCGCAGCACGGATACGATCACTGCTGCCATAAGTGACCACATCAGCCAAAACGTCACGCACCAACTGCTCAATATCCGCATGCTGCAGTACACTGGGAACCTGACGTACTATCAGGTTCTCGGTGCCGGCGCGGTCAATAACCAGACCTAATTCAGCAAACGCATCCTCACAGGTCTCCACATGATCGGCTTCGCGACCACTAACTACCATTGACAAGGGAACCAGCAAAGGCTGGGCTCGCACCCCTTGTTCCTGCAAAGCGGTTTTCATCTGTTCATAGACAATACGCTCATGGGCAGCATGCATATCCACCAGTACCAGACCTTGCATATTTTCGGCCAGAATATAGATGCCATGCAGTTGTGCTACAGCAAAGCCCAAGGGCGGCACCATTACCTCGCCAGTAACAGGATCTACCTGCTCACTCTGCGCTGCCATATCGGCACCACCAGTCTGGCCATGTAACTGCGCGTAAACCTGTGCCTGCTCTTGCATCTGCCGAGGGCTGGAAGTAGCCAGTGGGGGGTAGTTATTAACGCCGGCCATCAATGCAGTCGGTGCACCGCCTGTGTTGCCATCTGCCGCCATAGCCAAGTGGTTTTGCCCGGCAAACACGCCCGCTTCCAAGCCCTCAGCAGGCTGCTTGACTGGCAGCATGCCCAGTTCACTCAAACCACCAGCCGTGGGCACCTCCGGGCGCACATCGGCTAGGGACTTATGCAGGGAACGAAAAATAAAGTCATGTACCAAACGGCCATCACGAAAACGCACCTCATTTTTGGTGGGGTGCACATTGACATCCACAGTGGCTGCATCCAATTCCAGATACAAAACAAAAGCCGGGTGACGACCATGATAAAGCACATCACGATAGGCTTGACGCACAGCATGACTGACCAGTTTATCGCGTACCACGCGGCCATTAACAAAGAAATACTGCAAATCCGCCTGACTACGGGAAAAGGTTGGCAACCCCACCCAACCCCAAATGCGCAGACCCGGTGCTTCCATTTCAATATGTACGGCTTGGGGCATAAAATTTGGGCCACAAACACTCGCTACGCGCTTTTCCTGTGCTACCTGTTGATCTGCGGGGTGCAGGTTGTGAATAACTTTGCCATTGTGCTTAAGTTGAAAAGCCACATCCATACGACTCAGGGCCAAACGTTTTATAACTTCTTCCAGATGGCCAAATTCAGTCTTTTCCGTGCGCAAGAACTTACGTCTGGCCGGGGTATTAAAAAACAGATCCCGCACTTCAACACTGGTGCCAACGGGATGGGCCGCAGGTTGCATCTGGGCCGCCATATCACGACCTTCCGTGCAAACTTGCCAAGCAGTGTCCTGTTGCTGTGTATTGGACGTCAGGGTAAGACGTGCCACAGAGCTGATACTAGCCAAGGCTTCGCCACGAAAGCCCAGGCTACTTACTGCTTCCAGATCATCCAGACTCGTGATTTTACTGGTAGCATGACGACTTAGGGCCAAGGCTAAATCATCTTTTTCAATGCCATACCCATTGTCACGAATACGTATCAATTTGACACCGCCTTGATCAACTTCCACAGTAATCTTGTTGGCACCAGCATCAAGACTATTTTCCAATAGTTCCTTGACCACTGAGGCGGGGCGCTCTACCACTTCACCAGCAGCGATCTGGTTAGCCAAACGGGGGCTTAGCAAGTGAATTCGGGACATAATTTTATCCTGTAGGAATAACCAGTTGCTGGCCAATTTGCAACACCGACCTAGTATCCATAGCATTGGCCGCGCGCAGCTTACCAATACTGGTGTTGTAGCGCTGGGCAATTTCAGACAAGGTGTCACCCTTGACGACCTTGTAGGTTATTTGTTTGCGCTTGGCTGCCACTAGTGTAGCAATATAGGTATTAGCCACCGGATTGGCATAGAAGTACTCTCGAATACCAGTGGCAATAGCCTTGGCCATTTGCTGCTGATAACTGGGGGTACGCAACTTGGCCGCTTCCTGCGGGTTGGAAATAAATCCGGTTTCTACCAATATGGATGGAATATCAGGCGACTTTAACACGGCAAAACCAGCCCGTTCCACATGATCTTTATGCATATGGGCCATCCTAGAAAGATGACGATGCACACTTAGGGCAATACCACGACTGGTTGATTGGCTATGGGTCATAGATAGATCAAGTAGGGTTTTGGCCAAGTCTTCTTCTTTATCATCCAGACTAACACCACCAATACCACCAATCAGGTCAGCACTGTTTTCTTTTTGCGCCAACCAGCGACCCAGCTCACTGGAGGCGCCACGCTTGGACAAGGTCCACACAGATGCGCCACGGGCTTTGCTGTTTTTAAAGGCATCAGCGTGCACTGAAACAAACAAATCAGCACTGGCTTGACGAGCTTTTTTAGTGCGACCTCGTAAACTTATATAGTAATCACCACTGCGCAACAGCACTCCCTCAAAGCCGGGCATACTATTCATTTCCTGCCGCAGATACTTGGCAATAGCCAAGACCACATGCTTCTCACGCAATTTCTTACCACCAAAACGCGGGCCGAGTGCCCCTGGATCATCACCACCATGACCAGCATCTATGGCAATCACAATATCCCGTTGACTATTGAGCACATTCAAACTCTTGATGACCTGTTGTTTAGGTGCTGAGCTAACTTTAGCACCCTCAATCTGATAGTTGTTCAGGTCAATAACCAAACGATTACCGTAAGACTGATTAGGCGCCAAAGCGAATACCTTGGCATTAATCTTATGCTGCAAATCGAGCACCAGACGTAACTTATTATCCGGACGCTGACTGGAACGAATATTGGCAATGGGGCTACCCTTAAATTCGAGTTTCGACAAGGCCGCTTGCAACCTACTGGCAGGCAAATCGATGACCAAGCGTTCCGGGTTTGGTAAATGGATAACTTCATAAGTAACTGGAGCACTGATATCCAATACCACACGTGTACTATCTGGTGCCGGCCAGATACGCACATTCTTTACATCCGCGGCCCAAATGTTAGCAGACCCTAGCCATAAGCTGATGATTAGCAAGCTGTGCAACAATATCATCAATGCCGCCGGGGCCATGATTACGCCCCTATCAGCCAGAAACATTGTGCGGTACTGGCTTGACCACCTAAACACTGCTTGCCTCCTGCATTTGCGCCAATAAACCTTGCGCTTTCTGGCTGACTGCATTACACATCAACTCTCTTTGGGGGCCAGCACCGGTGATGGTGATAATCAGATCAGCCAAAGGCAAGATGCCTGCCCCCTTATCCGGCCATTCAATAAGATTAACAGCCGTGGCAGAAAAATAGTCCCGAATACCCAGAAATTCCAATTCCTCGGCGTGCCCCAGACGATATAAATCAAAGTGATTGACCTGCAACTGATCAAATTCATAAGGCTCAACCAAAGTATAGGTTGGGCTTTTTACCGCCCCAAGGTGGCCAAAATAGCGCATTATTCCTCGTACCAACGTCGTTTTACCCATACCCAAATCACCCTGCAAAAAGATCACCAAGCCGGTATTTATGGCCTGTGTTGCAGCGCCAAGTTGTTGGCCAAGGGCCACCATTGCATCTTCTCCTTGCGCTTGAAGTAGCAGTTGTTTGGTCATAATCTGGTATAGCTGGTCCAAGGGTTAACAAATGATTAAATAAAGCCAGCGCCCATGATACCTTGTCGAAGCACCTGTGCGTAGTCTTTAGACGGCAAATCAAGGTAAAATATCCCCATGTCAAATAACGCCACCTCCATCCCACCTGCAGAGCAACAACAGTTGCACGATTTGCATGCCCAAATCCGGCATCTTGCCCAACAGTTTGGCTTTGCTGAAATGGGGGTGGTTAAACCGGATCTGGAAGCCGCTGGCCAGCGTCTGCAGCGCTGGATTGATCAGGGTTATCACGCCGATATGGATTATATGGCAGCCCACGGCAGCAAACGCTATCGCGCGGCGGAATTGGTGCCTGGCACGGTGCGGGTTATCTGTTTAAGCATGCATTATCTGGATCCTGACCTGACTACCAAAAGCTGTCTGCAGGATGATCAGCAAGCCTATGTGGCGCGCTATGCTTTAGGCCGCGATTATCACAAGTTAGTGCGCAAACGTCTGGCACAAATGGCCAAGGCCATAGAGGCTTTGATTGGCCCCTTTGGTTATCGGGTGTTTGTCGACAGTGCCCCGGTAATGGAAAAGCCCATGGCCCAGCAAGCCGGGTTGGGATGGCAGGGCAAAAATACTCTGCTGATTAATCGCCGCTCCGGATCATGGTTTGTGCTGGGGGAGATTTTCGTTGACTTACCTTTACCTATCGACCAGCCCTACGACAAAGATCATTGTTCACGTTGTAGCGCCTGTCTGGATCTGTGTCCCACCAAGGCCTTTCCAGCACCCTATGTATTGGATGCCAATAAATGCATCGCTTATTTAACTATCGAGAATAAGGGCCCCATTCCCCATGCCATACGCCCACTAATGGGTAACCGCATTTTCGGCTGTGATGATTGCCAACTGGCATGTCCCTGGAATCGCTACCCTCAGGCCACACAAGAGTCTGACTTTAAGCCACGCCATGGTCTGGACCAAGCCACTCTAGTGACGTTATTTAACTGGTCAGCCGAAGAATTTGACCAGCGCACGCAGGGTTCACCCATTCGCCGAGCCGGATATGATGGCTGGTTGCGCAATATCGCCGTGGCGCTGGGCAATGGTCGTCCTAACCCAGACAGCATCTCGGCCTTGCAAGCTCGCATGGAAAGCTCATCGACAATGGTACAAGAGCATATCTTATGGGCCCTGCAGCAGTTGCAACTGCGCGCTCAGCAGGTTATCCCCTTACAGCCATTACCATTACTGGCCATGGATGACCGCAAGCTAAAGCATTTACGCTAAGCAACTTAAATCTTTAGCATATGCTCCCGGTAGAAGGCCAGCTCAGCAATGGAATCAAGAATATCGTCCATAGCCAAATGTGAGCTTTGTTTACTGACCCCGGCAAGCAGCTCTGGCCGCCAGCGACGAGCCAGTTCTTTTAAGGTGCTCACGTCCAGGTTGCGGTAGTGAAAATAGTTCGCCAGAGTGGGCATATATTTGACAAGAAAACGGCGATCCTGACCAATACTATTACCGCACATGGGAGACATCCCCTCATCTACATACTGGCTTAAGAATGTTAACGTCATCTGCTCGGCCTGAGCACAGCTAATGCTACTTTCTCGCACTCTTTGCGTCAGTCCCGACTGACCATGCTGCTTGATACACCAGGGATTCATATTGTCCAATACCGAGTCAGTCTGATGGATAGCCAGAGCAGGCCCTGATGCCAAGACGTTAAGATTGGCATCGGTGACAATAGTGGCAATTTCTATTATTACATCTGAGTCTGGCTCCAAACCGGTCATTTCCAGATCAATCCAAATCAGGTTATGGGGATGCTTGGCCATTTTATATCCTTGCTGTGTGCTAATTAACAATAAATTTGGTTTATCGAGGCGAAAACCTGAATTATGCCCCACTTCGCGGTAGAATAAACCCCAAATAGTCAGGCTAATTGCAATTACATGGCAAAACGACAGTTAACCCGCCGCCAAAAGTGGCAAATCGAGAAGGTGCAAGCCGAGCGCCGAGCCCGCGCTCAGAAAAAGGATAAAGCTATTGATTCAGCCATTGATCATGGCGATCTTGGCCCCGAACAACAGGGCTTGATTGTCGCGCATTATGGCTCTCAAATCGATGTCGAAGCGAATCAGGGGGAACATCAAGGGCAGGTGTTCCGGTGTAAGCTACGCTCCAATCTGGGCAATTTGGTAACCGGTGACAGGGTTTCCTGGCGGCAGGCTGCCGACCAGTCTGGTGTGGTTGTGGCTCGTGACCCACGTCATAGCGAACTAAGTCGTCCCAACAAGTACGGTGAACTCAAGCCTGTGGCAGCCAATATTGACCAAATTGTCGTCACTATTGCTCCCAAACCCCATACTTATGCTAATTTGATCGATCGCTATTTGGTGGCTGCCGAAGCCAGCGATATAGAGCCTATTATTCTACTCAACAAGACCGATATTCTGGATGCTGACAGCAAAGCTCACCTCGAGCCTATGCTGGAACGTTATGAGGCACTGGGTTACCGGGTGATTCGAGCTTCCACTAAAAGTCAGGATGGTTTGGCTGCCCTACTTGCCATTCTTGATCAACGAGTGAGCGTATTTGTGGGCCAATCCGGGGTCGGCAAGTCATCATTGGTAAACGTACTGTTACCAGGCACTGATCTTAAGGTCAGTGCACTCTCTGAATATCATGAACAGGGTATTCACACCACTACTACTGCCAAGTTATTGCATTTTCCCAAGGGTGGCGACCTAATTGACTCACCGGGTATACGAGAATTTGGTTTATGGCATATGGATAGCACCACCCTAATTGACAGCTTTCGCGAATTTCGCCCCTTTTTGGGCTACTGTAAATTCAGTAATTGCTCTCACCAACACGAGCCCGGCTGTGCCTTGCTCAAAGCCTTGGCAGACGGCGCTATAGACCCGGTGCGTTTAGCCAGCTACCGCCAAATTAAAGATTCACTGGATGAGTTTGTTACTCATCAGTAGCTCGACACAGGAAATATCATGCAAGATCGTTTATTTGTCCTACTGCAATATATTGTTCCCCAACACCTTCTTTCCCGCTTGGTGGGTGCACTGGCAGAAAGCCGCCTGCCACTAATCAAAAATCCTTTGATCAAGCTGTTTGCCAAACAGTTTAAGGTCAATATGCAAGAAGCTGAACGCGAAGTACTGGAAGATTATGTCAACTTTAACGACTTTTTCACCCGTAGCTTAAAAACCGATGCGCGCCAAATCGATTCTCACCCCCAACATCTGGCATGCCCAGTGGATGGGGCTATCAGCCAGATTGGTGATATTAAATCAGGGCAGATATTACAAGCCAAAGGCCAGGACTTTAGCGTCACCACTTTGCTGGGTGGCCAACCGGCATGGTCCGCACCTTTTCAGGATGGGCAATTTACCACTATCTATCTATCTCCCAAGGACTATCACCGCATCCATATGCCCTGTGATGGTAAGCTGGTACGTATGGTACATGTACCAGGGCAATTGTTTTCCGTCAATCAGGCCACAGCTGAAAATGTTCCCGGGCTGTTTGCGCGTAACGAGCGTCTGGTCGCCATATTTGAGACCGAATTCGGCCCCATGGCCATGGTACTGGTAGGCGCCATGATAGTGGCTAGTATAGAAACCACTTGGGCTGGACTGATTTGCCCACCTGGCCGACAGATTAATACATGGGAATATGTAGAGCAGGGAGCTATTTACCTGCGCAAAGGAGAAGAGATGGGGCGCTTTAAACTGGGCTCAACAGTGATACTTTGTCTACCCAAAAATACCTGCGAGTGGAATAGTGAGTTACAGCCTGGCACTAGCACCCGTATGGGTCAGATGCTGGCGAGTACCGCCACTATGCCAATGGATGATTAAAAGCCATCACTTCAGCAATATCCTGTTTATCATAAGCCAGCATCAGGATTCGCTCCAGACCCATGGCTACACCTGCACAAGCAGGCATGCCTGCATGCAAAGCATGGATTAAGCGTTGGTCGGCCGGCATGGGCGGCTTACCCAACTGCATCCGCACATGGTTATCATCGGCAAAGCGCTGCGCCTGTTCTTCGCCATCATCCAATTCATGATAACCATTAGCCAGCTCTAAACCCTCGACATATACTTCAAAGCGGCGGGCCACCAGATGCCCCGTAGCATCCTGTTTAATGGTAGCCAAAGCCGCTTGACTGGGCGGGTAATTGTAAACAAAACAGGCCGTGGGTAAAGCTGGTTCCACACAATGGCTCATTAATATATCAAGCCAGGTTTCACGCCGGGTATCGGCAGGCAAAGCGATTTCTACATGTTGTAGAGCCAGAGTCTGGATGGCCTGATCGTCCATCAACATAGGATTAACACCCAGCACCCGTTCAAATGCCTGCACATAAGTCAGATAATGCCATTGCAACTGCCCCAAGCGCGGTGCCAACAGTTGCCCCAGCAACTGCGCCACCTCATCCATTAGCTGCTCAAGGTCAAACCCCACCCGATACCATTCCAGCATAGTAAATTCAGGGTTATGGCGCCGCCCTGCCTCGCCATTACGAAATGCCTTGGCAAACTGATAAATGCAACCACTGCCCGCTGCCAGCAGACGCTTCATAGCATATTCAGGCGAGCTCATTAAAAACATAGTGTGTGCCTGACTGGCACCATGGGGGATAAAGTCAGCGCTGATACTGTCTATATGAGGATCGCTTACACCATGATGAGATAAAACCGGTGTATCCACCTCCAACACTCTGCGAGCAGCAAAGAAGCTGCGCACTTGGGCTAACACCTGCGCTCTTGCTTGCAGCATGGCTAGATCAGCACTGGGCTGCCACAATAACTCTGTTGACATAGACATAAACTCGGGAGTTGTTCTACAGAGCACCTCTGCAAGCTCTCGACACTGGCCGCAACGGATACTCCAGCTTTTACCGAACCCCCAAAGCCATTGGTATCAGGCTTGAGGGCTATGGTTAAACGGCTATGACTAAACTTAAGCTCGACTTACATACTCACCAGTTCGAGTATCAATCTTTAGTATCTCACCCTCTTCAATAAACAGTGGCACACGTACCATAGCCCCTGTCTGCAGGTAAGCAGGCTTACTACCACCTTGCGCGGTGTCACCTTTCAGGCCAGGATCAGTTTCGGTGACTTGCAGTTCCACAAAATTGGGGGCAGAGACACTAATAGGAGCACTATTCCACAAGGTCACCAGATAGACATCCTGTTCCTTTAACCACTTGGTGCAATCACCCACCGCAGTGGCATCGGCGGCAAACTGCTCGTAAGAGCCATCGGTCATCATAAAATGCCAAAACTCACCATCAGTGTAGAGATACTCCATATCGCGATCCATAACGTCAGCACTTTCAATGCTTTCGCCAGATTTAAAGGTACGTTCCCAGACGCGACCGGTTTTCAGGTTCTTCATTTTCACCCGGGTAAAAGCCTGACCTTTGCCTGGCTTCACAAACTCCACATCCACCATAGAACATGGATCGCCTTCCAACATGACTTTCAGACCATTCTTGAATTCGTTAGTGCTATAATTCGCCATCGTGTTGCTCAATTAATTGTATAAACGGAAAAAGCCAATGATACCTGAAACTGTGGCACAAGTTGAGCCTCACGCACAAGTTATGCTCAACCCGGAACAAGACGCCGAGGAACAGCAGTGGCGTCAGCAATTAGCACAGAGTGTGCGCAGCCCCAAAGCGCTGCTGCAGCAATTACAATTTAGCGACCAACAAATGCAACAACTAGTGGCTGATGAACAGGGCTTTAACACCTTGGCTCCACCTGCCTATATCGCCCGCATGCAGCCTGGTAATGCGCAAGATCCATTGCTGTTGCAAGTATTACCCCAGGCCGCAGAAGCCATAGCCACACCTGATTTTATTACCGACCCCCTGGCCGAAGCCCAGTTTAATCCCATACCTGGAGTGGTACATAAATACCATGGTCGCGCCCTGCTGATTGCAGCCGGTCATTGTGCCATCAATTGCCGCTATTGTTTTCGGCGCCATTATCCCTATAACGAACAACAGCGCAGCCGTAAACAATGGCAAGACAGCCTTAAGCATCTGGCCAAGGATCCATATCTGGAAGAAATTATTTTAAGTGGGGGCGATCCTCTGGCTCTTACCAATCCAGTATTGTTTGCTCTGCTGGACGAAATAGAGAAGCTACCCCAAGTAAAGCGTTTACGCATCCATAGTCGCTTGCCAGTGGTGTTGCCAGACCGCATTACCTCCGCTCTGTGTCAGCGTTTGCAAAACTCCCCCTTGCAGGTAATCATGGTATTACATTGCAATCATGGTCAGGAAATTGATGACGCGGTAGAGCAGGCCTGCCAGAAACTACACCAAGCAGACATCAGCTTGCTTAACCAAACTGTGCTACTCAACCATATTAATGCCGATGCCGACGTCTTGATTGCACTTAGCAAGCGTCTATTTAAGGCCCGGGTACTGCCCTACTATCTGCATCTGCCAGATCACGTAGCCGGGACTCAGCACTTCTTTGTCAGCCCACGTCAAGGGCAAGACCTTATGGCAGAACTACAAACCAGATTACCGGGCTATCTGGTACCACGCCTGGTAAAGGAAGAACCGGGGCGAGCTTACAAAACCTTAATTGCAGCTTGTACATTATCCTAGATTCCGCAGTTGAATGCGTGTTGAAACGAGTTTTTTAACCAGCTTGAACCCGCATAGTGCTGCACCCAACTGGTGAATGGTACTTCTATCAAATATTGTTAAAAGACGAATGCACGGTCAACTGCGGAATCTAGGATTATAGAGCAATAGGCTAAACCAGATCCGTATCAGCCATGCCCAACACATATAACAGGCTGTCCAGACCAAAATGGCTGATATGATGGGGTGCCTGCTCAATAACTAGTGGTTTAGCGTGAAATGCCATCCCCAAACCCGCCGCAGCTAACATAGGCAGGTCATTGGCACCATCACCTACGGCCAGAGTTTGCTCACTTTGCCAACCATATTGAGTACGGATTGCTGTTAATAATTGCCGTTTACGTTCGGCATCCAGTATCGGCACAGAAATGTCACCAGTAAGCTTATTCTCTACCTGCTGCAAAGGATTGGAATGGGCTTCCTGCATCCCCAAACGGGCGGCAAAGCGATCAGCAAAATAACTAAAACCGCCAGACAAAATAACGCAATACACACCCTGCTTAAGCAAATTACGCATTAAACGTTCAGCACCTGGCATCAATTCAATCTGCTCATAGATCGCTGCCAAATCACTACAGTCAAAGCCTTTAAGCAGGCCCAGACGGCGTTTGAAGCTTTCTTGAAAGCCAATCTCCCCCCGCATAGCACTGGCCGTAATAGCAGCAACCTGCTCACCAATACCCGCTGCATAGGCCAGCTCATCCATCACTTCTGCCTGAATCAAAGTGGAATCCATATCGAACACCGCTAATTTGATTGACGGGGCTTGCTGGCCTTCGTACAGCACATAATCAGCCAACCCCTGCTGCTGTGCTGGAGCCAGCAGCTGGGCAATACTATGCCTAAGAGTCATCGCTAACGGTGTCTTGAATACCCATTGCCATACATGACAAGCCTTGGTTGCAGCTAATTGCCGAGGTTGAACATGAATACCATGTTGCACCAACAAGGCGGTCAGGGCTTGAGGAAAAGCCGCATTCTTGTGCAACAAAGTAAGGCTGGAAAACATGGCTATAATCCCTGATAAGCAAGCTATATTAATGGCTTGAGGTTGCTGCCTTTGGCGTTGCGCAAAGCAGGTTAAAAATATGACTTATTATTTTATCACTTCCTGTGTAAAATGTGAGGCTTGCACAAGCGCCATAACTTGAAATTTTATCGTGACCAATCCTAATCGAACACACACGCTCCGCCAACATATGCAGTCGCGTATCAGTCTGATACAAAAAACTATTCTGCTAACACTGGCGGTATTTGTATTTAGCTTACTGGCGCTCGGCAGTATGACCTATATGCATCTGCAAACAGCAGCGGGGCAACAGCAACAACACCAACAACAACAGTTAGGCAGTCAATTAGCCAAGCTGAGTGCACCCTTAATCCTGCGTCATGACTTAATCAGCCTGAATGTTTCTTTACAAGAGCTGATTAGCAGCGACACGATCACCGGCGCCGCTATCTATAATGCCAATGGCAAGATGTTAGCCAAGGCAGGCTTTCTTGGCAGTCGAGAATTGGACAAGTTTACTATTCGCAGTAACGACGTGGTGTTAGGCAGCCTAGAGGTCAAAATTGCCAGCGTTAATTTACAACCCAGCTGGCAAGTGTTGATACAACTTTTATGGCCCGGCAGTCTGGCTTTGGGATTACTTAGTCTGGTGGTTGGCTGGTGGTTTGGCGCGCGTTTATATCAGCCCATGCAGGATCTGCACGAGGCACAAGAACAATTGTTGCTCTATGATCGTGCTCCCCCACTTGATGACCAGAGACTGGACGAGTGGGGTATATTGAATCTGGGTTTTAATTCGGTCAACGAAAACCGCATGCTGCACGCCCAGACAGAGCACCAATTTGAGCTGGAAATGCCACAAGGCACTGGTTTGCCAGTGGTTCCAGCCAGCTCTCTGGAACACGGTCAGGACGGGTTTGACCATGAGTTACACAGCTTGGCACGGGAACTATCCGACAGCCCTGATTTGGGCGACATTGGCGACCCATTGTTGAGCCCTGGCCCAGGTATACAACAGCCCCTTGATACGGAATTTACCCGGCATGTACCCATCGTCACCATGGATGATCTGCAATATTCTGGCAGTCCACAAGACCCCATAGCAGTCACGCCACCAAACAATCCAGTCGAGGGTGAGTCACTGGCCACGCTGGCTAATACACCTGCACCGGAAGCCTTAAGAGCACAAATCAGTGCTGCCGATGACAACCCGCTGGTGAGCCTGCTCTATATTAACGTCAATACTCGCGATCAAGGGCCTATGGTAGCCGATGAAAAGCACCGTCTATTAAAGGCCTACCAAAAACTGGTAGATCAGGTTTGCGCGATCTATGGTGGCACTATTGAGACCGAAGATAACCACGATGTACTGGTCACCTTTGATAAACCTCACGAACATATGACTCATTGTGTCAATGCCCTGTGCGCCGCACAATTTTTCTTTGGCCTATATAAAGCCTACAATCAGCAGCGCACAATAGCCGGGCGGCCATGTCTGAATATTCAGATCGTGGTACACACTGGTCCTTTGGACGATTCGGCTGAACTAATTAACGAAGCCGCAGAATTATCTCGCCAACAGCGACTGGACGATATGATGATCAGCCGTCAGGTGGCTTACCACCCAGAGCTGCAACAAAGGGTTTTGCAATTGGATAATTGCCAACTGCTCGGCAACGGCTCCTTTAGCCTGACTCGCCTGAGCAGTGATTATCAAGATCTACTCAATATGCAAATCGACCACTTCTCCAAGAGTTTATCAGTGTAAACACAGGCGTTCGGCCACTCTAGTGCACTCTAGTTACTGGCCGGCGCAGAGCGTAGCAGGTAGTACACCAACCATATTATATTGTCGAGTTCAGTCAGATGGTGCTGGTGTACTAGTCTGCGGCCACCGACTCTGCAACCATCACCTCTTTTGCCACCACCTCTAAAGCGTCGACCTTTTGGAAGCCTCTGGGTAACTTATTACCACGTCGGCCGCGTTCACCTCGGTAATGCACCAGATCTGAACCCCTGAGGCGCAAATAACGTTTGCCGGAATGCACCAGTAATTCATCCTCTTCTTGCACCAAGGCCGCAGACACCATAAATTCATCACGGCTGGCAACCCGTGCCGCCGAGATATTGATAATCTTGTTACCTTTGCCACGCGCTAACTGTGGCAGATCCTGCAACGGAAATACCAACATCCGCCCTTCATTGCTAACAGCAACCAACCAGGTGGTTTCTACCTTGTCAATCCACTGTGGTGTTTGCACCTTGCCGCCCTTGGGCACACTCATGGCCACTTTACCGGCCTTATTTTTGGTGAGCAGGTCTTCAAACTTGGCTACAAAGCCATATCCCGCATCCGTAGTCATCAACAACAACTGTTCTGGCTTAGCACATATAGCGGCGGCAAAATGCACACCACTGGGTGCATTAAAGCGACCACTCAAGGGCTCACCCTGACCACGGGCTGAAGGCAACGTATGTGCCTCCAAAGCATAGGCCCGACCGCTATCATCAATAAAAGCGACACTTTGATTACTGCGGCCCTTGACCGCCATATAATAAGCATCACCAGATTTGTAGTTCAGATTCTCGGCATCCAGCTCATGGCCTTTGGCCGCGCGCACCCAACCTTGTTTGGAAAGAATAATAGTCACCGGTTCAGAGGTTAGCAGATCCCTTTCTGACAAGGCCTTGGCCTCTGATCGTTGCACAATGGGTGTGCGGCGTTCATCACCAAACGCCTCGGCATCAGTCGTTAGCTCTCGCTTAATCAGGGTTTTTAAGCGGGCCTTGGAACCCAAAATCAATGCCAACTCATCACGTTCTTTGGCCAACTCTTCCTGCTCGGCTTTGATACGCATTTCTTCCAGTCTGGCTAAATGCCGCAGCTTCAGTTCCAAAATGGCCTCAGCCTGGCGCTCTGATAAAGCAAAACGTTCCATCAATACGGGTTTGGGTTTTTCCTGTTCGCGAATAATGGCGATAACCTCGTCAATATTCAAAAACGCAACCAACAGACCTTCCAGCAAGTGTAAACGCTCAAGCACCTTATCCAGTCGATACTGCAGACGCTTACGCACTGTTTCCATACGAAACTGTAGCCATTCGCCAAGAATACTGTGCAAGGCTTTTACCTGAGGCAGCCCATCCGTACCAATCAGGTTAAGATTAACCCGATAGGTACGCTCCAGATCAGTAGTAGCGTACAAATGACTCATCAACTGCTCAGTATCAACACGATTAGAGCGTGGCACCACCACCAAACGGGTTGGATTTTCATGATCTGACTCATCCCGCAAGTCGGCCACCATAGGCAACTTTTTAGCTTGCATCTGAGCCGCGATCTGTTCCAATACTTTGGCCCCGGAAACCTGATAAGGCAAGGCAGCAATCACCAGATCCCCATCTTCATTATTTACCACGGCACGCATGCGAATACTGCCACGCCCCGTTGCATACATATTCAAGATATCTTCACGGGTGCTGATGATTTCTGCTGCAGTGGGCATATCAGGACCTTTGATAAACTCACACAAATCCCGGGTTCCCGCCTGAGGGTTATCCAATAAATAAATACAGGCTTGTACCACTTCACGCAGGTTATGAGGAGGAATATCCGTTGCCATACCCACAGCAATACCCGTAGCACCGTTCAGCAATACATTAGGCACTCTGGCAGGCAATACCAAGGGTTCTTTCAAGGTACCATCAAAGTTTAGTCCCCAATCCACCGTGCCCTGACCTAACTCAGCCAATAAAACATCTGCATAAGGGGTCAGGCGGGCTTCGGTATAACGCATAGCGGCAAAAGATTTTGGATCGTCAGCCGAACCCCAGTTACCCTGCCCATCAACCAGGGTATAGCGATAAGAAAAGGTTTGCGCCATATGCACCATAGCTTCGTAACAGGCGCTATCACCATGAGGATGAAACTTACCTAAAACATCACCGATGGTACGTGCAGACTTCTTGTACTTCGCCGAATTCTTCAAACCCAATTCAGACATGGCATAAACAATGCGACGTTGCACTGGCTTCAGGCCATCACCAATATGAGGCAATGCCCGATCCAAGATAACGTACATGGAATAATCCAGATAAGCCTTTTCCGTATAGTCCTTTAAGGACAAACGTTCCACGCCTTCATCAATAGGGATGACACCTGACATAAGCTACAAATTCCTGACAATAATCGGCCTGTTAAACGCCCAGTATAACGCAATAATAACAAGCGCCACCACTATCAAAATTGTGAATAGCACCTATTCGCTAAAAGTCTAATAAAAGCCCTGCAAAGTGGTTATTTTTTAACCACAATTAGCGTATAATGTTCCTACATGTCACCTGTCACACCCCGACAAGTGCTGTCTACCGAACCAGCAAGGTCAGGCCACCAGAGCCACACCCCACTACAAGAAATTGCTGAAGTTCTAATTTTTTACCCAAAAATTTAACCAGAGGGCTTGGCACGAGCCGAAATTTTATTCTGTGATCAGGCAAAAACCCACGCAAAGAGGGAGTTTATGCATAATAAATGCCCGCTTGAATACGTTTTTACCGCCGTCCCATGACAAAATAACCATTGTGCAAAGGCCTCATACTGTCTTCTATCAGGAGAAAACCATTATGAATGAAAAACTATACCCAACCCTGTCAGAAATGGGCGTCAATAGTTTCGTCGATATCACCAAGTACACCATGCGCCAGGAAGGTGGCTACGATATCCTGAAAATCTACTATAAACGTGAAAAAGGCTCTTTTCTGCCACGCAGCAAGAAATTCCGTTTTGGCCGCTCAACTCGCACTGTTATGGTAGATTCTGGCCGCCAGCAATGGCAGGAAGTGAGCGAAATCTCACCCTTTTTGCTGCGCGCCATCACTGAGTTAAACAAGCTGGCAGAAGAAGAAAAGTCTGGTCATAGCAAAGAAGATATAGCCAAGGAACTGGTACATCTGGAACGCGTCATGTCTGAAAAACTGGCTGAAATCCGCACCAAACTGGAAGCACTCTAGCACACCAACCAGGTTATATTGACGGATTCAGCGTGGTTCTGGTGTTGCGCAGCAAGGTAATGGGTGCAGGTCATGGCATTACCTTGCCAAACATGGCGGTGGGACATCAGAACACCCCCTAGCGTCAACTCAGGCGCTAAAAAGGCTGCTTTACCAGCAGTCTTTTATAGGGGCAACTCATCCACACCATCAGCAACCTCTTCGATAGTTTCATCCACCATATCGCCCACCACTGGCACTGCAGATGCTACGGCTCCCACCACGCGCATCGGTACCGTCACCACCTTGGTAAGTACACAACCTGATAGTAGCCCCAAGGTCACCAATATTACCAAGCCTGTCTGAAGCCAAATATTGGGTATTTTCATTAGTACTGCCCCCAGCTAATCTGTATCTTTCTGAGTAAAGCGAGTGCCAACCAGACTTTGCTTAATACCCCGCAGGTGATCTTGAAAATCTTCACCACGACGCAAAATAACACCGGTAGCCAAAACGTCCAATAAGGTTAATTGAATCAGGCGCGACTGCATAGGCATATAAACATCCGTATCCTCTGGGGCCACAATTTCCAAAGCCATACTGACCGATTCTGATAAAGGCGAGTCAGGTGCGGTAACAGCAATAGTTACGGCCCCAGCCTGACGGGCAATACGAGCAATTTCGATGGTTTCCTTAGTGCGTCCGGTAAAGGATAGCAATACCACCACATCCCCACGCCGACAGGCCGCGGCATGCATGCGCATCAACAAGGCATCGTTATGTGCCACTACGGGGATATTGAAGCGAAAGAATTTGTGCTGGGCATCCTGAGCAACGGCACCAGAAGCACCCATGCCAAAAAACAATATCTGATGGGCCTGACTCAGATAGTCCACAGCCTTTTCCACCATGGCAGGATTCACCTTGCGCCGAGTAGCGTCCAAACTGGCCATGGAACTCGAGAAAATTTTATCTGTATATATTTCTGCGCTATCATCAATACCAACATTTTGGCTGATATAGGGTGTGCCCTTGGCCATACTCTGGGCCAGACGAATTTTAAAATCAGGAAAACCTTTTACCCCAAAGGTACGACACAAGCGGTTTACCGTAGGTTCTGATACTGATGACTTCTCAGCTAACGCAGCAATACTTAAACCTGTCGCCAACTGAGGATCACTTAGAATAACCTGCGCGACTTTACGCTCAGATCGGTTTAAGCTATCCAATTGTGAACTCAGCTGTTCCAGCAAATTATCGACTGGGCTCATAAATGTTGCACTCCTGCACACAATAAAACAAATAGTTACGTAATATTACCAACATTTTTATATTAATATCTACTATATGCCCATATTATGTAGTATTATTACAACTATTATTCGCGTAAACCCTTATTTTAAATGATGCCGACAGTAAACCCAAACAGCAGTGAACATAGCCAGTCTCTGGTGCTATTTGGCGCCTTGGGCGACTTGTCCTTGCGCAAACTACTGCCCGCTTTATTTCAATTGGATAAAGCCAACCTGCTCACCGATGACACACGCATTCTGGGTCTGGCGCGCAAACCATATAGCGACACGGAATTCACTCAGGCAGTTGCCCAAACTCTCAGCAAATTTGTAGCGCACGATGAGCTTGATAGTGCGACAAAGCAGCGCTTTTTGCAACGCCTAAATTACCTGCAACTGGATATGAAAGCACCACAGGCCTATGAGGATTTAAAACTCAAACTGGCAGACTGGGGTTCACATATCACCTACTACCTGGCGACCCCGCCAAGTATTTTCGGCGATATATGCAGTAACCTCAATGCTACCGGGCTAAATGATCCTACCAGCCGCATTGTGCTGGAAAAACCAATTGGTCATGATTTGGCTTCTTCACAGGTCATTAATGATACGGTAGGTAGCTTCTTCACAGAAGAACAAATTTACCGCATCGATCATTATTTAGGTAAAGAAACTGTACAAAACCTGTTAGCACTGCGCTTTGCTAATCCCATTTTTGCTGACTTATGGAGTCATGACCATATTAGCTATGTGGAAATCACAGTGGCCGAAGAAGTTGGCATTGAAGGCCGCTGGGGTTATTTTGATCACGCTGGCCAGATGCGCGATATGGTACAAAACCATCTGCTACAACTGCTCTGTCTGGTGGCCATGGAGCCCCCCTCACGCCTGGATGCAGACAGCATTCGTAATGAGAAGGTGCGCGTACTCAAGGCCCTGCAACCCATGCACCCAAACACTATAAACCAATATCTGGTACGTGGTCAGTATGGTGATGGTCATTATCAAAATCAAACGGCCCCGGGTTATTTGAACGAGCCTGATGCTAATACCACAAGCCAAACCGAAACCTATATGGCGTTACGAGCTGACATTGCCAACTGGCGTTGGGCTGGCACACCTTTTTACCTGCGCACAGGTAAACGCATGCGTAGTAAGGCGACAGAAATCATTATTCACTTCCGTCCCAGCCGACACTTTATTTTTGCTAGCGATCAAGAATCATTAGCGCAAAACAAGCTGGTAATTCGTCTGCAACCATACGAAGGCATTGCCTTGCAAACGCTCACTAAAGAACAGGGTATTGATAAAGGCATGCGCCTGCGTCGTGATCCACTGAATCTGGATTTTGCCCAGACACAAGGCCATATTCGCATTCCTGATGCCTATGAACGCCTGTTGCTGGAAGCATTGAAAGGCGATCAAAGCCTATTTGTACGCCGCGATGAAGTGGAAGCCGCATGGCAGTGGTGTGACCAAATCCGCGCTACCTGGCAGCAAAGTGCTTCACCCTTGCATACCTACCCTGCTGGCACTCAGGGCCCGCATGCTGCCTACGACATGATTAACGCTTTTGGACACCACTGGTATGAGCACTGCTAAGCCTGACTATCTACCTCAACACACCCAATGGCATGCTGGTGATAGCGCCATCGAGTTGGCACAAGATCTGGCCAACGCAGTGGCCGAGTGTCTGCGCCAGGCCTTGGCAACCCGACCGCGCGCCAGCCTTGCCGTATCCGGTGGCCGCACACCAACAACCATGTTTGCGGCCTTAAGCCAAGAGGATTTAGAATGGCAACGGGTAGATATTACTCTGGTGGACGAACGCTGGGTGGACGAACACGAGGTCGGCAGCAATGCCGCACTGGTGCGCGCCCATTTATTGCAAAATGCTGCCGCCAGCGCCAACTTTATACCCATGTACAATGGTGCCGCCAGCAATACCCAAGGCTGCCAAGCCTGTCACGAGCAGTTACAGGCTATTGCCCGCCCCGTGGATGTCATGATATTGGGTATGGGTAACGATGGTCATACCGCCTCGCTGTTCCCCCAGTGCCCAAATCTCGCCCATGCAATGGCAACCGACAACCCACTGCTCTGCAACGCCACTAGGGCACCTGTTGAACCCACCCAGCGCATCACCTGGACAGGACAACAAATTCATCTGGCAAGACATAAATTTCTGCATTTGGTAGGTAATGACAAGCTCACTACTTTGCAACAGGCAATGCATTTACGCAGCCCAAGTAAAATGCCAATCTTTGCCTTTCTCCAACGACCAATCAGCATCTACTGGAGCGCCTAGGATGAGCCGCATGTTACAACACACTCAACGTATCGACAGTATCTGCGCCGCAGCACCGGTTATTCCGGTACTCAAGCTGGATAATGCCGAACAAGCTCTGGGAGTATGCACAGCACTGGTCAATGGCGGCCTTAAGGTACTGGAAATTACTTTACGTAATGACTATGGCCTGCAAGCCATTAAACAAATTAGTGAAGCCCTGCCCGACGCCATTGTTGGCGCTGGCACGGTGACAACACCCGAACAATATGAAGCCTGCATCGACGCTGGCGCTGACTTTATTGTTAGCCCCGGTGCTACGCCCCGCCTCTTGGCCTATGGTGCGCAAGCTTCTATACCCCTTTTGCCGGGGGTTGCCAGCGTAAGCGATGCCATGGCCGGCATGGAGCTCGGTTACGAGAGGTTTAAGCTATTTCCAGCCGTTGTTGTGGGCGGTGTGGATTTACTAAAAGCCTTCTATGGCCCCTTGGCAAATCTTAAATTCTGTCCTACAGGTGGCGTCAAACCCGGTACTGCTGCAGAGTTCCTGCAATTGCCCAACGTTATGTGCGTAGGCGGTACCTGGCTGACTCCTAATGACCTGGTTGCCAAGCAGGACTGGGCTGGTATTGAAAATCTGGCGAAAGAGGCTAGCCACTTGAATCTCCTATGAGTATAACGATTGCTCACTTTGCCCGTCTCTGGACGGGCTTTTTTTATGCCAGATAAAAAACTGCCCGCACAAACCCAAAAGCCTCAGTTAATCGCTTACATCTTGTCTAAACTAAGGCAATACAATAAACATGGTCAGCGCTGCTATTCACCCTGCAGGTCAAGGCAAAAACGCTAACCTGTTTTGAGTCCTTATTGCTCAGTGCAAAGCCGATGTTCAACTGAGGTTTTCAGGATAATTTACACTTAAGTTGAACCAATCCAAGATTTTCTTACTACCTTCAGGTATAGTCACGCTTTTCTAATGAGCTTAGTCTATGGCACAGAAAGCCACTATTCACAAGGCAGAACTACAGATCTCTGATCTGGACCGTCACTATTATGCCAATCACCATCTCACCATAGCGCGCCACCCCTCTGAGAACGAACAACGCATGATGGTGCGCATATTAGCGTTTATCCGTCATGCCAATGAATACCTTAGCTTCACTAAAGGCTTGAGCACCGATGATGAGCCTGACTTATGGCAGTTGTCTTTGAGTGATGAAATTGAGGTCTGGATTGAACTTGGTCAGGCTGATGAAAAACGCATACGCAAAGCCTGTGGTCGTAGCCAGAACGTGCATCTGTACACCTACAGCGGCAATAGCGCTGATATTTGGTGGCAACAAATGCAAAACAAGGTACACAGCATAGATAACCTACATGTGTATAACCTGCCTGCTGGGCAAGTGGAGCAATTGACTGATCTGGCAGCACGCAGCATGACTATTCAAGCAACTATTCAGGATGAAGAGATCTGGCTATCCAGTGCAACTGGCAATTGCAGCATTCAACTGGACTGCTGGAAAGCATAAATGACACCAGAGAACCTGTCCAAACTCGCCAAAACCAAAATGCCATTTGGCAAATACCAAGAGCGCTACCTAATCGATCTGCCAGAAACCTATTTGCTTTGGTTTGCTCGACAAGGTTTCCCCCAAGGCCAGCTTGGTGAATATATGCAACTGGCTCTGGAACTCAAAACCAATGGCCTTGAGTACCTTGTCAAAGCATTACAAGACTGAGCCAGTTATAAATATCAAGCATCACTTGAGCAGCAAACCGAAGGCATAAAAAAACTGCAGTGAAAGTTCACTAGGGTTTATGTATTTGGTAGCGGGGGCCGGATTTGAACCAACGATCTTCGCCGGTCTTGACCGCACAAGGTAAAAAGCTGAGCACGAGCTGTCGGGCTCGTAAACCGAAGGCATAAAAAAACTGCAGTGAAAGTTCACTAGGGTTTATGTATTTGGTAGCGGGGGCCGGATTTGAACCGACGACCTTCGGGTTATGAGCCCGACGAGCTACCAAGCTGCTCCACCCCGCATCAACAAGACGCGTATACTATTGATTTTCCAGATTTTTGTCAATCATTATTTGTCTTTTTGTAAAAATAAAAAACCACCTATAAAGGTGGTTTTTACAAGCCTCAACTAATCAGACTAACCGACCACTGAAACATCTTCCGCCTGCATACCTTTATCACTTTCAGTCACTGCAAAGCGCACCCGCTGGCCTTCCAACAAAGAGCGATGCCCCTTGCCACGGATAGAACGAAAATGGACAAACACATCATCTCCCTGATCGCGGGTGATAAATCCAAATCCTTTGGTTACATTAAACCATTTAACCGTTCCTGACTCACGGCTGGGGTCGTCTTCATCTTCAATCCAGGTCGCTTCTTCAGCATCGCCAGGGGCCACAAATTTAACCCCAACTACCAAACTGACAACCCAAAACAATACAAAACATGTACCAATAGATAAAGGCAACTGATTTGTTAAATTAGTTCCGGGAATAACATTATCTAGAATATAAGGTGTCGCTATTGCCGCCAAAAGGCTGACAATAAAGCTATAGGACAACAGCAATTTTCTCATTTTGACTCAAAATCTCTTATAGTTTGTTATTTATTATATATTGCACTTTGCTACGTTTTGAAAGCTTCATCCCTCAGGGCAAAAAACGCGATGACACCGGTAACTCGAAAATGCAGTTTCCCTGTCAGAACAATAGCCTGTACAATCGATGTAGATTATCGAAAAAAGCCACTGTTATCAAACTTTAGTCAGTAATCTGTCGATTTCTTTTTAGGTAACCAATAGCATGTCCCAAGACCCAGCAATTACTGAACTGCAAGAACAACTCGCTTTTCAGGAACAAACCATAGACAACCTGAATGCCAGCCTAAGCCAGCAACAGCTGGATATGGCCCGCTTGCAACGCAGTCTGGAACTATTAGCGCAACAAGTGAAGAATATGCGCCAACATATGTCTGCTGGGCATACTGCCCCACCAGCCGATGAAAAGCCCCCACACTATTAAATCTCGCCGCAGCTAAAAGCTTTGACTATTGGCATTGAATGATGCCTTGACATAAATATCAAAACGGTTGGCTTTGCCTGTCAGTTTATAAGTGGGTTCCTGTGCCGCCAAAACCGGAGCCAGTCGAGGACGCTTGACTACCACTCTATGGGTGGCCAGCGCTAACGCTGGAGCCAAGAGCAAATCAGCATCAAGATCCGCCCCCACTAGTGTGCGAAACAAGGCCATCTCCTTCTTCACCTGAGCCGACTTGCCCGTGTGGGGAAACATAGGATCCAGATAGACCACCTGCGGCAACGGCTCAGCAACCCAGCACTGCATCACTTGTTCAGCATTACCCGGCAACAATTGCAGTCGCCGTCCAAGCTGAGCCAAATCTTTATCTGCCTGTAAACGAGACAAACCATCAGCTAACAGAGCTCGCACTATTGGCTGTCGCTCTACCAACTGCACCTGACAACCAAGACTGGCCAGCACAAAGGCATCTTCACCCAAACCTGCCGTCACATCCAGCACGCGTGGTCTTATTGCACCCTGCACGCCAATAGCTTTGGCAATTTGTTGCCCTTTACCGCCACCATAAAGTCGGCGATGGCGGCTTTTACCCGCCGTATAATCAACCCGAACAGGACCGCTGCGACCATTGGCAGGAAATATATGCAAACCCAAGTCATCATAGGCTAGTACCAGACCACTGTCAGGCATATCTGTTACCAGAGGCAGACCTAACTCAATAGCCAATTGCTGGGCTAAAGGGTCACTTTCTCGGCTATATACAGATAGCTTTTCTAGTTGACCAGCAGCCATATTAAACCAGCACCTAAAAGCAAACGGTAGACTACGAAGGGCCACATGCCCATGCGGCTGATAATCTTCATAAACAAGACGATACACAGCCAGGCACTAACGGCCGACAGCAGCAAAGCCGCACACATAGATTGCCAATCAACAGCGGCAGCTTGCTGGCCAAGGTCCACCAGCATCAACGAGGAGGCTGCCAATATCGCCGGAATGGACATTAAAAAGGAAAAGCGGGCAGCCGCTTCACGCTGATAGCCCAGAGCCAAAGCTGCAGTCATGGTAATGCCGGAACGTGAAGTACCCGGTATTAGTGCCAAAGCCTGTGCCAAACCAATAATCAAGGCATGCTGCCAGCCCATATGAGATAGTTGCTGCTGGCAACGGGCCCGCCAGTCTGCCCAACCTAACAGTAAGCCAAAACCAATCGTCGTGATGGCCACTACCCATAGGGAGCGAGCATGCACCTCAATCCAGCCTTTAAAAGCCAACCCGGCTATAACAGCAGGAATAGTAGCCAATACCAGCAACAGGGCCATATAGGCATGCTGGTTCCAGCCCTTACCCAATAACCATTGCCACGTGCCCTGCCACAGGGCATACAAATCCTGACGTAAATAAAATAATACAGCTAACAGACTGCCCAGATGGACCGCCACATCAAAGGCCAGCCCCTGATCAGACCAACCAAAAAGCAAACTGGGAAAGAGCAGATGAGCGGAGCTGGAAATAGGTAAGAATTCTGTCACCCCTTGAATAAGGGCAATAATAGAGACTTGTAACCAATCCATAATATATTCAATTCGCACTTGCCAAGTCAGCGACAAGGCCATTAATAAGAGTACTTAAGCGTACTCAAGTATAAAGCAACTATAGGCTTATTGATAACGGGGTAATTTTTGCCAAGTGATTTCATCACGCAAGTAAACGGGCAAGCCATGTTCCGGCAACTGGCCCTTGTCTTGGGCCAACTGAGCCACACCCAAAGCCACCATATGTTGAGCCATTGGTTCCATATCTGGCATACAAGCGCGTGCCTGACCCACAATATGAACAGGAAAATCGGCTACTTGCATACCGCTACCACAAACCACAAATGGTTGTTCAGGTATAGCTACCAGACTCGGGGGCAGCACCTGTTCATGGGCTAGTATGGTGACCAGATCCGGTGCCTGCATATCAACCCCATAGGTGCCTGCATAAACTTCATTCATGCGCGCATCCAAAGTACATAAATAAACACAGTCAGGGTGTGCTTGTTGGGCTTGCAGGGCCATGGCCGCCAACGTCGAAACCGGGATTAAAGGTATATCCAGGCCAAATGCCAAGCCCTGGGCGACACCTGCAGCGATACGGATACCCGTAAAGGAACCAGGTCCACGGCCATAGGCAATGGCATCCAGTTGTGACTGTTTGATACCAGCCTCTTGCAGAACCTCTGCAATCATGGGCAACAAGCGTTGAGTATGGGAACGCTGTGCTGCTTCATGCCGAGCAACAACCTGACCAACCTGCCCGGCAGGTTGGTATAACAGGGCTACACTGCAACTATTGCCAGAGGTATCAAGGGCAAGCAGGTTGGACATAGACTGCTCGGTTACAGAGCCGCAAAAACGGCCTGTTTAATATCCTCGACACCGCCAACGCCCGGCACATAGTGATAGGCAGGAGCAGTCGTTGCTGCAGTTGCCTGCAGACCCTTGTAGAAATCAACCAAAGGTGCTGTTTGCTGATGATAAACCTGCAGCCGCTGACGCACAGTGTCTTCCTGATCATCGGGACGCTGCACCAGCTCATCGCCAGTCACATCATCTTTACCTGCTACCTTGGGCGGGTTATATACCAGATGGTAGGTACGCCCAGAGCCCGAATGGACACGACGGCCACTCATGCGTTTAATAATTTCTTCATCAGCCACATCAATTTCAACTACCGCATCAATCACCACACCAGATGTCTGCAATGCTTCAGCTTGGGGGATGGTACGGGGAAAACCATCGAACAGAAAGCCGTTGGCACAGTCATCTTGGCCTATACGTTCTTTTACCAGATTAATAATCAACTCATCAGAAACCAGTTCACCTGCGTCCATAACTTTTTTGGCGGCTTTACCCAAATCAGTGCCTGCTTGTACCGCGGCCCGCAGCATATCACCAGTAGATATCTGCGGAATGCCATACTTTTCAGTAATAAACTGAGCTTGTGTGCCCTTGCCTGCGCCGGGGGCGCCCAAAAGGATTAGTCGCATTATGATACTCCAAATATTTTTACAAAACTGTTGGCCTGTTACTAACCAGTGTCATACAGGTATAAACTATTGAGGCGCCTTCATTAGCCCGCTCAGAACCTTGCCTTGTCACACCACAAAGTCCGGCTTATACAAAGCTATCATTCTGTTATTACAGAAAAAATTAACAGAGCTAATGAAGAAACCCACCTTCCCTCCCATCTCCAAACCGGAAACGGGTGGCGTAGTTTACCTAAATTCAGCCAACAGTGCTATGCAACCTAAGTATTCCTCTATACTAGGCGTTATGTAATTGCTGTTTGGCTTGTTGCCAGGCCAATTCCATAGCCTCAAGATCCAACTCCGACAAGTCCTTGTCTTGCGCCTGCAGCGCTGCTTCCATATGCCGGAAGCGCAATTCAAACTTTTCATTAGCCGCCCGCATAACCTGTTCGGGGCTGGTCTTAAGGTGGCGAGATAAATTCACTGCCACAAACATCAGGTCCCCAAGTTCTTCCAGCACATGGGCCATATCACCATCAGCAAAAGCGTTATGCAACTCCTCTACTTCCTCATCCACCTTGTGCAGCACCTGCTCCACCACAGGCCAATCAAAGCCCACATTAGCAGCCCGTTGCTGTAACTTGGCAGCACGTTGTAAGCCCGGTAGCGCACGGGGAATATCATCAAGCACAGAATATTGGGCCTTAGCCTGACGCTCGCCAGCTTTGATTGCTTCCCAATTGGCCAAGGCGCCTGCACTATCGTCAGCCGTAGCATCAGCAAACACATGGGGGTGACGACGCAGTAGTTTATCTGCCATGGTGTTAGCCACATCGGCAAATTCAAAAGCCCCCTCTTCTTGCGCCAACTGACAATAGAACACCACTTGAAATAGCAGGTCACCAAGTTCATCACGCAACTGTTGGCGATCACCACTTTCAATGGCATCGGCTACTTCGTATGCTTCTTCCAAAGTATGGGGCAAAATCGATTGATAATCCTGTTTTAAATCCCAGGGACAGCCTGTTTCTGGATCACGTAATTGCAGCATAATATCGAGTAGCCGTTGCATAGCCTGATCAGCCATCCTTTTGACGCCTTACATCCAACACATTAGCCAACTGCCCTATCTTGTCCATAATGCGACCCAGCAATTCCAACCGCGGGATATCAATAGTAAAACTCATCGTAGCCGAGTTGGACTTGCTGTCAGTTACCGTATTCATACTGCAAATATTGACCTTCTCCTGACCCAGAATAAGAATCACATCACTGATCAAGCCAGCACGATCAAAAGCCTCTACCACAATATCCACAGGATAGGTCTGCTCTTTCTGATCAGCCCAGTCAACACTAATGATACGATGTTGCTCCTTATCTGCCAGATTAATAATATTGTGACAATCCTGACGGTGCACGGAAACTCCACGGTTAAGGGTAATAAAACCGGCTATATCATCCCCTGGCACAGGCTGACAGCAACCCGCCAAACTGGTCAACAGGTTGCCAACTCCAGCAATACAAATATCACCGGAGCCACCCTGTACTGGTTGCGTACGGCGAGTCTCC